>CAMDAN010000006.1 GCA_945888535.1 Bordetella parapertussis
GGCTTCGGCGTCATCGGGGCGTGAGCGTTTGAGAACCACGAAAGCGCAAATCGCCTCGCCGGTTAAGTCGTCGGGCCTGCCAACGACCGCTGCTTCAGCGACCAAATCAGTTTTTGAAACCAAGGCTGACTCAATCTCCATGGTTCCCATGCGGTGGCCTGAGACGTTCAATACGTCATCGATACGGCCTGTAATTCGGAAATAGCCTCTATCAGCGCTGCGCACTGCGCCGTCACCGGCAAGGTAGAGTTTGCCGCCCATTTCTTCGGGGAAGTAGCTTTTGACAAAACGCTCAGGGTCATTCCAGATGGTGCGAATCATGGACGGCCAGGGGCGCTTAACCACCAAAATACCGCCTGTTCCGTTCGCAATATCGTTACCCGCCTCATCCACAATGGCCGCCATGATTCCGGGCAGCGGCAAGGTACAGCTGCCTGGGACTAACGGCGTTGCGCCAGGCAGGGGCGTCATCATGTGGCCGCCGGTTTCGGTTTGCCAAAACGTATCAACGATGGGGCATTTTTCGTGACCAATATTTCTGTAGTACCACATCCAAGCTTCAGGATTGATAGGCTCCCCTACTGAACCCAAAATGCGCAGGCTGCTTAAATCAGAGCGATCAGGATGAACTGCCGCATCACTTTCAGCGGCTTTGATCAAGGACCGAATGGCCGTGGGGGCGGTGTAGAAAATAGTGCATTTGTGGCGTTCAATCATTTGCCAAAAGCGCCCGGCGTTGGGGTAGGTCGGTACGCCTTCAAAAATGATCTGGGTCGCGCCTGCGGCTAAGGGGCCGTATGCGACATAGGTGTGGCCGGTTATCCAACCAATATCGGCCGTACACCAGAACACGTCTTCGGGCTTTAAGTCAAACGTCCAATCCATGGTCAGCTTAGCCCAGAGCAAGTAGCCGCCTGTCGAGTGTTGTACGCCCTTGGGTTTGCCTGTGGACCCAGAGGTGTAAAGAATAAACAGCGGATGCTCCGCGCCTACCGCTACCGGGGCACACACGCTGCTTTGGCCTTCAAGCGCTTGGGTGAAAGTTTTGTCACGCCCGGCAACCATGGCGCAGGCGGTTGCAGTGCGTTGGTAAACGTACACCGACTTGATAGATTCGCAGCCGCCTAAGGCCAGGCCTTCGTCGACGATCGCTTTCAGGGGCAGCTCTTTGCCACCACGCATCTGAAAGTTAGACGTGATCACTGCGACCGCGCCTGCATCAATGATGCGCTCTTGCAAGGCTTTGGCTGAGAAGCCGCCAAAAACCACACTGTGGGTTGCGCCAATCCGGGCGCAGGCTTGCATGGCGATCACGCCTTCCAGCGTCATAGGCATGTAGATTAGCACCCGATCGCCCTTTTGAATTCCATCGGCTTTCAAAGCGTTGGCGAATTGGCTGACCCGGGCGAGTAATTCTTTGTAGGTGGTTTTTGTAACGGTTCCGTCGTCGGCTTCAAAAATAACGGCGGTTTTGTTTTCTGTGGGCGTGCCCATGTGCTTGTCCAAGCAGTTGGCCGAAGCGTTGAGCTCTCCGTCGTCAAACCATTGGTAGAAAGGCGCTTTGGATTCATCCAAAGTTCGGGTAAAGGGTTTGTTCCACACGACGTTTTCACGCGCCAACCGGGCCCAAAAACCTTCAAAGTCTTTTTCAGCTTCCGCACACAGCGCGTTATAGCCCTTCATGCCGGAAATTCGAGCGGCTTTGACGGTCGCCTCGCTGGGGTGAAATACGCGGTTTTCAACCAAAACCGATTCAATAGCAGATGATGCAGAACTCACGGGGTTATCTCCTCATTATTAAAAACTATCCTGAAATGTCGTTTCTTGCACTTACATGCCACTGACTGCGGGCTTAGGTAAACTCATCGTACTGGTTTTTTCCTATTTAAGGCTTTCAGCACCATGTCCACCATCCGTCAAGCCGACCTCATTGAATCCGTTGCTGCTGCTTTGCAATACATCAGCTATTACCACCCGGCTGACTATATTGCCCACTTAGCCCGCGCTTACGAACGCGAGCAAAGCCCTGCGGCCAAAGACGCGATTGCCCAAATTTTGACGAACAGCAAAATGAGCGCCACCGGACACCGCCCCATTTGCCAAGACACCGGCATCGTCAATGTATTCCTCAAGGTGGGCATGGATGTCCGTTGGGAAGGCTTCTCTGGCAGTCTCGATGACGCCATTAACGAAGGCGTTCGCCAGGCTTACAACCATCCAGATAACACGCTTCGTGCCAGCGTTGTCGCTGACCCTGAATTTTTGAGAAAAAATACCAAGGACAACACCCCAGCCGTCATCTTTACGGAGATTGTTCCAGGCAACACCGTTGAAATCACCGTGGCCGCCAAGGGCGGAGGCTCTGAGAATAAAAGCAAAATGATCATGCTCAACCCAGGTGACTCGGTGGTGGACTGGGTCCTCAAGACAGTCCCCACGATGGGCGCGGGATGGTGTCCGCCGGGCATGTTGGGAATCGGTATTGGAGGCACGGCAGAGAAGGCTGTACTCATGGCGAAAGAAAGTTTGATGGACGACGTTGATATGTACGAGCTTCAAGCCAAGTCATCCTCCGGCAAGGCTTTAACTCAAACCGAGGAACTTCGCTTAGAGCTGTTTGAAAAGGTCAATGCCTTGGGCATTGGCGCACAAGGTTTGGGCGGCCTCACCACGGTCTTAGACGTCAAAATTAAGATGTACCCCACCCATGCGGCTAGCAAACCGGTGGCGATGATCCCCAACTGTGCCGCGACCCGGCACGCCCACTTTGTATTAGACGGTAGCGGGCCCACTTACTTGACTCCCCCTTCTTTGGATTTGTGGCCTTCGGTGAATTGGGCCCCTGACTATGTCCAAAGTAAAAAGGTGGACCTCAATACCTTGACCAAAGCCGAAGTCGCCAGCTGGACGCCGGGCCAAACTCTGTTGCTGAACGGGAAAATGCTGACCGGTCGGGACGCCGCCCACAAACGAATTCAAGCCATGCTGGCCAAAGGAGAGTCCCTCCCAGTTGACTTTACGAACCGGGTGATTTACTACGTCGGCCCGGTTGATCCCGTCGGCGACGAGGCCGTGGGGCCTGCAGGCCCTACGACCGCCACCCGCATGGACGGATTTACAGAAATGATGCTCAGCCAAACCGGGCTGATCTCCATGGTGGGCAAAGCGGAGCGCGGCCCCGTAGCGATTGAGGCGATCAAAAAGCACAAAAGCGCCTACCTGATGGCGGTTGGCGGTGCCGCTTATTTGGTCAGCAAAGCCATCAAACACGCCAAAGTTGTGGGCTTTGCAGACCTTGGAATGGAAGCGATTTACGAGTTTGATGTGGTCGATATGCCCGTCACTGTCGCCGTTGACTCTGGTGGCACCAGCGCCCACATCACCGGCCCTGCGACTTGGCAAAAGAAAATCGCCAGCGGGGAATTCAAAACTATTCCCGTTCAATCGATTTGATACATCTATCAAAGACTGCCCATGTCGGCCATTGGAGTTTTTGACAGCGGCGTTGGCGGATTGAGCGTTTTAAAAGCGCTTCAAGAAGTCCTGCCGCGTGAGACATTTATTTATGTCTCAGACGCGGGTTATGCGCCTTATGGAGAGCGCAACGTTGAGCACGTGCTTAATCGCTCCCGAACGATTGCGCATTATTTACAGGAAGTGCGACACGTCAAAGCCTTGGTCGTTGCTTGCAATACCGCTACGGCCGCTGCTATTGCAGACCTGCGACTGCGCTACCCTACCCTGCCCATCATTGGCATTGAACCGGCGCTGAAACCCGCAGCCGCCATGACCAAAACAGGGCGCATTGGCGTGATGGCTACACGAAGCACGCTGCAAAGCGAAAAGTTTCAAAGCTTGTTAGCGTCTCAACCTGCAAATACCCAGTTCATCACGCAAGCCTGTGACGGCTTAGCCACAGCGATTGAGCAGGGAGATCAGAAATTGATTGAGTCGCTTTGCGCAACTTACACCCAAGCTTTGGGCTCATTTGGCATTGAAAACGGACACATCGATACGCTTGTTTTGGGTTGTACGCACTATGCGTTTGCAACGAAAACGATCATCGATCTGATTGGGCCAGGAATACAGCTTGTGGAGGGAGGCATCCCTGTAGCACGCAGAACACGCGACCTGTTAGAAGCGCTCGGCAGCGTCAACGGCGCTGCGGCGCAAAAATTAACCCCGAACTCCAGTGCCTTGGAACTGCTTACCACCGGCGAAAGGGAACCACTCCAAAATGCTGCATACCGGTGGCTGAGCGATAAGACCCCGGTACAGCAATTGAATATGGGCGCTGATTCAACAACGTAGAAGATGGCCTGTCCGACAGGAATCGAACCTGTGACCTACAGCTTAGAAGGCTGTTGCTCTATCCAACTGAGCTACGGACAGGTAAATCCGAAATCTAGAAACAAAAATGCCAAAGACGAAGCTTTGGCATGATAAATGGTCGGGGCGAAAGGATTCGAACCTTCGACCCTCTGGTCCCAAACCAGATGCGCTACCAGGCTGCGCTACGCCCCGACAACTGGTATTCTAACCGCCTGAAACGCAGCACCAAGCCATGCTAAAAAAAATTTCCCTCACACCCCACTTCATTCACAGTCGGGGCACCCGATAAATGGCCGAAAACCCCTTGCTGTGGCTTGCGCCTCAAGCGCCCTTTCCCTCGGCGCACGCGGCCTGGGACGCGCAGTCGCCAGCCCCTGGGCTTCTTGCAGCGGGTGGCGCGTTAGACGTAGAGACGCTCAAAAACGCCTATGGTCAAGGCATTTTTCCATGGTTTAGTGAAGGACAACCCATCTTGTGGTGGAGTCCTGAACCGCGCATGGTTTTGAAAGTAAATGACTTTATTCTGCATCGATCATTCAAGAAAAGCCTGTTTCGTTTTTCGCAAGATTCGGATTCTGAAATCCGAATAGACACCGCATTTGAGGAGGTCATTGGATCTTGCGCCCAAGCAATTCGAAATCAACAATCTGGAACATGGATCGTGCCTGCCATGGTTCAAGCCTATATCGAAATGCACCAGCACGGATTTGCCCACAGCATTGAAGTTTGGAAAAATAAAAAATTGGTTGCTGGCTTGTATTGCATTGCTTTAGGTAAAGCCGTTTTTGGCGAATCTATGTTTACGACCGTCCCCAACGGCTCCAAAATCGCCCTTGCCGCACTCCTAGTCTTATGTAAACAACAAGGCGTGAAATGGATTGATTGCCAACAAAATACGACCCATTTAGCGAGCCTTGGCGCCGCACCTATTAGTAGGGCAGAATTTCTTAATAGCGTCAATGATGCCAAGGCCCTTCCCCCCTTGGATTGGCGTTTTACACCTTTATACTGGAATCAGATTTTGTCGTCGACCTGAGTTCCCATGACTGACCTCAAAGACCTTCCACTTCAAACCCTGCAGTTTTACGCGACTGCGTCTTATGACTGCAGCTATTTGCCAGCGCGCCACGCCCGCTCGCAGGTCGCAACACCAAGCCATTTAATCAACAACACGACCTACTCGGAGCTCGTTGCCAGTGGATTTAGGCGCAGTGGAATGTTCACTTACCGCCCCAACTGCGATGGCTGCCAGGCTTGTATTGCATTGCGCGTGCAAGTGCAAGCATTCAAGCCCGACAGAAGCCAGCGTCGCGCATGGAAGCAACACAATCACTTGGTGTCGAGGGTTATGAATCTGGGATTTTCCCCAGAGCATTACGCGCTTTACCTGCGGTACCAAAACAACCGCCACCCAGGCGGAGGAATGGATGAGGACAGTGTCGGGCAGTACACTCAGTTCCTACTTCAAAGTCGCGTCAATTCTCGCCTCGTAGAGTTTCGAGAACCCAGCGACGGCGACAGCCCAGGCACACTCAAAATGGTTTCTATTTTGGATGTTTTGAACAATGGCCTGTCGGCTGTTTACACATTTTTTGACCCCGATGACAAAGCCAGTTACGGGACGTATAACGTGCTGTGGCAAATTTACCAAGCTCAATCCTTGAACCTGTCACATTTGTACTTGGGTTATTGGATTGAGCAAAGCCAAAAAATGAACTACAAAACAAATTTTCAACCCCTAGAACTGCTTGAAGATGGTGTGTGGAAAGCGTTATCGTCAGTGAAAAAATGATTCTTTGTTTAGAAGCAAACGCATCAAACCCATAGAATTTCAAGGCCTACTGCTCGATAATGCGGTTTACCCAAAGCCACCATGACTAAAAAAGACTCAGACCGCTCTTTGACCCCCTCAGTACAAGTGATCGAACGGATGTTTACGATCATTGATGTGCTGGCTTCACGAGAAGAAGCGATGACGCTTAAAGACATCAGCGAAAAGGCGGGATTACACCCATCGACAGCCCACCGCATCCTTAACGACTTGGTACTGGGTCGCTTTGCGGACCGCCCGCAAGCCGGGGTTTACCGATTGGGCATGCGCTTATTGGAATTGGGAAATTTAGTTAAAGGGCGTCTTAATGTTCGCGATGCGGCCATGTTGCCCATGCGCGAACTGCATAAACTCACCCAGCAGCCTGTCAACTTAAGCATGCGCCAAGGTGATGAAATCATTTATGTTGAACGCGCCTTCAGCGAACGCTCCGGTATGCAAGTGGTTCGCGCTATTGGCGGACGGGCGCCGCTACACCTCACATCAGTAGGCAAACTTTTTCTTGCCGCTGATGATCCTCAACGCGTGCGAAGCTATGCGACGCGCACAGGCCTTCAGGGCCATACCAAAAACAGCATTACAGAGTTGCCCAATTTAGAGCGCGAACTCTCTAAGGTTCGGCAATATGGCCAAGCCAATGACAATGAGGAGCTAGAGTTGGGTGTGCGCTGCATGGCAGCAGGAATCTACGATGACCAAGAGAAATTGGTCGCAGGACTGTCGATATCAGCCCCGTCTGGCCGAATGGACGATAACTGGCTACCTAAACTTAAAGAGACCGCCAGAGAGATTTCTCAAGCGCTTGGGTTTACGGGTGGTTAAATTCCCGTAGGGCTTTTTTAGGTCGGTTTCAGTCCTGATTTAACTACCCGTAACAGGGGCGACACGCGACAATTTGGATGTACCCGACTCAAGCCAACGTCGAACGCGCTCAGCATCGGCAGTGCGGCTAAACTTTCCAGCAGAATCCAAAAACACCATGATCAATCGGCGGCCAGACACCTTGGCCTGCATCACGAGGCATTGACCCGCTTCAGAGATGTAACCGGTTTTTTGAATTCCGATATCCCACAGCGGACTTTTGACGAGTCGGTTGGTGGTGTTGTACTTTAAGGTTTTGTGCCCCACCGCGACTTGGTAGCCGGGAGATGTGGAAAATTCTCGTAAGGTGGCATCCGCATGGGCATAGCTCACCAAAGTCGCCAGATCTCTGGCGCTCGACTGATTTTTACTGGATAAACCAGTGGGCTCGACGTAATTAGTAGCATTCATGCCCAAGCTATTTGCCTTAGCATTCATTAACCCCACAAAAGTTGAGAGGCCGCCCGGGTGCGTCCGACCTAAAGCATGCGCTGCGCGGTTCTCACTCGACATTAAGGCCAAGTGCAGGAGTTCACCGCGGGACAATTCGGTCCCCACTGCCAGGCGTGAGCTGCTGCCCTTTTCCATGTCCACATCGGCCTGCGTGATGGTGATCATCTCATCCATTGGCAAATTGGCTTCGGTCACCAACACACCTGTCATCAATTTGGTGATCGATGCGATCGGCAGCACTGCTTGCTCATTTTTCTTAAACAAAACTTCATTGGTGTCTTGGTCACTGACAAAAGCAACGCTGGACTTTAAATCTAAAGAGTCCTGTGAAGAATGCAGACCCGCGGTCTTACCGAAAGAGGGCCGCACAGGAACAGCGGCAAACTTCATTTTTGCGCGTTTGCCCGCAGGCTTTTTCGCGGCCATCTTCACTGGCGCTTTATTGATTCGCTGTTTCTTTGCATTCGCTTTTTGGTGTGTGACGGCAGCCTGCGCTCCAGGTCCTGCAGAAAGGACCAAACTCAAAATGACGAATAAGTTTGCGAGAATTTTTTTCATTGAGATCCAAAGTTCAGGCTTGGACTTGGCTGAAAGCCCCTACCATTTGCACTGATTTTTTTGATTTTAAACAAAAAATCCATAAAATCAAGTACTTGCGGTAGAAACTTCAACTAAAGTTCCTTGGCTTCTGATTATCCTTGGGCTGCAACGCGGTCGGCTTTGCTTTGTAATTTGTTCAAAGCGCTCAAATAGGCTTTGGCAGATGCCACGACGATATCAGGATCGGAGCCTGTTCCATTGACCACACGGCCACTATTTTGAAGACGCACAGTGACCTCACCCTGGCTCTCGGTAGAACCACTGATAGCGTTCACTGAATACAGCACCATTTCCGCGCCACTCTTGACTTGCAGTTCAATCGCCTTGAGAGACGCATCGACAGGACCGTTTCCGTCCGATGCGGATTTAATCTCTTTTCCAGCAACGGTGAAGACGATTTGCGCATGGGGTCGCTCACCGGTTTCGCTATGTTGCGACAGTGAGATGAATCCAAATTGCTCGTTGTCGTGCGCAATGCTTTCATCACTGACAAGCGCCAAAATGTCTTCATCGTAAATCTCGGTTTTACGATCGGCGAGTTCTTTGAAACGTGCAAATGCCGCATTGGTATCGGCTTCACTTTCCATTTGAACGCCTAAATCTTGAAGGCGCTGTTTGAACGCATTGCGACCGCTTAACTTGCCCAAAACAATTTTGTTGGCAGTCCAACCCACATCCTCTGCTCGCATAATCTCATAGGTATCTCGCGCTTTGAGTACGCCATCTTGGTGAATTCCAGACGCATGGGCAAAGGCATTGGCCCCAACGACCGCTTTGTTGGGTTGAACCACAAACCCCGTGGTTTGGCTCACCATGCGGCTGGTGGCCAAAATATGCTGTGTATCGATACCAAGGGTCAATCCGAAGTAGTCTTTGCGCGTTTTGATGGCCATGACCACTTCTTCTAAGCTGCAATTCCCGGCTCTTTCACCCAATCCGTTGATCGTGCACTCAATTTGCCGGGCACCGCCCACCTTCACACCCGCCAAGGAGTTAGCCACCGCCATTCCCAAGTCGTTATGGCAGTGAACCGACCACACTGCTTTATCGGAATTTGGAACGCGCTCACGCAGGTTTTTAATAAAGTTTCCGTACAACTCAGGAATTGCGTAACCCACTGTGTCTGGAATGTTGATGGTGGTTGCGCCCTCTTTAATTACCGCCTCAATCACACGGCATAAAAAATCAGGGTCACTGCGATACCCGTCTTCTGGGCTGAACTCCACATCGGCTACCAAGTTTTTGGCAAACCGAACCGACTGCTTGGCTTGCTCAAAAACTTGGTCAGGCGTCATGCGCAGTTTCTTTTCCATGTGCAATGCCGATGTTGCAATGAAAGTGTGAATTCGGCTATGGGCAGCTCCTTTCAGAGCTTCTGCAGAGCGGGAAATATCACGATCATTTGCACGCGAAAGAGAGCAAATGACCGACTCTTTGATGGTGTTAGCAATCAGCTGCACTGCGTCAAAATCACCATTGGAGCTGGCTGCAAATCCTGCCTCAATCACATCCACCTTGAGGCGTTCTAGCTGTCTTGCGATACGCAATTTTTCGTCCCGCGTCATCGATGCGCCCGGCGACTGCTCACCATCACGCAAAGTCGTGTCAAAAATAATCAATTTATCGGTCATTTCATTACTCCAAACATCACTTGTGCATACCGCGCTCATCAGGCTCATCGGTTGAGGTGCTGATGACACTGGTATGCAGGCCTTTAAAACGGCGCACGGCATACACCACATAACCACTGATGCCATAGATCACAAAAATCCCGAACATCACGGTGGGTGGGTCAATATTGATTACCGCGATTCCTAAAGCAATCAGAACGATGACCGCGAAAGGGACACTTCTTTTCATACTGACATCTTTAAAACTATAAAACGGGATGTTTGTCACCATGGTCAAGCCGGCATAAAGAACCCAGGCAAACATAAACCAAGACACCGTTGCGGGGGCTACACCTGTGTCGGAACACCACCAAATAAAACCAGCGACCAAAGCCGCTGCTGCGGGAGAGGGCAAGCCTTGGAAGTAGCGTTTGTCGACCACATTGGTATTGACATTGAACCGTGCTAGGCGCAACGCAGCGCATGCGCAATACACAAACGCAGCAAACCAGCCCCATTTTCCTAACCCATTAAGAACCCAAACATACGAAATGAGCGCAGGCGCAGCGCCAAAAGACACCATGTCGGACAAGGAATCCATTTGTTCGCCAAAGGCGCTCTGGGTATTGGTCATTCGGGCGACCCGGCCATCGAGACTGTCAAGCACCATGGCGCAAAAAATACCAATCGAAGACTGTATAAACTGCCCTTGCATGGCCATCACAATGGCATAAAAGCCCCCAAACAACGCTGCCAAAGTGAATAGATTGGGCAGCACATAGATCCCCTTTCTGGGCTTGCGCACCTGAACAACTTCTTCATCTGACGTGTTTGAATCCAGCTCGTTATTCATACAATTTCCTTGGCGCGATCTTTAACGATCCACGATTTCCACAATTAAAGTTTGAGTCTGAAGTGTACGACTTGGCACCCACTCAGAACAATAAAAAGCAAAAGGCCACCGAAGTGGCCTTTTGGTGATCCTTAAAGAACCATTAGTTGCGAGTTTGGTCAACGAGCTTGTTCTTTTTAATCCAAGGCATCATGGCGCGGAGCGTTTCGCCCACTTGCTCAATTTGATGCTCTGAAGTCAAACGACGACGGCTCAACAAGGTTGGCGCACCGGCCTTGTTTTCCAGAATAAAGCTTTTTGCATATTCGCCGGTTTGAATGTCTTTCAAACATTGGCGCATGGCATCTTTCGTCGCGCTGGTCACAATCTTTGGACCCGTCACGTACTCGCCATACTCGGCGTTGTTGGAGATCGAATAGTTCATGTTGGCAATGCCGCCTTCATAAATCATGTCAACGATCAGTTTGAGCTCATGCAGGCACTCAAAGTACGCCATTTCAGGGGCATAACCGGCTTCAACCAAGGTCTCAAAACCCGCCTTGATCAGTTCAACCGTGCCGCCGCACAAAACCGCCTGCTCACCGAACAAATCGGTTTCAGTTTCTTCACGGAAGTTGGTTTCAATGATGCCCGCTTTGCCGCCTCCATTGGCCATGGCATAGCTCAAAGCGAGGTCACGGGTGCGGCCTGATTTGTCTTGGTGAATCGCAATCAAATGGGGAACTCCGCCACCTTGTGCGTACGTACCGCGAACGGTGTGTCCTGGGGCTTTGGGGGCGACCATCCAAACGTCTAAGTCTGCGCGTGGGGATACCAATCCGTAGTGCACGTTAAAGCCGTGTGCAAACACCAGAGAAGCGCCTTGCTTAATATTGGGCTCGATATCGTGCGTGTAAACCGCTGCGATTTGCTCGTCGGGCAACAAGATCATCACGACATCTGCAGATCGCACTGCGTCGGCTACTTCTGCCACTTTAAGTCCGGCTTTTTCAACCTTAGGCCATGAAGCTCCGCCTTTACGCAGACCCACAACCACTTTAACGCCGCTGTCGTTCAAATTTTGTGCGTGTGCGTGGCCTTGGCTGCCATATCCAATGATGGCGACCGTTTTGCCTTTAATCAGGCTGAGATCACAATCTTTGTCGTAAAAAACTTTCATCTTTTTCTCCGAAATAAATAATGGCGTCTGGCGCCTAGTTGCAAAAAACCACCTCAGCTCAAGGCGAAAAGTAATACCGTCGCCATCAAAATCCGTTCGCGTTGAGCATGCCGAAGCGCGCGCACAGAATACACCTTTGCGATCGGCTAGACCCGCAAAATACGTTCTCCACGGCCAATCCCACTCGATCCCGTTCGCACCGTTTCTAAAATTGCGCCGTGTTCGATCGCCTGCAGAAACGCATCATTCTTGGATTGGTCACCGGTGAGTTCAATCGTGTAACTTTTTTCAGTGACATCAATGATGCGCCCGCGAAATATGTCTGCCATGCGTTTCATCTCTTCGCGCTCTTTGCCTACTGCGCGGACTTTAACCATCATCAACTCGCGCTCAATGTACGCGCCTTCCGTCAAATCAACCACCTTTACGACTTCAATCAACCGGTTGAGGTGTTTGGTAATCTGCTCAATCACGTCATCTGAGCCGGTGGTCTGAATGGTCATGCGCGACAGGCTGGGGTCCTCGGTAGGCGCAACGGTCAAGGACTCGATGTTATAACCACGCGCAGAGAATAAGCCCACCACCCGAGAAAGCGCTCCTGGTTCGTTTTCTAGTAAAACTGCAATGATGTGTTTCATAAATAGATCCCTCTTTTCGCTGCCCTCCCCTTGACGCGGTAACGTCAAAGCTTGGCAAACAATAGATTCGTCAATAGGCCAATTAATAAATTTTGAGATTGGAGTTTTTAAAGATCTTCCGACCCTAAAAGCATTTCAGTGATGCCCTTACCGGCTTGCACCATGGGGAATACATTCTCTGTCGGGTCTGTGCGGAAATCCATAAACACGGTTCTGTCCTTCAGTCGCCGCGCCTCGCGCAAGGCAGGCTCTACATCTTCAGGGCGCTCAATCAGCATCCCGACATGGCCGTAGGCTTCCGCTAATTTGACAAAATTAGGGAGTGCATCCATATAACTATGGCTGTAACGGCCTTCGTATTCCACCTCTTGCCACTGGCGAACCATACCTAGGTAACGATTGTTAAGTGCCACGATTTTGATCGGCGTGTTGTATTGCAAGCAAGTCGACAGCTCTTGAATACACATTTGTACCGAGCCTTCACCCGTAATACAAAAAACTTCGCTCTCAGGTTTAGCCAATTTAATACCCATCGCATAAGGGATACCAACACCCATCGTGCCCAAGCCCCCTGAGTTGATCCAGCGCCGAGGCTCGTCGAATTTATAGTATTGCGCCGCCCACATTTGGTGTTGACCGACATCCGAAGTAATGTAGGTCTCCACATCTTTAGTCATATTCCAAAGCGTTTCCACCACGAACTGCGGCTTGATCACATCCCCTTTGCCTGGGTTGTATTTCATGCAGTCGCGTTTACGCCATCCTTCAATCGTGTCCCACCAAGCACCCAAGGCGTTGCTGTCAGGTTTGACAGCGCCTTCTTTGATCATGGCAATCATCTCTAGGAGTACGTCTTTGACATCACCCACAATCGGGATATCCACCTTGACTCGCTTGGAAATGCTCGAGGGATCAATGTCGATGTGAATGATTTTTCTCTCGTTTTGTGCAAAGTGTTTGGGGTTACCAATCACACGGTCATCAAAACGCGCACCCACGGCCAACAAGACATCGCAGTGCTGCATGGCGTTGTTGGCTTCTAAGGTGCCGTGCATGCCCAGCATGCCCAAGAATTTTCTATCGCTGGCTGGATAGGCTCCCAAGCCCATCAAGGTATTGGTGCAAGGATAGCCCAGCATGTCCACCAAAGTACGCAGCTCGGCAGACGCGTTACTCAATAAAACGCCGCCGCCGGTGTAAATGTAGGGCCGTTTTGCCGCTAGCAGAAGCTGCAGCGCTTTGCGAATCTGACCGCCGTGGCCCTTGCGCACGGGGTTGTAAGAGCGCATTTCTACAGCAGCCGGGTAACCCGCATAAGGCACCTTTTTGAAGGAAACGTCCTTAGGGATATCGACTACGACCGGTCCAGGACGCCCACTGCGAGCAATGTGAAACGCTTTTTTCATGGTCTCAGCCATATCGCGGGCGTCTTTTACCAAGAAGTTGTGCTTCACAATCGGGCGAGTAATGCCAACGGTATCGCACTCTTGGAAGGCGTCTAAGCCAATGGCGTGGGTCGGTACTTGACCCGTAATAATCACCATCGGTATGCTATCCATATAGGCCGTAGCGATACCAGTGACCGCATTGGTCACACCGGGACCCGACGTTACCAGCGCAACACCTACGTCACCCGTCGCACGGGCATAGCCATCGGCCGCATGCACTGCCGCCTGCTCATGGCGCACTAAAACGTGCTGAATCGTGTCTTGTTTATAGAAAGCATCGTAAATATGCAGCACCGCGCCGCCGGGGTAACCCCAGATATATTTAACGTTCTCTGCTTGGAGAGCTTTGACCAAGATTTCTGCGCCACGCAGTTCTTGGGTTGAATTTGCGCCTGCGTTTTCCAACGCGGCACCGGCCGAAGCCATTTCTGCTTTTGATATTTCCATGATGAACCTTTGTGAATTTCTCTAACGAAAGACCTTGGGTGCCCCTTCGCAAACTCTTGTGAAGCCGCGTTGGGACTTGAGGTCAAAGCCATAAGCGCATTGAATGTTGCGCCGAACCATGACCCGTTTGCTTTTTTACTGCAAACCGGATTATCGCACTGCAACATGCGATTTTAAGAAAGTGACGGACAAATGCTGCTTAAGAATGGAATAATCAACCACTAAGCAAACCATTTAGGAATCCTTGGTCAGTGCGTCACTTCCATTCTCAGCTTGAGGGTTAAGTCTTTTGGCCACCGAACAAGAGCTCTCCGATTTTTTAAAAAGCGTGGAGAAACGCGCCTTTAAGCGCTCGATGTACCACGTTCGCAACGAAGAGTCCGCCTTGGACATCGTCCAAGACAGCATGATGAAGCTTGCCGAACATTACGGGCACAAATCCGCTGAAGAGCTTCCCATGCTGTTTCAGCGTATTTTGGTCAACTGCACCATGGACTGGTTTCGTAGGCAAAAGACCCAAAACGCGCTTTTCTCCCGGATGAGTGATTTTGAATCTGGAAATGAAGACGATAACTTTAATATTTTGGAGGTATTGTCCCAATCTGCCAATAGTGAACAAAATGAAAGTGCGGAAAATCAAGCGGATCGGGCCCAAACCTTGCAACAGATAGAAATGGCAATTCAGGAACTCCCTATGCGTCAACGAGAAGCCTTCCTCATGCGTTATTGGGAAGAAATGGACGTTGCCGAAACCGCTACTGCGATGGGTTGCTCGCAAGGAAGCGTCAAAACGCACTGTTCTAGGGCGGTAGCCGCACTAGGGAAGGCACTTATTGCCAAGGGAATACATGTATGAATAATCAATCAATGATGCAAAATCGAAATTCAGAACAACTCATCGACGCCTATGGTGCACGGCTTTCTGCTTGGCTAGACCCATCGGCCAACCAAGTTCCTGCTGATGTGATGGAGCGCTTGCGTGCGTCGCGGATGCAGGCCATCGCCAAGCGTCGTGTTTTGAAAATCGAAACAGCAACTTCCGTTTTTGCCAATAATGCCTCCGCAACGCTGGGTGGCGATGCCCATTTCGGCTTCTGGGGCCGAGCCGCTAGCTTACTTCCCTTGGTCGTATTGCTCGTCGGATTAATCGGGATTGGCGTGCTTCAAGAAAATCAACGCGCTGAAGAATTAGCTGAAGTAGATACTGCTATTCTCACGGACGAGCTTCCACCAAACGCCTACACGGACGCTGGATTCGCCCAGTTCCTCAAGGCATCCGCTCGGGATTAGATTGCGCTTATTTTGCTGATTCGTACTTCAATGCCCCGACCCCGATCTTGGAATGCGCTTTGTGCCTTGCTCATTGCGCTTTTTCTCCCTTTTGCTTCCCAAGCCCAGACAGCAGACGTTGGCACAGCTGCCCCGTTAACCCCAAAAGTAGCTGGTAAAACTTTACCCTTGCCACCCGCAATCTCGCCTACGGTTGCCTGGAATACTCTCAGTCCAGACCAAAAGATTGCATTGGCGCCACTAGAAGCCACTTGGGGGCAACTCTCAGCAGGACACCAGCGAAAATGGATTGCGTTGTCTGCTAACCATCCCCAAATGACCGCGGATGAAAAAGACAAGCTCCAAGCCAGGATGGTTCAGTGGGCAGCGCTCAGTCCGAAACAGCGCGAACAAGCGCGGTTGAATTTTGCTAACACCAAAAAAATTCCATCCGATGGCCGAGTTGCGACATGGGAAACCTACCAAGCCTTGAGCGATGAGGAAAAGAAAGCCTTTGCTCAATCCGCTCCCAAAAAACCTTCTGGTGCAGCCGTTGCCGCGAAACCTGTTCCAGCCAAAAAGCTCGCTGAGGTTCCCGTCACTCGAAAAACGCCGCCGCCTGTGACTGACGGCAAAAACTCAACGCTACTGATAAATCGCAACACGTTATTGCCTTACATAGCGCGGCCACAGGCGTCTGCCTCTGCGGCCGCAGCATCGGCTAACTAACAGCGTTGGCAAAGACGAAAGCTGACTGTGAACTCCAATGAAATGAAGACGCCTGGCCTGTGGCGACGGATGGCCTGCTGGGTTTACGAGGGAATGCTCTTATTTGGCGTAGTTTTTATCGCTGGATACTTATTTAGCACGCTCAGCCAAACACGCAATGCCCTTGACAACCGCCATGCGCTTCAGGCTTTCATCTTTTTAATTTTCGGTATTTACTTCGTTTGGTTTTGGTCAAAAGGGCAAACTTTGGCTATGAAAACATGGAATATTCGCTTGGTCGATCTTCAAGGCGAAGCAGTTTCACAAAAGCGCGCCTTGCTACGCTATTTTCTTGCATGGGTGTGGTTTCTGCCGCCCTTGCTGGTACTGGCTCCATTGGAGGTTGATACCCTAGAAACCAGCGTTATCGTGGTGGGCTGGGTTCTGGTTTGGGCGATTCTGAGCCGCTTTCACCCACAGGGTCAGTTTTGGCATGACGCCGCCGCCAAAACACGGCTGGTGTCGTCGAGCCCACTGAGCCGATAATCCAAGGTATGCAAGAGAAAACCTTCGATTCAAAAGCCCTCTCGGCAAATCCCCAAAAAGACCGAAAAGGCCTGAGTCGGCTTTTTCACGCCATGTTGTATTCATTCGCAGGGTTGCGTGCCGGCTGGGACGAGCCTGCGTTTCGCCAGGAATGTATTGCAGCCATCGTACTGATTCCGTTGTCGTTTTGGGTTGGCGCCGATTGGATTGAAGTTGCGCTACTAATCGGGTCCATTATTTTGTTGATGGTGGTCGAATTACTCAACACTGCGGTTGAGTCCGCCATCGACCGCATTGGCCCCGAGTGGCATGACCTCTCCAAAAGGGCTAAGGACATGGGCAGCGCAGCTGTCTTTCTTTGCTTAGCGCTGTGCGCAGGTATTTGGGGCGCCGCCCTTTACCACCGCTTCATTTAACCAGTTTTTTAAATCGCAGTTTCGTCGAGTTCGCCGGTGCGAATGCGCACTACACGCTCTACCGCAGTCACAAAAATCTTACCGTCACCGATTTTTCCGGTGTACGCCGCTTTCACAATGGCATCCACGCAGCGGTCGACATCCGTGGCTTGGACGACTACTTCGACTTTGACTTTAGGCAAAAAATCAACCACATATTCCGCACCCCGGTACAGCTCGGTATGGCCTTTTTGACGACCGAAGCCTTTCACCTCGGTGACGGTCAAGCCGGAGGCGCCGCATTCAGCGAGAGCTTCTCGGACTTCCTCGAGTTTGAAAGGCTTAATGATGGCAGTGATTTGTTTCATGAGATATCCAAAGAAAAGACAAAAGGTTCAAGCCCGAAAACGGTTGGTAATAGGATAACGCCAATCTTTGCCAAAACTTCGGGGGCTTAAACGAATTCCAACCGGCGATTGTCGGCGCTTGTATTCGTTAAGTTTAATCAGCCGGGTGACTTTATCTACATCGGTGGGCGAAAATCCTGAAGCCACGATGGCTTCGATGCTTTCATCGTTTTCCATGTACCGCTCCACAATCGCATCTAGCACCGCGTAATCTGGCAAGCTGTCTTGGTCGGTCTGATCGGCCCGCAGTTCAGCGCTAGGGGCTCGGATGATGATGCGCTCAGGAATAGGGTTGTTGCACGTCGCATAAGGGTTATTGGCGTTTCGCCAACGCGCCAGCGCAAAAACCCGGGTTTTCAAAAGATCTTTGATCACTGCAAAACCACCGGCCATATCACCGTAGAGCGTGCAATACCCTGTTGCCATCTCCGATTTATTACCGGTGGTTAAAACAATGCTGCCAAATTTATTACTCAAGGCCATGAGCAAGGTTCCGCGAATGCGGGCTTGAATGTTTTCTTCCGTGGTGTCTTCTGCACGGTCCGAAAAATCTGCTGCCAATGACGCTTTAAAGGCTTCAAACTCAGGCCGAATAGAAATTTCGTCGTAACGCACTCCCATACGCTTCGCCATCTCCCGCGCATCGATCCAACTGATGTCTGCGGTATAGGGCGACGGCATCATGACGGTGCGTACCTTATCGGCCCCGAGCGCGTCCACAGCAACAGCCAAAACCAGCGCGGAATCAATCCCGCCTGAGAGCCCCAAAAGAGCTCCTGGAAATCCGTTTTTCCCAATGTAGTCGCGCACGCCCAAAACCAAAGCGTCCCACACATCGGCTTCATGGCTACGAACAGGCTCTATCTTTCCATGCATCGTCTGGGCGCTTGAATTCCATTGCACCTCAAACAGCGATTCTTTAAAACTAGGCGCACGGGCAGCGACCGAACCATCGGCTGATAAAGCAAACGAGTGGCCCTCAAAAACCAATTCGTCTTGACCCCCTACTAAATGGGCATAGACCAAAGGTAACCCCGTGGTGACACAGCGCTCGGCCATCATGGCTTCCCGCTCATAGCCTTTTCCCATATGAAACGGGGACGCATTGATCACGGCCAGGATGTTTGCGCCAGCAGCTTTGGCCAATCGGGCCGGCGCTTCAAACCACGCGTCTTCACAAATGAGCAAACCCACCTTGATTTTTGAGCCCGCCTCACCGGCCTCAAAAACACAAACGCCACTGCCGGGGGTGAAATACCGTCTCTCATCGAACACTTGGTAGTTAGGTAATTCGCGTTTGGCATATGTGGCTAGCACCCGCCCTTCTGAGATCACGCTCGCACAATTGAACCGCTCTGTAACAGAGACTGAAGACGTACGACTGTCGCCGCCTTGCGGGTGGCCAACCACCACCGCCATCCCTTTTAACCCTGCGAGCTGCTCGGTTAGCGCTTTCAGCGCATCATCGCAGGCTTGCATAAAGGCAGGTCGCAAGTACAAATCTTCAGCGGCATATCCACAAATCGACAATTCTGGAGTTAACAGTAAACGCGCACCCTTTGCATAGGAATGTTGCGCAGCGTCACTTATCTTTTGGACGTTGCCTGCTAAATCGCCTACGATAAAGTTAAGCTGGGCTACACAAATTTTGAGAGTCATGAACCGGAAATTATGGATAAAGAAAAGTTAAGCGCTCTACAAAACATCGCAAAGGAAATATCCCTCAGCCATGCCTGCAATTGATTATGTCACTCGGGTCGTCGAATCGATCCAAGAGGTGAACCCGCAGGCTTGGGATGCCTTAGTTTTAGCGCTGCCCGATCCCAGCCCCTTCCTTCAATACGCATACCTTGCCGCCATGCAAACCAGTGGCAGTGCCTGCCAAGCCACCGGTTGGACGCCGCACTTTCTGCTGCTGGAAAACGCGGGAGAACTGATTGCGGCTTGCCCTTTGTACTTGAAAGACCACTCCTACGGGGAATACGTCTTTGACTGGGCTTGGGCCAACGCCTACCAACAGCACGGCTTGGCGTATTACCCCAAAGCCTTGGTTGCCGTGCCATTTACGCCGGTGCCCGGCGCCCGCCTTCTGGCAACAAACCCCGCGGCTCGAACGGCCTTAATTCAAGAACTCCTTACTTGGTGCAAAGACCATCAGCTGTCTTCGTTACATTTGTTATTTTTGTCGTCCACCGATGCCAAGGCCTGCGAAGAAGCGGGTCTGATGCTGCGAGATACGGTTCAGTTCCATTGGGAAAATAGCCTCATTCCTTACTCTGACTTTGATTCTTTTTTAACGACTTTGAATCAGGAGAAAAGAAAAAAAATTCGCCAAGAACGCCGCAAAGTTACTGACGCAGGGGTTCAATTTCACTGGCGACAAGGCGCCGAAATCAGCACTGCCGACTGGGACTTTTTTTATCGCTGCTATGAGCGCACGTATTTAGAGCACGGTAACGCTCCGTATCTAAGCCGTGATTTCTTCGAACAAATGCAAAGCAACATGGCAGGGAACTGGTTGCTCTTTATTGCTGAGCGCAATCAGCAACCCATCGCCTGCAGCTTGATTGCCTTGTCGGATGGATCTCAAGAAGGGGTGTCAAGCCACCCTAAGGTCGCCTATGGCCGTTACTGGGGCGCACTCGAACGGGTCGATTGCTTGCACTTTGAAGCCTGCTATTACCAGCCATTGCAATGGTGTATTACTCAGGGCTACCAGCGCTTTGAAGGCGGGGCGCAGGGGGAGCACAAAATGGCCCGCGCCCTACTTCCAGTTAAAACGCAGAGCGCACATTGGCTGGTGCACCCTGCATTTTCAGACGCAGTTGCTCGGTTTTTAGAACGCGAGCAAGAAGGCGTTGGGAATTACCTTGAAGACTTAGCACAACGAACGCCTTTCAAAACGGCCAACCTACCTTAGGAATTTTCCTTTTGGTAATTGGCAATGCCGTCCATGATTTCTTTCTGAGCCGACTCAGGGCCTTCCCAACCCAAAATCTTGACCCATTTCCCTTCTTCGAGATCTTTGTAGTGCTCAAAGAAATGGGAAATCGTTTTCAGGCGCAGGGGGTTTAAGTCTTCAGGCTTTTGCCACTGGGTGTAAAGCGAAAGAATTTTTTCCACAGGGACGGCCAATACTTTTCCGTCTTGACCCGCCTCGTCTTCCATTTTCAAAATACCAATCGCCCGGCACGTTACGACCACGCCAGGGATCAAGGGAACCGGGGTGATTACCAAGACATCCACAGGATCTCCATCACCAGAAATGGTTTTGGGAACATAACCGTAATTGGTTGGGTAATGCATCGCCGTACTCATGAAGCGGTCCACAAAAATAGCGCCTGTTGCTTTATCAACTTCATATTTCACCGGATCGGCGTTCATGGGAATCTCAATAATGACGTTGAAGGCGTGTGGAACTTTGCTGCCGGGGGTGACTTTGTCTAGGGACATGAAAAACTCTTTGCTTAAAGTAAGGGTGGGAACATAGGATTAACCCTGATTTTACTGACTTGGTACTTGCGTCTGACCTGAATTGCGCGCTTTTGCGGCTACATTTCGACTGTTGGCCAATCAACTCCGGGAAGCTTTGAGGTTCGGGGCACTGAGGAAGCAACGCAGCGGGGGCGTCGCTAGCGTTGCCCCCTTCTTCGTCAAACAACCAAAAGAGAGATTTTTTTATGACAGGCAACTCAGCATTGATTCTCGCGCTGGGCTGTGGCTTGATCGCCGTGATTTACGGTGTTTGGGCACGCAGCTGGATTCTTTCCCAAGACGCGGGTAACGCCCGGATGCAAGAAATTGCGGCCGCCATTCAAACCGGAGCCGCCGCTTACCTTTCCCGCCAGTACAAGACCATTTCCATGGTCGGCGTGGTTTTGGCTATCTTGATCGCTCTTTTTCTCGACCCCTTAAGCGCCGTTGGCTTTGTCGTGGGTGCGGTGCTTTCAGGCGCCTGCGGCTTTATTGGAATGAACGTTTCTGTCCGCGCTAATGTGCGAACCGCCCAAGCCGCAACCCGTGGCATTGGCCCAGCTTTGGACGTCGCTTTTCGCGGCGGCGCCATCACTGGCATGTTGGTGGTCGGCTTAGGCCTGCTCGGTGTCACTGGCTTTTACTGGTACTTGGTACCAGACGGCGCAGTGACCGCAGCCAAACTGAACCCTTTGATTGGCTTCGCTTTTGGCTCTTCGCTGATTTCTATCTTTGCCCGCTTGGGCGGTGGAATTTTCACCAAGGGCGCAGACGTAGGCGCTGATTTGGTTGGCAAAGTAGAAGCCGGAATTCCCGAGGATGACCCCCGCAACCCTGCGGTGATCGCAGACAACGTGGGCGACAACGTGGGCGACTGCGCTGGTATGGCCGCCGACTTATTTGAAACCTACGCAGTGACGTTGATCGCCACCATGGTGCTTGGAACCTTGCTGGTTTCTGCTGGTGGAGCCAGCCTCGTGCTCTACCCCTTAGCGCTCGGTGCCGTCTCTATCATTGCCTCCATCATCGGATGTTTCTTTGTCAAAGCCTCTCCAGGCATGAAAAACGTGATGCCAGCGCTTTACAAAGGTCTGGCAGTGGCGGGCGGTTTGTCATTGATTGCTTTCTACTTTGTGACACAAAGCATGATTGCCGATAATGCGCTTGGCGGAACGGGGGCAGCAGCAAAGTTGTTTAGCGCTTGCGCCGTGGGCTTGGTTTTAACCGCCGCTTTGGTCTGGATTACCGAGTACTACACCGGAACGCAATACGCTCCGGTTCAGCACATCGCCGAAGCCTCTACCACCGGCCACGGAACCAACATCATCGCCGGTCTGGGCGTCTCTATGCGGTCGACTGCATGGCCTGTGTTGTTTGTCTGCCTCGCCATTTGGACCTCCTATCACCAAGCCGGGCTTTACGGAATTGCCATAGCTGCAACCTCCATGCTCAGCATGGCAGGTATTGTTGTGGCATTGGACGCCTACGGCCCCATCACCGATAACGCCGGTGGCATTGCAGAGATGGCCGAGTTGCCAGCCAGCGTGCGCGAGATTACCGATCCGCTCGATGCGGTAGGTAATACAACAAAAGCGGTGACCAAAGGCTACGCTATTGGCTCTGCCGGTTTGGCGGCCCTGGTACTTTTTGCCGACTACACCCACAAACTCGAAGCCTACGGCAAGGTCATTACCTTTGACTTAAGCAACCCCATGGTCATCATCGGACTGTTTATCGGCGGTTTGATTCCCTACCTGTTCGGAGCGATGGCCATGGAAGCCGTGGGCCGCGCTGCGGGCTCCGTTGTGGTTGAAGTGCGCCGGCAGTTCCGTGAGATCAAAGGCATCATGGACGGCACCGGTAAGCCCGAATACGACACTGCCGTTGACATGTTGACCACTGCAGCGATCAAAGAAATGATGATTCCAAGCTTGCTCCCTGTGGTTGTTCCTATCTTGGTGGGCTTGGTCTTGGGGCCAGCCGCATTGGGCGGCCTGCTCATGGGTACGATCGTGACCGGTCTTTTTGTGGCTATCTCGATGTGTACAGGCGGCGGCGCTTGGGACAATGCGAAGAAGTACATTGAAGACGGACACCATGGCGGCAAGGGCTCTGAAACCCACAAAGCAGCTGTGACCGGTGACACCGTAGGCGACCCCTACAAAGACACCGCGGGCCCCGCCATCAACCCGCTCATCAAAATTATCAACATCGTGGCCCTGTTGATTGTTCCTTTGATGATGCAACTCCACGGCGCATAAATGGGATAGCCAGATTCGTTCTGGCTTCAAACCCTTCATGCCAAACTAGGATAAAAAGCCCGCAGGCTGCAAAGCCACTGCGGGCTCTTTTTTTGAAAATTCAAACATGAAAATTCTGATCGTTGACGACCACGCTTTAGTCCGTGAAGGCTTGGCCCAAGTCCTTCAAAATTTGAGCCCTGATTTACAACTGCTCCAAGCCAAGGACGGCGCCCAAGCGCTTGCAACACTGCTTCCCCACCAAGACATTGACCTCGTGTTACTGGATTACCAACTTCCAGATAGCAACGGCTTAGACGTGTTGGTTGACATTGGGAAAATCCAACCCGCCCTGCCGGTCCTCATGATGTCGGGTCAATGCACAGCGCAGGTCATGCGCCAAGCACTGCAGTTAGGCGCTTTAGGTTTTATTTCCAAAGCTGGCGCTTCTGAGGAATTTGTGTATGGCGTTCAAAGCGCATTACAAGGCAAGTTAGTCATCCCGCAAGCGCTTTTGGATTCCGGCGGCGGGCTTGAATTTCAAGACTTTTCCCTCTCCCCGCGCCAAGAACACGTGCTCGCGCATTTGGTCAATGGCCTCACAAACCGTGAGATCGCCGCCGCTTTGGAGCTATCTGAAGAAACCATCAAAACCCATGTGAGTTCCATTCTTCGGTACTTCGGCGTTCAAAATCGCACCCAAGCCGTGTTGGCTGCTGCGAATTACGCCTTTAAAACACGCGCCAGCAAGGTTCGCAAATAGGCCGGTTTCACGGGTTTGTAAAGCAGAGGGATGCTCGCCGCGTGGGTCTGGGCTTTGAGCGTTTCACTGGTATTGCCACTGATCATGATGGCGGGAAACTCAGGGCGGGTTTGGGCCCGGATTTTTGCAATCATCTGCATGCCGTTGTCGCCGGCACCCAAATCGTGATCGCTGATGATGAGTTCTACGTGCTGCTTCCAATCCTCGCCTTGCTGACTTAGCCATGCGCAGGCTTGCTCTGCTGAAGTCGTGCTGACAACCCTACAGCCCCAAGACGTGAGTAAATCGCCAAGCGACTCGCGGGTAAGGGGATCGTCTTCTACCAACAAAACCTTGCGCCCGGCCATGCTTGCTATGCCCGGCTCAAGATTTAAAAGTGCGGCGTTACTTTGAGACGAACGCAAAGGCGTCGCCAATGGCAGGGTGATTGAAAACCGCGAGCCACAACATGGGGCGCTGCGTAATTCCACCTTCGCGCCTAAAAATTGCGCCATGCGCTCCACAATATGCAAACCCAAGCCGTGTCCTTGCGAGGCAGCGCGACTTCCATGGTTTGCAGCGGTTGTAACTGCAGGGGCTTGAACATAGGCCTGAAATATTTTTTTCTGATCTGCTGCAGAAATTCCAACGCCGCTGTCGCATATATCAATTCGCACAGCGCTTGCGTTTCTTACCTTTCTGCAGCCAATAAAAATACTGCCTTGATCGGTATAGCGCACGGCGTTGTGGGCTAAATTCAACAGAATCCGCTCTAACAATTGCACGTCTGTCATCGCCCAAGAGGGGCTCGGTCGAATCCGCAAGCGCAAGCCTTTGGCTTGGGCGCTGGGAGCGATCGCAAGCTGCAGTCGCTGTAACACCTGGTCCAAAGGCGTCGCCACCAAAGTCGCTTGAACCGAACCGGCGTCAAGCTTGGTGAGGTCGAGCAAACTATCGAGCATGCGCCCAAGCTCGTGAACCGATGCGTCTAAATGCCCAACAACCGCTTGGCTTTGCACGTCTAGCGGCAGTTGCTTTAGCCGCCCCACCAGCATCGCCATCGCGTGGGCAGGTTGACGAAGGTCATGGGTGGCGCTGGCTAAAAACCGGGTTTGCGTGGCCAATGCCTGTTCGGCTTTGTCTTTGGCTTGCCCAAGTGCCAAAGCACGCTGACCGTCCTGCGATTTCTTTCGCCCCCAAAACATCATGTGAAAGCCCTATTCCCGTCTGGGTTTGAATGATGAAAACGCAAAAATCCCATAAAAACCCTTGAAAATAAACTTTTGATCCCTGTCAGGCTAAGAATACAGGGTGAACAGTACACAATTGGCCCATGTCTGAAAGCTCCACCCCCCGGACCATCCGCCTTTACAACGAGCGCCCGCTCGCCTTGTCCGCGCCCGCTGCCGCCTTTAATGCCGCAACTGCAATGGTTGCCAACGGTTCGGTGGCAGATCGCTTGCATCGCCCGCTGCGCGATTTGCGGATCAGCGTGACCGATCGGTGTAATTTTCGCTGCAGTTACTGCATGCCCAAAGAAGTCTTTGACAAAGACTACGCCTACCTCCCTCACGCATCTTTGCTGTCGTTTGAGGAAATCACCCGCATCGCGACTCAATTCGTCGCCCACGGTGTTGAGAAAATTCGCCTCACAGGCGGTGAGCCCCTGCTTAGAAAAAACATTGAGCTCTTGATTGCCCAGCTCGCCGCACTTCGAACGCCCCAAGGAAAACCGTTAGACATTACGCTCACGACCAACGGCTCGCTGCTGGCCCGCAAAGCCCACGCCTTAAAAGCGGCGGGCTTGCAACGCGTCACCGTCAGCCTTGACGGGTTGGATGACGCCACCTTCAAAGCGATGAACGATGTGGATTTCCCAGTCGCCGAGGTGCTTGAAGGAATCCGAGCCGCCCAAGAGGCGGGCTTAGGGCCCATCAAAGTCAATATGGTCGTTAAAAGCGGAACCAACGACGCTGAAATTTTGCCCATGGCACGTCACTTTAAAAACACCGGCGTTGTATTGCGATTTATTGAATACATGGACGTGGGGGCCACCAACGGTTGGCGCATGGATGATGTACTGCCATCGGCGCAAGTGGTCCAACGCATTGCCAGCGAACTACCTTTAATCGCCCTTGAAGCTGCGGCGCCCGGCGAGACCGCCCAACGCTGGGGATACGCTGACAGCCAAGGCAAGCACGACCCCAGAGCCGGTGAAATCGGAGTCATCAGCAGCGTGACCCAGGCTTTTTGCAAAGACTGCAACCGCGCTCGCTTATCGACCGAAGGCCAACTCTATTTGTGCCTGTTTGCCAACCAAGGGTATGACTTGCGCAGCCTGCTGCGCTCGGGCTCTAGTGACGCCGAACTGGCCTCTGTGATTGGCCATATTTGGACCAACCGCAATGACCGCTATTCCGAATTACGCGCCGCCCTCCCCCACGATAGCTCCAGCACAGCGTCTGGCCCGCGCCGGGTTGAGATGAGCTACATCGGGGGCTAGCCGCCATGCCGAAAATTGCGGCCAGAGACGTGTGTGCCGTCGTGCTGGCCGGTGGCATGGGAAGTCGCATGGGCGGCGTTGACAAAGGCTTGCAATCGCTTCGCGGCAAGGCCTTGGCTCACCACGCCATCGACCGCCTCAACCTTCAAACTGCGGGCTCGCCCGGACTGATCGCCATCAATGCCAACCGCAACGCGCCCATCTACGAAGCGTGGGGCTTCTCCGTTTGGCAAGACGCCATTGAAGGTTTTGCGGGCCCCTTGGCTGGCTTTGCCACCGCCTTGACGCATTGCGCCAACACCAAAACTCCCTACCTACTCACCGTACCCTGTGACTCGCCCGTCTTTCCCTTGGATTTACTCGAGCGCCTAAGCCACGCACTCACATCCCACCGAGCCGACATTGCCGTTGCGAGCGCTCCCGAAACCAATAAACATGGCGAAACACAGTTAAGAGCCCAACCCGTTTTTTGCCTCATGCGCACCGCTCTCGCGCCCAGCCTCAATCAATTTCTCAGCCAAGGCGGCAGAAAGGTCGATACGTGGACAAGTCAACACCAAACTGTAGAGGTCGCATTTAACCTCCCCCACGATGATCCGCAGGCTTTTTTCAATGCCAACACCTTGGCCCAACTGCAATCCCTAGAAAACCCATGAAGACTTTAGACGCCATTGCAGCCGAGCTCGCAGGCTACGACCCCAACGCCCTGCCCGCCCATACGGTCAACGCCTTTTTATCGCGCATGGTTTCGGCAGTTGACACCACAGAAACTTTACCTTTGATGCAATGCTTAGGCCGGGTTCTCGCACAAGACGTCATCAGCCCCATCGATGTCCCCGCCCACGATAACTCGGCAATGGACGGCTACGCCTTTGCTGGCCTTGCGCTTCAATCCAATGCGCCTTTGCAACTCAAACCCGTCGGCTTTGCCCTCGCCGGGAAAGCCTACCAAGGGCCGGTGGGCCCAGGTGAGTGCGTCAAAATTACCACCGGCGCGGTCATGCCGTCAGGCTTAGATACCGTAGTTCCACAAGAAATGGTGACTCACGCAGGTGATGGTGAAAGTGCCACCATTTCCATCCCTGCAGGCGCACTCCGTTTGGGGGACAACCGCCGTTTTCGTGGTGAAGACCTAAAAAAAGACAAAGCCTCTTTAAAGGCCGGGACCGTTCTGAGCCCTGCGGCTTTGGGCTTGCTGGCTAGTTTGGGCTTGCCCACGCTGTGCGTTTTTCGTCGCTTACGTGTGGCTTATTTTTCTACCGGTGATGAGATTCTCAGCCTGGGAGAAACGCCGCGCGAAGGCGCCGTGTATGACAGTAACCGCTACACCGTTTGGGGCCTGTTGCAGCGCATGGGCATTGAATGCATTGATATGGGCGTCATCCGCGATGACCCCAACGCATTAAAGGCCGCATTTCTCAGCGCCGCAAAACAGGCCGACGCCATCGTCACCAGCGGTGGCGTCAGCGTGGGCGAAGCTGACCACACCAAAGCCATGATGCGCGACTTAGCCCACAGCGAAACCCCTGGCGAAGGCGGCGTTGTGTTCTGGAAAATTGCGATGCGCCCGGGCCGCCCCATGGCTGTAGGCCGATTGGGGAAGGTGCCGTTGTTTGGTCTGCCCGGAAATCCGGTGGCTGTGATGGTGACCTTTTTGGCTTTTGTTAGACCAGCGCTTTGGCAGATGATGGGCGCCCGCACTGATGACCCAAGTACCCAGCCGCCCCTCTTGAAAGCCCGCAGCCTTGAGCCCATCCGCAAAAAACCCGGCCGCACCGAATACCAACGTGCCATCGTGTCAGCTGGCGCAGACGGCAGCTTGAACGTCAAAATCACCGGCCAACAAGGCTCAGGCGTTTTGAGTTCGATGGTGCAAGCCAATGGCTTGCTGGTGTTACACCATGAACAAGACAATGTTGCCCCTGGTGATCTGGTGGATGTGATGGTCTTTAACGGCGTGGTTTAAACGTTAATGGCTGCGGTTCCCTAAATCGAACCCTGCCCCAACTCCACTCCCAAATTCGCCAGCCCATCGGCGCGTTCATTGCCCACATCGCCGGCGTGTCCTTTGACCCAGCGCCAATCGATCACATGGCCACTGGTTTGGACCAAGGCGTCTAGCGCTTGCCATAAATCAACGTTTTTTACCGGTTGCTTTGCAGCGGTTCTCCAGCCTTTCGCTTTCCAACCCGGCAACCATTCGGTGATGCCTTTGAGAACGTACTGGCTGTCGAGGTGCAGTGTGATCTTGCAAGGGCGTTTGAGGGCGGATAGGGCTTGGATGACGGCGGTCATTTCCATGCGGTTGTTGGTGGTTCCGGATTCGCCGCCGTAAAGCTCTTTCTCTGACCCATCTTCCGAGCGCAACAAAGCGCCCCACCCGCCGGGGCCAGGGTTTCCTTTGCAGGCGCCGTCTGTATAAATAACCACTTTATTCACGCGTCTGTCTCCCTGCGGGCTGCATCTTGGGCTTGACGCGAAGCCGATACCGGATTGCCCGCCCGCACTTTCGTCGCTTTCCATGCGGGGCCCATCAAACGCAAGCCCCGAACTTTTTTAACCGCTACGACCAAATACACGGCCCCAAAAATAGGCCACCACCGTGCTCCCCAGCGTTCCATCCACGCAAAGCGCTTCAACCATTTGGCAGTTCGCACGGCCGGGCTATAGCCCCCAAAACGCACCAGTTCAATTTCAAAGCCAAGCAAGCGCAACCAGTCCCGCAGTCGCCAATAGCCAATAAATTCTTGTGCCTCAGGCAAATAGGATTGCCCCAAAAACCGCCCCAGTCCCAAACGCATCCACAAACTCGCTCGGGCTTGCCGCAGGGCCCAGAAACTCAAGGGGTTGATTCCGCAAATCACAACCCGTCCCTCTGCCACCAATACGCGTTCCACTTCGCGCAAAGTTTCGTGCGCATCCAAGCTGCATTCCAGCGTATGCGGCAAGATCACCAGATCAAGGCAATTAGCAGGAAAAGGCAAAGCGCAAAAGTCACTGATGAAGGCGGGTTGGCATGGCGCTTGGGGGTCTGAAGTTTGTTCGGCCAACCAGCGGTGGGGCATGCGGTTTGCTTGCAAGCCATCCATTTCAGGAACCCCCAGCTGAACCGCGTGGTACCCAAAAATATCAGTGACCGCGCTGCTTACTTGTTGGCGCTCCCACTCCAACAGGTAATGCCCTGGCGGGGTATGGAGCCAATCTTGAAAACTTATAATGGGTTCACTCATGAAGTTAATACCGCTGCCTGCACTGACTGACAATTACATCTGGATGCTGCACGATGGGGAAAATGCTTTGGTGGTTGATCCGGGCGTGGCCCAACCGGTTTTACAGGCCTTGGCCCTAGAAGGGCTGAACCTTAAAGGTATTCTAATCACGCACCACCATGGCGACCACACGGGCGGCGTCGCGGAGTTAAGGCAAACCACTGGCGCTCAAGTTTTTGGCCCCTCCAAAGAACATGTTCCTGAACCTTTGGTGAAACTCTCCCAAGGCGACTCGGCGCACCTTTTGGGCCTGGAGTTCCAAGTGATAGACGTTCCCGGACATACCGCTGGGCATATCGCTTTTTATTGCAAAGCAGCAGACGGTATTCCCCTTCTTTTTTGTGGTGATACTTTGTTTAGCGGCGGTTGCGGGCGTTTGTTTGAAGGAACCCCGGCGCAAATGTTGAATTCTTTGAATGCCTTGGCGGCCTTGCCTGCAAACACCCGCGTATGTTGTACCCATGAGTACACCTTGAGTAACCTGAAATTTGCGCGGGAGGTTGACCCCAACAATGCGGCGCTGGAAAACTACCAACAGCACTGTCTCGCTTTGCGCTCAACAAATCTACCAACGCTTCCCTCTTCCATGGCCCTCGAGATGGCTATTAATCCTTTTTTACGCAGCACGAGCCCTGCCGTGCTTGCGTCTGTTGAACACTTCGATGCCGAAGGATTCGCCAAAAACGGTTCCTTTGCAACCCTGCGCACCTGGAAAAACCAATACCAATGATGTTTCGATTTTTAGGTCGCTACTTAGTCTGCGCCGGATTTTTTGTCTACAACCTAGGCTATGCCGCTACAACTGCGTCACCGCTTGAGGGCCTTGCACCTTTGGAAGTCCAAGAATCCAATACCCGTCTTGTGGTTCCAATGGCAACGACCGATGACTTGTGGGAGCGTATTCGCAGCGGATACGCAATGCCCAACCTGGAAAGTGATTTGGTACGCGATCGTGAAAACTGGTACACCGCGCGGCCTGACTATATTTTTCGGATGACAGAGCGCTCCAAAAAATACCTTTTCCATATTGTTGAAGAGTTAGAGCTGCGCAATATGCCAACCGAACTGGCGCTGCTTCCGTTTGTGGAAAGTGCGTTTAATCCACAGGCCGTTTCAAGCGCCAAAGCCGCAGGGATGTGGCAGTTCATGCCCGCCACGGGTAAACACTTTGAGCTGAAACAAAATGTTTTTCGTGATGATCGGCGCGACGTTTTGGCATCCACACGCGCTGCTTTAGATTATTTGCAAAAGCTCCACGGTATGTTTGGTGACTGGCATTTGGCCTTGGCCGCTTACAACTGGGGCGAAGGCAGCGTGGGCCGTGCAATTGGTAAAAACAAACGCCTTGGCTTAGCAACCGATTACCCGAACCTCACGATGCCGATGGAGACGCGGTTTTATGTGCCCAAACTCCAAGCCCTCAAAAATATTGTGGCCAACCCTGGCAGTTTTAACTCCACCCTGCCTCAAATTGGCAACCACCCCTACTTTCAGAGCGTGAGCATTCGCCGTGACATTGATACTGTTCTTGCTGCCAAGTTAGCCGAGGTACCACTGAGTGATTTCAAAGCACTCAACCCATCGCTGAGTAAGCCCGTCATCATGGCGGCCGGAACGCCACAAATTTTGTTGCCTTGGGACAATGCCGATATTTTTGAGCGCAATCTCTTGGGGTTTAGTGGTGGCAGGTTAGCCAGTTGGACCGTCTGGATTGCGCCAACCACCATGAAGGTGGCAGATGCGGCCAAGCGCACAGGAATGTCGGATACGCAGCTCAGAGAAGTGAACAATATCCCGCCGCGTATGTTGATCAAGGCGGGCTCAGCGTTGCTGGTTCCTCGCTCGGCCCAATCTGAAAAAGACGTGACTGAAAAGGTTGCCGACAACGGCCAGATGAGCTTGGCGCCCGAGACCGTTTTAGTCAAAAAAACAGTGAAGGCCGTCAAGGGCGATACGGTAGCTAGCCTGGCAAAGCGCTACCGCACTACGCCAGCCAATATCGTTCAATGGAACAAAGTCAGTGCCAGCGCTAACTTCAAGGCGGGCCAACAAGTCGTCTTATTTGTCCCAGCCAAAGCGGCTCGCGCCAAGGGCGCCAAAAAGCCCAAGGGCGCTGTCAAACCCAAAGCCAAAACGGTTGCTAACGCATCAGGAAAAAAGAAAGCCGGCTAGCACTTTCCTCTCCTTAGCGTCTCTCTCTTTTTAGCGTCTATCGACCAAAGCGTGCGCAATGGTCCCCAGATCCACATACTCCAACTCGCTGCCCACCGGAACGCCACGCGCTAAGCGCGTGGGTTGCAGGCCTTTGGCACGCAAACCTTCACTGATCACATAGGCGGTTGCTTCGCCCTCGGCTGTGAAATTGGTAGCCAATATCACCTCTTGCACGATACCGTCGCAGGCACGCTCAAACAATTTCTTTAACCCTAAGTCATGCGGACCAATTCCGTCCAATGGACTAAGCTTACCCATCAAAACAAAATACAAGCCGCGGTAAGCCCCGGTTCGCTCGAGCGCCGATTGGTCAGCGGGCGTTTCAACCACGCACAGTTTGGTGTGGTCCCTGCGTGTATCCAAGCAGGTCGCGCACACCACGTCTTGGGTAAAGGTGTGGCAACGCTCGCAGTGGTGGACATGCTCGGTGGCGTCCAACAAGGCACGGGCCAAGGTTTGGGCCGCCGCACGATCGTGCTGCAGCAGGTGAAACGCCATGCGTTGGGCAGATTTAATTCCCACGCCGGGCAAGCGGCGCAAAGACTGAATCAAAGCGTCTAATGCGCTGGCATCTGTCATTTTCAAAACGGCATTTTCATTCCGCCGGGCAAAGCTGGCATGCCCGCGGTGATCTTGCCCATTTTCTGGTTTGATGTTTCTTCGGCGATTCGCAAAGCGGCGTTGAAAGCAGCAGCAACCAAGTCTTCAATCATGTCTTTGTCATCGCTCAAAAGGCTGGGGTCGATAGTGACGCGTTTGACTTCGTGCTTGCACGTCATGGTGACCTTGACCAAGCCCGCGCCAGACTCACCGGTGACTTCAATCGTGCCCAATTCGTCTTGGGCTTTTTTCATGTTGTCTTGCATCGCCTGGGCTTGCTTCATCAGGCCGGCGAGTTGTCCTTTGTTGAACATAGCGTTTTCCTTTATTTCGGTTAATCGTTAAAACAATGGGGGTGTATTGAAAAAGTAAGTCGTAACTTAAAGCGGTCGAATCGACCCTGGCACCACCCGAGCGCCAAATTCTTGCATCATGCGTTGAACGAACGGGGCTTGGTGAATTCTTTGTTCGGCAGCCATCTGCCGCTCCGCGCTGGCGCTGGCATTGCGCCGGCCGGGGCTATCCGTTACGCGCCCCACCTCGACCGCCAAATTCACCGTTAACCCCAGCGTGTGCAACGCTTGGATTAAACGCTCGCGGCTGCCGGCTTGGTTGAGCGACTCGCGCTCCACGCGCAAAATCCATTGGTCTTCGTCACGGTCCACGAGTTGAGATTGCAGTGCGAGCTCTCGCACCATGGCTGTAATGGCCTGGGCCTCAATGAGCTTTTGTACCGTAGCATGCCAAAAATCGCCCTCAGGCGTAGGAACCAAAACGGGTAACGAATGCGCCGAGTTCAAGACCTCCTCGCGACTTTCTGCTTGCACCCGCACCGGCACGCCGACTAACTTGGTAGGCTTAAGGGGTATGGGTGCAACTGGGGGTGGGAACTGCGAAGGCACATCGTTGGGTTCAACCTCGTCAGCGGGCGAAGTACTCGCTCGAACCGGCAAGACCTGACCCGGTGGTGCATCATCCCAAGGCTGCACCTTACTCACGGCAGTTTGCTCAGGCTTCAGGCTTTTTTTTTCCGCTGAAACTGCGGTTGACGTATTTGGGTTTTGGTTTTGGGTTTGAATTTGGCTTTGCTTAGGCGACTTAAAAGCCAACAAACGCAAAAGCACCATAGTCAGCGCCGCGTACTCGTCAGGAGCCAGCCCCAAGTCGCCGCGACCGTGCAAGCAAATGCTGTACAACAACTGCGTTTCGTCTTGCGTCATCATGGCGGAAAGGCGCGCAATATCGGCCGCTTCGGGGTCGGTACTGTCCTCATCGGCAGCGGGGGCTTGACCCAAGGTTTGCAAAACCGCCATAGCTTGCAAAACCGTTGACATTTCTTCTAGGGTAGAGGCCGCGTTAAGCCCGTTCAGGCGCAAGGCTTCTGAGGTTTCAACCACCGTTTTACCGTCACCCAAAGCCAAGGCCTCGATCAGCCGAAAAACATACGTCCGATCGACACTTCCCAACATTTGCCGAACCGGCGCTTCGGTTAACTGGCCTGAACCAAAGGCAATCGCTTGGTCGGTTAGGCTCAGCGCGTCGCGCATCGAGCCCCGGGCGGCCCGCGCTAGCAAACGCAATGACTGCACATCGGCACTCACGCCTTCAAGCGCCAAGACCTGCTGCAAATGTTCACGAATCGTTTCTGGCGCCATGGGCCGCAAGTTGAACTGCAAACAACGCGAAAGCACCGTCACCGGTACTTTTTGGGGATCGGTGGTGGCAAGTACGAACTTCAAATACTCGGGCGGCTCTTCGAGCGTTTTCAACATGGCATTGAAAGCCGTGTTGGTCAACATATGAACCTCGTCAATCATGAAGACTTTAAAGCGCCCTTGGACCGGCTTGTAAACCGCTTGCTCTAACAAAGCTTGAACCTCATCAACGCCACGGTTGGACGCCGCATCCAGCTCGGTGTAGTCCACAAAACGCCCCGAATCAATGTCGGTACAAGCCTGGCACACGCCACACGACGTTGCGGTAATCGTTCCTAAACCATCGGCGCCTTGGCAGTTCAATGATTTGGCCAAAATTCGAGAAACCGTTGTCTTACCGACGCCGCGGGTTCCCGTGAATAAATAGGCGTGGTGCAAACGTTGGGTGGTTAGGGCATTGCTCAGCGCCCGCACGACATGGTCTTGGCCCACCATTTCAGTGAAATTGCGAGGGCGGTACTTGCGGGCGAGCACGAGGTAAGACATGGCATGATTCTAAGGTGTCGCCACGCGCCTGCTTCGAAGCGAACCCAGTACAATTCAAACTGACGGGCCTCCCCGCATGGTGAAGCGGCCAACCGGGTCAGGTGGGGAACCAAGCAGCCCTAACTGTGGAGCCAGTGCCGGGGTCAGGCTCGTCAACCTCCCAAATAGTTAAGTACCCCCAAAGCAGCACGTCTGCCTGTCGCCATCAACGCATTGAGCAAATACCCGCCTTTAGGCGCGGCATTAAAGCAAACTCACAGCGGCTATGGCCCTAAGAGGTTGAGTCGAGGTGTAAGTTGACATATCTTCGCTGATCGATAACATCTTCCGAATAAAAGTTTTGAGGCTCCTGTGATGAAAACATTACCAAAGATATTCCTACTTGTGAGCGTCATAGGTAGTTTCTTCATGTTGACAAGCGCTCAACAGATGCCAATGCTTCCACAAACCGATCCTGGCGGCAAGGCTGTTATTTATAACCAACCCTTTGCAGAGATCCCAGAACTCGAGCGGCCTAATGACGCGACTATTTCTTTTTATGAAGAACGTCGTTTCAGCCTTTTAAAGTTGCGCGAATCGCAAGGGCGGCTTTATACGATCAAGCCCAAAGGCAATGCTGTTGAATATGTAGCGCAACCCAACAAACCAAGCGAAACTCTAAATGTAGAGTTCTCCAAGGGCTATATTCTGAGCTACCTTTACTATGAAAAGGGAGTCATTAAATACAGCGGAAAAGCAAGTGACGGGCGCTTTGAGAGGAATATCGATGATGAAACGCCATTCTTAACAAATTCGACTGGTAAAAGTATTACGTCATACATCGTAGGTCATGCGATATGTGACGGTTATATCAGTTCGATGGATGAAGTAATTGATTGGCCAATGATGAGCAAGACTCTCTACCAAGGTCAACCACTTAGCAACCTCCTCAACATGAACGCAGGCGACAAGCACACTGTTGACAAAGTGAGTACACGCGTGATGGGGTCTACAACTCACCACCGTGAAATGGGACTGGATACTATCGCTGCATCATTAGAAGGTGTCGAGAAGCGGGGCAATGAGGTTTTTTACAACAACTTTCTTACCGACATCATCGCGAACTATGTCGTGTTCAAAGCCGGTGATAACTACGACGAGTTGATCCGAAAAATATTTCAGGATAAGGTGAAGATTAAATACGCTGTTTCATATGCTAAGCGTGCAACGTCGCTCACCAACGGTAAGCGTTCTAGCTATTTTGGGGCGCCCCAGACGCTAGCTTCATATGGGTACTACATGTCACGGATGGATTTTTTGCGAGTCGCCGAAGCGATGATGAAAGACTATCAAGATGAAACTTGTGTTGGTCGATATTTGAAAAGTGCTCAAAAGCAAGCAAAAGCTTGGCCTAAATATCGACCAAATGACGATAACGCAAAGTTCTGGATTCACACACATGCTAAGAAATATGGGGCCCAGTTTTATTTCGACTTTCTCGGAATGAGTGATCGAAATATTTTTACAACAGAAGGTTTTAACGGGCAAAACATGATGATTGACATGGATAACTCGCGCATCGTCGTGACGAACAGTGCTGCTACGGCTTGGGACACACGCGTTTTTATTCTCAACGTTATCAAGAACGGGGAGCTACCGAAGTAGTTCTGACTGCTGCGCCAGTGTCGGGGGCAGGCTCGTCAACCGCCCAAATAGTTAAGTACCCCCAAAGCAGCTCGCCTGCCGGTCGCCATCGACGCATTGAGCAAATAGCCGCCTGTGGGGGCTTCCCAATCTAGCATCTCACCGGCACAAAAAACACCCGGCAACTGCTCCAGCATCAAGTCGGAATTCAATACTTCAAACAACACGCCGCCGGCGCTGCTGATGGCTTCATCGATCGGTCGAAACGCTTGCAAGTTGATTGGCAGCGCTTTGATGGCGTTGGCGAGTATTTCCGGTTTGGCGTGTGCATTGTCAAAAACAGATTTGGGTAATCGTTCATGCAAGATGGCGCTTTTGATCCCGTCTAAATGCAGCCGGCTTTTAAGGTGGTTAGAGAGTGAGCGAGAACCGCGGGGGTGCTTTATCTCAGCAGTTACTTTGTCTAGCGGCATGTCGGGCAAAAGATCGAGATAAAAAGTCGCTTCGCCATTGTGCAAAATCGCGTCCCGTAGCTCAGACGACGCCGCATAAATCAAACTGCCCTCGACGCCGGTTGCCGTCGCTACAAACTCGCCCTTGCGCTGAAACGCTATGCTGCCATCGCTTGCGGCTACCGAAATCGCAACCGATTTAAAAGGCTGGCCTGCAAAACGCTCTTTGAAAAATGGGCTCCAGCCCTCTGAGACATCAAACCCACAGTTCGAAGGCAACAAGGGCGACACCGCCACGCCTTTGGCGGCCAACAGTGAGACCCACGCGCCGTTAGAACCCAAGCGCGACCAGCTACCGCCGCCCAAAGCCAAAACGACCGCGATTGCTTTTACTTTGACCTCGCCTTGCGGCGTTTCAAAGGTCAGGGATTGATCGGCGTCCCAGCCGGTCCAGCGGTGACGCATATGAAACTCGGCTGCCGCGCCTGCTGATGCATTGGTTGGATGGCGCAAACGCTGCAACCACGCCCGCAACAAGGGCGTTGCTTTCATATCCGTTGGAAAAACGCGGCCCGACGTTCCTACAAAAGTAGGAACGCCTAAATCAAGCGACCACTGTTGCAGCGCTTGGGCATCAAAGTCTTTTAAAACAGATTCAATCGCAGCGCGTCGTGCGCCGAAGCGACCAGAAAAAGCATCGGCGTTTTCGGAGTGTGTGAGGTTGAGACCGCCTTTACCGGCGAGCAAAAATTTACGCCCCACCGAAGGCATGGCATCAAACACATGAACTTTGCGCCCTGCTTCAGACAACACTTGTGCCGCCATCAAACCAGCAGGACCGCCGCCGATGATGACGGTGGGTAAATCTGCATTCATCTTAGAGTTCAATGCAGCGGCCTTGTGCGGTTAAAAATGCGCTGCGTACGGTTTCGCCTGCATAGGCTTTTTGAACTGCGCTTTGGTAGCCTTTGAGTTGCAAACACAGGCTTGCATCGGTTTCGGGATGCGACTGCGATTTGTAATCCAAGACCCACCAGTGCCCCGTATCTCTGCGCTTCACCAGCCGGTCTATGCGTTGCAAACGCCCTTGGTCAATGATGTCAACCTCATTGCCAAACCATTCCAATTGAGCCGCCTCCCAAGCCCATGCGCCTTCGCCCCGAACAATTGCGAGGGCCGATTGGTGCGCCCGGTCTAATTGCTCGGCTATGAGTAAAAACTCTTCTCCCACCGCTTGTAACTGCACAGCGTTCCAAGGGGCATCAAATTGGGCATAGTGTATTTCTAAACGCTCTAACAATCGATGCATGGCCTGACCGATTCGGGACTCCAACGTGTCACTTTCAAGAGATGCCGTCTCCAATCCATCGTCAATATTTTTCAAATCCAAAGGCAACTCAGGTAGCTCTTGCAAAATGAACGGCAGGGGTGTGCCAACCAAGCCACCTTCACTTTCGTTGGAAGGTGCACTATCTTTCGAGACACCTTCTGCCTCTTGAATGTGAGGCTCTAACAGGTTCCACCAACTGCTCGGGTTGTCACTGCGGGGCTGCATGCTGGAGACGACCAAGGAGGTTTTAGCGCGGGTTAAGGCGACATACAAACCATTCAATTCCTCGCGGCTGCGGGCTTGCTTTTCTTCGCTCAGTGCCTCAATAGCGCAAGGCGGCGGGTTGGACTCACTGGCGAGGAAAACAAAGCGTGACGGAAAATCTGACTCGCCAGGCCATTGAACCAACACCCCCATCGTCTCTGATTTATGGGGTTCAGCGTCCGTGTCTAAAAGGATAACCAAAGGCGCTTCAAGCCCTTTGGCCCCGTGCACAGTCAAGAGTTGCACCGCGTCGGATTGCGAACGCACGGGGGCGGCGATACCGCCAGCGCGAAGCTGTCGCACGAATCCATAGGCAGTTACAAAGCGCCCGCCATCCACATTCAAAGCCGCGCCGAGCAAGGCATTCAAATTGGCCAGCACTGCGGCCTGTCGGTTGGAAGGCGTTCCGGCTACAAAGCGGGCCACAACGTCGCCATCTTGGTAAATAGCGTGCAAAGCATCATGCGGCGGCAGGGTTGCAAGCCACTGCTGCCACTGGGTTAAACGTTTACCCACCGCAAGCGCTTGTGGCCACGCAGCGGGCAGATTGTTTTCATCCTGCAGGCATCGGAGCCAAGACTTATTTTTTGTCTCGCCCGGGGAACGCATCCCCCGCACTGCACGCATATGCAGAGCCCATTTCACCAGCGCATCATCTGATACGGAAAACAGCGGCGACTTCAACGCCTGCGCCAACGATAAATCATGTCCCGGAGACACCAAGGCATCAACCAAGGCAACGATGTCTTGGACTTCAGGCATCTCGATGAGCGCCGTTTTCTCAGGCTGCTGGGTTGGGATACCCAAAGCATCAAGCTCGACTTGCATCAACGCCAAACGCTCGCGCTTGCGTGACAAAACCATCACGTCTTTGGGTTTCAAACCCTTCTGCTGCATATGGCGCTGTAGCCAGTGTGCTGCTTGACGACACTCCAAACTTTTGCGGTTTTCTTCTGGGTCGGTTCTTGGCATCGTCAAAGAGTCGCGCCAAGTCGCTGTTTCAGTGGCGTCCTCGTTCGCCGCTTTCGATTTATTTGTGTCGTCGCGCCCAATGCGGGGCAACTTGACGCATCGGCCAGGCTCCAGAGACGCCGTGGTGTGCGAGCGATACCCAGCGAAATCGCCTTGCTCTTGGAGGTGACCCATCACCGTATTAGCCAAAGCAACGATCGATTGCGCGTTTCGGTGGGTATGGTCACACGCCAACAAAGTTCCACTGAGTCCATCTGGATTTTTGATGAAATCTTTGGCCGCCTGAAACACCTGCGGCTCTGCTCGGCGAAAACGGTAAATGCTTTGTTTGGGGTCTCCCACCACGAACACCGACGGCGCATTCCCCGCGCCTGCGTAACTTGAAAGCCAAGCTGCCAAAGTTTTCCATTGCAAAGGGTTGGTGTCTTGAAACTCGTCGATGAGAACGTGGCCGACTCGCGCATCCAGTTTTTCTTGGACCCACGCCCCCAAGAACGGGTCGCTCATGAGTTGGTTTGCGGTGAGCTCCAAATCATTCATATCAACCCAGCCGCGCTCGCGTTTGAGTTCTGAAAAATCAGCGAGCAACCCGCGGCATAAACGCGCCATGCATTGCTGATGCAAGTGAGCTTGGTGTTGCGCTTGGGCTTGCTTGATTTCCAACAATGCGTCTTGGGTTTGGCGCACCGCCTCTATGCCATTGAGCGTGTCATTAAACTTTCTTGGCTCATACTTTTTGGTGAGTAGCGCATCAAAAATTAAATCTGGATCGCCCTGGGTTTGGGAGAGTTCAAGTTTTTCACCCGCGTCTGAACATGATTTTTGAGTTGCAGCACCCAAATATTTGGCGGCTTGGGCTAGCAAAGCTTGGATGTCAGTTTCTTGCAGTGCCTGCATCGGCTCGGCAAGATGATCCCATTTCGGAAACTGTTTCCCAAAACCATCGACGGAGGTATCGACAACGCCCTGCGCATCTGCCAAAACGAATTCAACCCGCTTGGACAAAGCAGCCTCTAAGGCTTTTTGGGTTTGGTGGCGTCCGTAAGCCGCGACCACGGCCCAGTAATCCTCTCGCGCTTCTCGGTCTTGCGCAACCCGCGCTTGAAAGCGTCGCCACACTTGGGCGACGGCTTTTTCATCACTCTCCAAAAGTTCATAGCGCGTGGGCAAACCCGAGGCGATTAAAGTTGCCATCGGCGCATTGCGAACTAATGCGGCAAACCAACCATGAAAAGTTCGCACCTGAACCCCGCGCCCCGCGTCCAGAAGTTTTTGGTGCAGCCCGCGTAAGGCTTCAAGCTCTTTGGCTGTAGGCTCTTGAAGGAAACCGCGCTCAAGCAAGGCGTGTCGCAATTGGGAGTCATCACTTTGGCTAAATTCCAACAGCCAATCAAACAAACGCTTGCGCATTTCACCCGCTGCTTTTTTGGTGAAAGTAATCGCCAAAATTTCGTGGGCTTGGGCGCCGTCAAGCAGCGCCCGGATGATGCGCGAAACCAGCATCCACGTTTTTCCAGCACCAGCGCAAGCCTCAACCACCACGCTGCGTTTGGGATCGCAAGCCACTTGGTAAAACTGCGCCTTGGTAATCAGGGTTCCCTCTTGGGCATAGGCAATGGCCTTGTCTTTAACGCTCATACCGCAGCCCAAAAATCTTTACGGCACAGGCCCCGTGCGTTACAAAACTCGCAGGCCATCGCTTCTCCTAAGGCCGGCATAGGCGCACCAGCGCTGATGCGCTGCATGTCATCGACCAAGCCGTCAATCAAAGCATCTCGCGCTTGAACGAGTTCTTTTTGCTCTGTCTCTTTGGTCTCTTTTTCGCTGATATTCACATAGGCGCCCGCGACAGTATCTTGGGGTAATAGCGCGGCGTAAAAGGCCATTTGGGTGTCTTCTAAAGGATTGCTCACCCGCTTTTTGGTCTTGGCTTCAGACTCTGTTTTGTAATCTAGCACCATGAGCGTGCCATCGGACAAAGTGTCAATCCGGTCAATACGCCCTTCTAACAACCAGTCTGAGACGTTTTGGCGGCATTCGTTTTCTGCGCTTTTGAACACAGCGCCTTGGGCCTCGTGTTTGGTCAACCAACTGAGGTAGCCCTCGCGCACTCGAGGCCAAGACGCCGCAAACGGTAAAAATTCACCCGCATCCAAACCCAGCGCTTGGCTCGCTTTTTCACTGGCCTCATTAAGCAGAGACCTGCGCACGGAAAGATCAGCGGTTGGCAAAGCTTGCAAAGCCACATGAAATTCCTGCAAAACTTGGTGCAACCACAAGCCAAAGTCGCGTTTATCGATTTCATTGTCGAGTTCATCAACACTGCGTAAGCCGAGCTGGCGCAGGGCGAAAAAACGGTAGGGGCAGTTGCGTAAATCTTCATACGCACTTTGCGACAGTTTATTGACCGGTAACGCCGCAGCCGTTGGCGATGGTTGAAAGACGGGTGTAGCGTCAATACTGCGGCGGGTTCTAAGTTCTGGGGTGGGCGCCTTAGCGTGAGTACCCATGACGGTTTGAACCAGCGGACTAGGTAGCAAAGCCTCGCCCGCATCGTCACTTTCACGCCACAACACATCACACCACGGGTTAGAGAGCGCGTGGGCCCAGGCCAATCGGTGCGCCGCTTCCAAGGTTTCGCGGGAAGGCAGGCCTAGCGCGGCGCGCTGCGCAGGCGACCACGGCCCACTGGGCTCGGGCGAAGCAGGCAAACGAACTTCATCACAACCCACGATAACCACTGCTTTGAAAGGACGCGCCAACATTTGGCTCATCGGCAATACCACCACCTGCTCCTTGGTTGGATACGGCGGGGTAAAACTGGAGTCTTCTAAACTTTGTTGAACCCATTGGCTAAAAGCTGCCAAATCAAGCGTTTGCCCAGCCCACAAAGCGCTCCCGAGAAGGGTTTGCCAGGGCGCTGTTTGCTCTAAACGCAAAGCCGCGATCACTTTCGCGCCGGCCCCATCCACCACCAAACCGTCCCACATTCCACCGCTCTCAAGCGCCGTACGCAAAACCGCCAACCACTGACCCAATCGGCGCGAACCTTTGAAGCTATCGCGCACTGCATTGACCGCTGCAATAGCGTCTTGGCATTGCGGGAGTTTCGCGTTACGCCAATCGCGCACCTGCTGGCGACGCAGTTGCGCCTCCAAAAGATCCACATCAGGAATCCAACCCGACGTCAGTTTGAGCCACGCCAACACCGCGTCGCTTGAAGCATTCCAAGACACAGCTTTGAGCAAGGCCATGACGCCAGCTCCGGCGTGGCTGGTCGAAATTTTCCAACCCGTTTCATCGCGAATTTGCGCTCCTGCGCCCTCCAACATGGCTTGAACTCTGCGGGTTAAAGCGCGGTCGGATGACACCAAAGCCAAAGGAAATCGCCCTGCAGAAATATGAGTCAAAACAAACGCGGCGGCCTGTTGCGCCTCATCTTGCGCATCTAAACAGGCATGGAACACCGGAGTAGCCGGTGCGGCTTCAGCAGCCAAAGGAATCTGAACCATTCGCTCGCCCCAAACCTCCTGTAAACCAGAGGCCATAGGGTCTTGCGAGAGCCCTGTGAGAACAATGAGCAAGTCGGCTTGCGCAAGTGCTTGCGGGGTGAAAAGTACATCGGTGGCGTACGAAGAAATAGCAGCCCATTCAACGGCAGAACGTACCGCGATGAGTTCAAAGGCCATGGACGCCGCTTCTAAACCCAAAGTAGACGCGGTGCGAGCGCTCTGCGCCCATTCAGTTCGTTTTTCTAGAGGATACGAGGCAGCCAACGGTCCAAGCTGGTGCGCGGCCTCTACCAGCAGCTGCGCCAATGCGCCATGGTGCTCTGAAAAACGCTGGCTTTGAATCAAGGATTGGGCGGTCAGCGTGTCAACAGCAGAATCAAACGCAATATCGCTCGCGCCCGGAGCAAAGTCCGCTATCGATTGGCTCCAATTTTTAGAGGTTTCAAACCGGGGCGCAAAACCGTCGGTAAAGCGCAGCGCCCACATCTGACGCGCTTGCCGAAGCAATTGCGCATAAGGCAGCAAAACAACCGTTCGCGAGGGGTGCGCCCCCTTTTCAAGCATCAGCGCCTGAATACGGTCAAGAACGCCGGTGCCTTTTGCAAACCAGTGGGGATCAAAATTATCAATGTCGTTCATAGCGACGCGGGCGAGCGGAAGGGTCTTGGTTTCTGTCACAATTACCCCACTTTAGCTGCTTCAACCTCCCTCCCGAAAGAATTTACTATGGCCAGCGATCTCATCAAACACGTCACCGATGCCACTTTTGAAACCGAAGTGCTGCAATCCACCCATCCGATTTTGGTGGACTACTGGGCGGAATGGTGTGGGCCTTGCAAAATGATTGCGCCTATTTTGGACGAGGTGTCAGCCACCTATGCAGGCAAATTGCACATTGCCAAAATGAATGTCGATGAGAACAGGGAAATCCCCGCTAAATTTGGCATTCGCGGTATTCCTACCCTCATGCTCTTTAAAGACGGCGCACTCGCCGCCACCAAAGTGGGCGCGTTAAGCAAAGCGCAGTTGGTGGCCTTCATCGACGAACAAATCAAATAACCCATAAACCGAAGTCAAACCCAAACGCTGCACAGATCAACCAGCGTTTGGTAAAAACTCTGGTTTTCCTGTCATAATTACTTCAGTTCACCCACATCTATCCAAAGTGGGCACCGCCATCACGGTGAAGAACTCGGATGGCCAGCGCCAACCCTCGCTCGCCAAACCCCTTCCTTAATCCCCCAGATCTTTTGTACTTGCCGAAAATTTCGGTTAACTCCCCACCGGGACCTACTCCATGCACTTAAACGAACTCAAGGCACTGCACGTGTCAGAAGTACTCAAACAAGCCGAAGAGCTTGAAATTGAAAACACGGGCCGCATGCGCAAACAGGAGTTGATGTTTGCCATCATCAAAAAGCGGGCCCGCACCGGCGAGCAAATCATTGCTGACGGCGTATTAGAAATATTGCCTGACGGCTTTGGATTCTTGCGCAGCCCCGACACCAGTTACACCGCCAGTACCGACGACATCTACATCAGCCCCAGCCAGGTGCGACGCTTTAACCTGCACACCGGGGACATGATCGAAGGCGAAGTGCGCACCCCAAAAGATGGCGAACGCTACTTCGCACTCAACAAGCTTGACAAGGTCAACGGCGATTCGCCTGAGAGCAACAAGCACAAAGTCATGTTCGAGAACTTGACGCCGCTGTTTCCTAAAGAGCAAATGCGGCTAGAGCAGGACAACAAGAGCGACGAAAATATTACTGGGCGCATCATTGACATCATTGCCCCCATTGGCAAAGGCCAACGCGCCTTGCTGGTTGCCCCGCCCAAGAGCGGTAAAACGGTGATGATGCAACACATTGCACACGCCATTTCCGCCAATTACCCCAACAGCCACATGATGGTTTTATTGGTCGATGAGCGCCCTGAAGAGGTCACTGAGATGCAGCGTACCGTCAAGGGCGAGGTGATTGCCTCGACCTTTGATGAGCCCGCCTCCCGCCACGTGCATGTGGCTGAAATGGTGATTGAGCGCGCCAAACGTTTGGTCGAGCTCAAAAAAGACGTAGTGATTTTGCTGGACTCGATTACCCGCTTGGCTCGAGCCTACAACAATGTGGTTCCTTCGAGCGGAAAAGTCTTGACGGGCGGCGTGGACTCCAACGCTTTGCAACGCCCCAAACGCTTCTTAGGCGCAGCGCGTAACGTGGAAGAAGGCGGCTCCTTGACCATCATTGCAACCGCTTTGGTCGATACCGGAAGCCGTATGGACGAGGTGATTTTTGAGGAGTTCAAGGGCACTGGCAACTCTGAAATTCACCTGGACCGGCGCTTGTACGAGAAACGCGTGTTTCCGTCGATCCAACTCAACCGCAGTGGAACGCGCCGAGAGGAACTGCTGTTGTCCCCCGAAATCTTGCAGAAAACCCGCATCCTGCGCCAGTTTTTGTACAACATGGATGAAATCGAGTCTATGGAGATGGTGCTCAAGCAAATGCGTGCCACTAAAAACAACAGCGAGTTTTTTGACATGATGCGCCGGGGCGGCTAAACGCCTGCGCGCCCTGCCTAACCCCACGGTTGGACAGTGGTTTATAATCATAGGCTTAACGCGTTAAGTACACCGTTTTTTGTTTTGGGTAAACAGTTTGCCCAAGGAACGGCGCGGCTAGCGCAACTGATGGAGAAAATATGAAAGACGGCATTCACCCTAACTACCGCGAAGTGTGCTTCATGGACTTATCGAACAGCTTCAAGTTCGTTACCCGTTCATGCGCTAACACCAAAGAAATGATCAAGATGGAAGACGGCCGTAAGCTGCCTTTGTACAAGCTTGATACCTCTAGCGAATCCCATCCTTTCTACACTGGAACCCAAAAGTCTGTGGACAATATGGGCGGACGCGTAGAGAAATTCCGCAATCGTTTCGGAAAAACCACTGCAAAATAATTCGGACTCAGGTTTTGGCCTGACCCGTAACGAAGGCAGCCCGGGTTACCGCGCTGCCTTTTTTATGATTACGACCCTTTAACCGTGAATCAACCCACACCCGCTATAGTCGCCCAGTCTGCCGTTCGGCGGTTGCCGCGCACTGCTTTGCTTTTGCTGTGTGTGGCTTATGTGATTTTCGGTTTTGTCGGGCGGGACGGCTGGAAAAGTGCGGACATGGCGTCGGTGGGCTTTATGGCAAGTCTCGCCCAAGGAAGCTCGGACTGGCTGCAACCTACGCTTTTAGGAATCCCATCCGAACATGGCGCTTTGCTGCCATATTGGCTAGGGGCCTGGGCTATCGCCATCGCACCCACTGGCTTTGCATGGGCCGATTTCATGTTGCGAATTCCCTTTGGCGTGTTGTTAGGCCTTTCGATGGCCGGTACGTGGTACGGAACCTATAGCCTGGCCCGAGGTTCCCGCGCTCAACCCGTGGCGTTTGCTTTTGGAGGCCAAGCGAACCCCGCCGACTATGGTCGCGCGGTGGCAGACGGGGCTTTGCTCGCTTTTATCGCCTGTTTAGGCTTGGCGCAGTTGGCCCATGAAAGTACCCCTGCGGTTGCCCAATTGGGATTTGCAGCTTTGCTTTTCTTTGGCTTAAGCGCCTTGCCTATTCGTCGCAAAGCAGGTTTGTGGGCTTGCACCCTAGGCTTAATGGGTTTGGGTTTAAGCGGAGCGCCTACATTGGCATTGCTATATGGATTGGGAGGGGCTGTCATTCACGTTTTAGACAAACATCAAAGCGCGACGCAAGCTACTACGAAGCAAAGCCAATGGGTCGATAGTGGGTTGATCGTAATCGTCTGCTCGGTCGTCGCTTTTCTTGCAAGCTCCCTGCAACTTTGGCGCTGGAAAATTGAACTCCCCCATGCCCTTTGGTTTGATTGGAATGGGTATGCGCAGTTGCTGGTCTGGTTTACGTGGCCGGCTTGGCCATTGGTGATGTGGACCCTGTGGAGTTGGCGCAGGCAATTGCTCAGTCGATATATTAGCCGCCACTTGGTTTTGCCGCTGTGGTTCATGGGTGTTACCTTGGTTGCCACGTTAACGACCGGCTCATCCGACAGAACGCTCCTCTTGGCCTTACCGGCCATGGCCGCGTTAGCCGCCTTCGCCTTACCCACCCTCAAACGGCCTGTCGCTTCGCTGATTGACTGGTTTACTTTGTTATTTTTCTCTGGCTGCGGCTTGATTATTTGGGTGGTTTGGATTGCGATGCAAACAGGTGTCCCAAGCCAACCCGCAGCCAACGTTGCTCGTCAGGCGCCTGGTTTTGTGCCTGGGTTTTCGTTTGTAGTTCTCGCCATCGCCATTGCCGCAACCGTTGCTTGGGCGTGGCTGGTCCAATGGCGGGCCGGACGCCACCAACCCGCGCTTTGGAAAAGTCTGGTCCTTCCCGCAAGTGGTGCGGCTTGGTGTTGGCTGTTGTTAATGACCTTGTGGATGCCCTTGCTCAACTACACCCAAAGCTATCAAACGTTGGTCGAACGGGCACGACAAGAAATCAATCTCCCGGGCTGCATCCAAACCCAAGGACTCAACCCAGGCATCAACGCGGCATTGCTTTGGTATGGAAACTTGCCTTTGGCGCCTGCCTCTGCATTTTCACAATGCCCTTGGCTTTTGGTAGAGCCCAGCGCCAATGTGGAACTTCCCGCCACAGTAGACCTCAACATTTGGACTGCGAAGGCCTTGGTTCGCCACCCAGGTGATGCCAACGAAGCTTTTTGGATACTTCAGCGCCGTTAAAACGCTCAGGCTACTTTGACCCTGGTAGGCAAAAAGCGAATTGAAAAAGTAGCGCCCTCACCCAATTTGCTGCTGATAGAGAGTTCTGCGCTATGGCGCTGCGCAACATGTTTCACAATAGCCAAGCCCAAACCGGTTCCCCCGGTGTCACGCGAGCGGCTGCGATCAACGCGGTAAAAACGCTCAGTGAGGCGGCCAATATGCTCTGGGGCAATCCCCACGCCTTGGTCTTTGACCACAAAAAGCGCAGATCCATCCGCTTGAGCCTCCCAGCTCACTCTAATCTCTTTGTCTGACGGGGTGTACCGAATCGCATTTCCAATCAAGTTAAAGAACGCACTGTGAATCTCTAAGTGGTAGCCTGCAATCTCAATTCCGGGCTGCACCTCAAATACAAGTTGTGGCGCTTGGTTCCAAAGCACGCGAGAAAGCTCACGGCCTTCTTGTTCGCATTGGTCAAGGATTGCCGAGACGCTCACCCACTCATGGGTGGGCGGCAAGGGGCTGCCTTCAAGCCGCGACAAAGTAAGTAAATCGCTTACTAAGGACTGCATGCGCATCGCTTGTACCGCCATGAGCGACAAATACCGCTCACGCTCCGCTTCATTGAGGGGCAAGGACTGCAATGTTTCAACAAAACCGCTAAGCACCGTCAGCGGAGTCCGAATTTCATGCGACACATTGGCCACAAAGTCACGCCGCATCGCATCCGCCTGTTCCAGCGCTGTGATATCGCGGGACAAAAGCAAACTGCGACCGCCGCCGTAAGGGTGAATATGCACCGACAAGCGAACCGGTTTGGCAAAGGTATTGGCTCGACCCGGCATCACCACATCGCCCTGGAAATCATTGGCTGCGAAATAAGCCGCAAACCCCGGATCACGAACCAAATTTCCAAAATGTTGCAACAAATCGCGACGCGACTCAAAACCAAAATGGCTACTCGCCGTTTGGTTAAACCATTCAATTCGATTTTGACTGTCTAAAAGTACGATGCCGTTAGGGGATGCCTGCAGGGCGGATAAAAAATCTTGGAGTCGCTCCTCGCTTAGCGCAACCGCCCGCTCATGGGTTCGAACCAGACGCCTTACGCGTTCGCCTATCTCGCTCCAAATTCCAGGGCCGACGCCGTCGAGCTGGCTATCACCTTTGCGCAACCAATGCATTACTTTCAACGCATTGGAGAGGTCGAGCACATGCCACACATAGCCCGAAATGACAGCGCCAGTTAAAGCTGCAGTTAAAGGACTTGCCAAAGAAGGAAAGTAGTGATCATCAAGCCAATAGCCCAAAATCGCACCCAGAATTTGCACCAGTGTGAAGGTGAAAATGCGCCACAGCACGCGAGTGGTCAAAAATTAGCCCTCTGAACTTTCAACCATGACAGTCGCTGCAATAGGTTTGGCTGTAAGCCGATAACCGGCGCCGCGCACAGTTTCAACCATGCGCCCTGCCGCTCCGAGGGCTTCGCGCAGACGCTTGATATGAACGTCTACCGTGCGTTCTTCAATATACACGTGATCACCCCACACCTTGTCTAACAATTGGCCGCGGCTGTGAACGCGCTCCGCATTAGCCATCAAATGGTGAAGCAGCTTAAATTCAGTGGGACCCAACTTTAAGGTCTGGCCCGCATAGGTGGTGCGGTGGGTTGAAGAATCAATACTCAAGCCCGCAATCACGAT
>CAMDAN010000007.1 GCA_945888535.1 Bordetella parapertussis
TCACGTAAACGACACCAAAAACCTATGTCCGCCCCGTTGATTCCTTCAAAAGCCCTCTGGCTAGACCCATTTCGCGCCCTCAAAGCCGCGGAACAGGCGCAGCTTGGGCAAGCCGGCGTGCTCACCCTTGCGGTCAGCACCCTGGACGACTTGCAGGCGTCTCTTGAAGAAACAGTCGACTCCACCGACAACTCCTCAGCGATGGTGGTTCTCGGTCTTGGCAACGATGTCGGTTTACTAGAAGATACGTTGGCACTGGTTAGCGCCTTGGCCAAACCAGTCGCAGTGGTTTGCCGCGTTGAGCGGAGGCAACTGGAACTGGCGATCGCTGCTTTCCAAAAAGGGGCTGTCCATGTTTTAGCTGCTGACGACTTTAGCCCCAGCGCTTGGCATACCGCTATGCAAAGTGTCGAAAAAGCGTCTATTGGAGCTGCGCTCGCACCCCATTTTGATGCCAAAACAGAGGCAACTCCCAAAAAATCCCCCATTTCCAGCGAACAAGCGGTTCGCAGCGTGGTCTATGTAGATCCCGTGAGCCGCAACTTATTGGCATTAGCGCAGCGCGTAGCGCAGGCCAATGTTGCGGTTTTGATTGAAGGCCCGACGGGCTCAGGTAAAGAAGTTTTAGCCCGGGTGATTCATGAATCGTCCAACGCGGCCCACGGCCCCTTTATTGGCCTTAATTGTGCTGCGATGCCAGAGCACATGATTGAAGACATGCTGTTTGGTCACGAAAAAGGCGCTTTTACCGGCGCAGTCAAAGACCACCGCGGTTTGTTTGAACAAGCCCAAGGCGGCACCCTATTTTTAGACGAGATCGGCGAATTGCCTTTGCAACTCCAAGCCAAGCTTTTGCGCGTTTTGCAAGAACGCACTTTGGTGCGCCTAGGCGGCGAACGTTCTATTCAACTCGATGTGCGCGTGGTTGCAGCGACCAATAAAAACCTGCGTGAAGCAATTGGCCAGCGTGAGTTTCGGGAAGATTTGTACTTTCGCTTAAGCACTTTCAAGCTACGCGTTCCGCCTTTGTCTGAGCGCGTGGGCGATATCTTGCCTTTGTTGGCCCGCCTTTTGGCACGCCATACGCAAGGAACCCAGGTTTGGCGTGTCAGCCCCGCAGCCCAAGGCTTGTTAATGGCTTACGGTTGGCCCGGCAATGTACGTGAATTAGAAAACGTGGTGCAACGGGCCATGGTCTTGTGCGCCAACCACCATATTGATACCGAGCACCTGATGTTCGATGACATGCCTGATACCGCTTTATTGTCAGTTGCTTTTGATACAGAGAGCGCCCAGGCGCCTTTAGAAGTCCGCGCACCTGAGGCTAACCCGCAAGGTTTACAAGCCGCCGTTAAACACAGCGAGCAGCATTTGATTCGCAGCGCGATTGAGACGTCGAACAGCCGCATTGAAGCCGCCCAAAAACTGGGTATCAGCCCCCGCACCTTGCGCTACAAGTTAGCCCAATTGCGTGAGTCCAGCCCAGCGCAACTAGTCAACGCCTAAACCCATTTTGGAGATCCATCATGATTGAAAAAGCCACCTCAGCCACCAGCATTGCCTCCATGCTTAAGACACTGCAAACCCACTCGGCGCAAGCCAGCGGGATGAGTGAAGAAGCGGTTCGCGGGATTGCAACGCCGAAGACTGATTTTTCTGAAATGATTCGCCAGGCCGTCAGCCAAACCAACGACGTGCAAATGGAATCGCAAAAAATGTCGCAAGCGTTTGAACGCGGCGAAGCTGTTCCCCTGACCGATGTGGTCTTAAAAATGCAAAAAGCATCTCTGTCTTTTGAAGCCACCTTACAAGTACGTAACAAAGTACTCAAGGCCTACGAAGACGTGATGAACATGCCAGTCTAAAACGACGCAACGCTGAAAGACAATTGCCATGGCAACCGCTACCGCTACCGCTGGAACCCTTTTACCTACCGCTGCTGCTGACGCAGGCGCTTTGGCGCCACGCCGAGGCACCAGCCTAGCCAATACCGGCGCAGACGCTACTACCGAAAGTACAGCGCTTGTCGATTACTCCGGCCCCTTCGGCCCGATCAAACAAGTATTGGCCCAACCTGCGGTTAAAAAATCATTGCCTCTGATGGTGATTGCTTTGGCTTTGATGGCCTTTGCATTGGTCTATACCTTGGTGAATGCGCCAAGCTACCGCCCAGTTGTTACTGGCGTGACCGAGGCCGACCAACAAGCTGTTTTTGAAGCGTTGAAATTAGGTGAATTTAAACCTGTGATTGACGCGGGCAGCGGCCAAATTACCGTACCCACCAACCGCTACCACGAAGCCCGTATTTACTTGGCTTCCAAAGGTTTGCCTAAAACTGCCGCGACCGGTTTGGACTCACTCAAAGACCAGTCTGCGATGACCACCAGCCAGTTCATGGAACAGGTTCGCTACAACTCTGCGATGGAGCAAGAACTCGCCCGCAGTATTCAACAAATTGATTCGATTCAAACCGCCCGAGTCCACTTGGCAACCACCAAGCCATCGGTATTCGTACGCGACCGAACGCCACCCAAAGCGTCGATCGTTGTGACACCGCAAGCCGGTCGCAGCGTCAGCCCCATGCAGGTGCAGGCGATTGTCCATTTAGTGGCTTCTAGTATTCCGATGCTCACACCGGCCAATGTGTCGGTGGTTGATAACGTGGGTAAGCTCATGACCGACGCGGAATCCGAAGCGTCGATGGGTATGAACGCAGGTCAAACCAAACACAAGCAAGCGATGGAAGAGCTGTACCGCCGCCGCGTGATTGAAATTTTGGCGCCGATTGTGGGCGACGCTAACGTGCGCTCACAAGTGAACTTGAGTCTCGATTTCAGCCAAACTGAAACCACGGTTGAAGACTTTGACACCCAAGGCAAGGGCCCTAAAACCCGCTCTGAAGTCAACAGCGAAGACCGCAACAGCGCCAAGGAGGCGTCAGGCATTCCTGGAACCCTTTCCAACACTGCTCCAGCCGCTCCTACAACGACCTTAAACTCCGCTACACCTTCGGCTACCGGAACGGCAACAGGAACATCGGACGAGCGCAGCACGATTGCCTCTCGCAGCACCCGCAACTATGAAATGGACCGCTCTGTTCGCCACACCAAGAGCGCCACAGGTGGCATTCAACGCCTCAGCGTGGCCGTGGTGATTAACGAGCGCCCACCGACGGCGCAGCCTAAAAACGACAAAGGCGAAGACCAACCGGCAACGCCTAACCCTTACACGCCCGAAGAAGTGGAGCGTATGCAACAACTCGTGCGTGGAGTAGTTGGCTTTGACGAAGCGCGTAAAGACGTGGTCAGCGTGGTACAGGCCAAATTTGAACCCGAAGCCCCCATGGATTTAAGCGTTCCATGGCACAAAGACGAGTCCACCATGACCAATATCAAATCTGGATTCTTAGGTTTGTTGTTCGTGGCCTTCTTGATGGTCGTGGTTCGCCCTGTGGTGATGCACATGATGAACCGTGACAAAGAGGCTGCCCAAGCTGCTGCTGTAGCAGTTCAGCAAGCCGAAGCCGACGCGGTTGCCGCAGAGGCCGCCGCTCTAGAAGCCGAAGAATCGGCCACCCGAGAATTGTCACCGAACGAGTCGCTGGAAGAAATGAAAGCGAAAATGAAGCCTAAGAAGTCGAATATCTCTGCGGAAATGCTCGATACTGCGAATACGTATGACGATAAAGTCGCTTTGATCCGTATGATTGTTTCCGATGATTCAGCACGCGTAGCCAGCGTTCTGAAGAACATGATTAAACCCGGCTGATATTCCCCCGTGGGAGCAAATCAAAATGGCAGACGCAGCAACCGATAACAAAGCCGCAACCGAAGAAGCGCTTCGCAAAGAGATGGCGGCGATGACGGGCACCCAACGTGCGGCCGTCTTGATGCTCTTGCTCGGCGAAGAGCAGGCCTCTAACATCATTAGCTTTTTGAACCCCAAAGAAGTTCAGGCGCTAGGTGCTGCGATGGTGCAGGTTGCCGATTTGTCGCAAGAAGCAGTTAACCAGGTGCTTGACGATTTTGTGGCCACCATCAAGAAGCAAACCAGTTTAGGTTTAGGTACATCCGACTATGTTGAGAAAGTGTTTAAACGCGCTTTGGGTGATGACAAAGCGGCCTCAGTTTTAGGCCGTATCAACCCTGGCCGCGCCAGCAAAGGCTTGGAGATTTTGAACTGGATGGACGCACGCTCGATTGCCGACATGATTCAGGGCGAACACCCCCAGGTGGTGGCGATTATTCTGTCGGTTTTGGAAAACGTAGTGGCTGCCGATGTGCTGAACTACCTGCCGCCTGAGACCCGATCTGAAGTGATTCAACGCGTCGCGAGCCTAGAGACCGTTCAACCGTCTGCCATGGAAGAACTCGAAGCGATTTTGAAGAAACAGTTCTCCAACAACTCGTCGTCTAAGTCTTCAAGCTTTGGCGGTATCAAAGCCGCTGCGAATATTTTGAACTTGACGAAAACAGCGCTGGAAGCGTCTGTCATGGGTGGACTCAAAACCCTCGACCCAGAACTAATGCAAAAAATTCAAGACAGCATGTTTACCTTTGACAACTTGGTGAGCGTGGACAACAAGGGGATTCAGGTCATCATGCGAAACGCCGAGCCCGATTTGATGATGAAGGCCCTCAAGGGCGCCAGCGACGAAGTCAAGAAGAAATTTTTGGACAATATGTCCGAACGTGCTCGCGGCATGTTTAAAGACGATATGGAAGCGCTCGGTCCTATGCGTTTATCCGACGTAGAAGACGCTCAGAAAATCATCATGCGAGCAGCGCGTAAGTTGGCCGATGCGGGTGATTTGGTCTTAGGCGGCGGAGCCGACTATGTCTAAAAGCGCGGCTGCCTCCAAGCAGGCTGCCGTTCGCAAAGCCGAAGTCCGCCCTGCCCGCGTTTGGCAAGCCACCGACTTACTTAATCCGCCACCGGTCAGTGACGGCTTTGTCGCTAAGCCTTGGCTGGCGGAACAAACCGTAACCTTTGGACGAACCAATTTTGACATCCCCACACCGGACCTTTTGCCCAAAGAGGCTTCACCCGAAGGTGAACCAGCCTTAGAAGGTTTAGAGACAGACGCATCGCTTGAGCAACAACCTGAAGCAGCAGCACCCACTGCAGCTGTGAATGAAGAAGCACTGGCGCAAGCCCGCGCTGAAGGACACGCGCAGGGGTTTGCAGAAGCCCGCGTTGCGATGCAGGCGGAAATGGAGGCTTCTGTCAAAGCCGCCCAAAGCCAAGACCACGCCTTGGTTGCAGCTTTGCAAGCTGCCCTTGAACCGCTTCAACAACCGGCCTCTACTTTTTACGAACCGCTTAAACGGTTGGCTTTGCATCTTGCCGAGCAACTGGTTTTAGCGGAACTCAGCTTGGACGGCCGTGCAATTGAGCGCTTGGTGCAACGTTGCGTTGATGAACTCTCAGCCCACGATGAGTCTCTCGTCGTGGTCGAGTTGAACCCCGCTGATTTAGCCTTGCTTCAAAGCCTTCGCGAGCGCACCGGCTTGAACACGGGCCCAGGTTTGCGTCTTCAAGCGAACGACACGCTCATACCTGGCAGCGTTCGCGCCAGCGCCAATGATGCCGTGGTGGAGGACTTGATTGGCAACCAACTCTCGGCTCTGGCCCGTGGTTTGTCCTTGAATGAAACCCAATGGAAAAAGCAAACGGCGTTTGGTGCGGATCGCATCCAAAGCGACCGGATAGCTTCCAACGCGGTCGAAGATGCGCGTCCGCGCATGGCTACGCCAAGCGAAGCCGTTGCTGCAACTGAACCGACCGCTTACGACACCGTCGAAGCGATTGATGATATTTTGCGCGAAGCCGAACACCATGTTTGAATTTGACACCGAGGCCGACAGCGCCATCGGCCAGTTACACAGCCAACGCCCTGCCCGCAGCGGCACCTTGGTGCGCTTGGTGGGCCTGCGCTTGGAAGCCCGAGGCATCATGGCACCCGTGGGCGCGTGTTGCGAAGTGGTCGGCCAAGGCGGCAACCGCATTGAAGCGGAAGTCGTAGGCTTTGCCGACAAAACGATTTTTTTAATGCCTTTTTCTGAGCCCGTAGGCATTGGTCCGGGAGCCCAGGTACGGGTTTTGTCTGAGAGCGGTCATGCTTTTTTAGGCGATGCTTTGCTCGGACGCGTGATCGATGCCCAGGGCGAGCCTTTAGACGGCAAACCTAAACCTGAATGCACTACCAAACTCAGCCTTCTGGGTTTACCCATCAACCCCATGGAGCGCGGTCCGATTGACCGGGTTTTAGATGTGGGCGTCAAAGCGATTAACGGCTTACTCACTTTAGGCCGTGGACAGCGTGTGGGCTTGGTTGCAGGCTCGGGTGTGGGTAAAAGCGTTTTGTTGGGCATGCTCACCCGATTTACCAAAGCCGACATCGTTGTCATTGGCTTGATCGGCGAGCGCGGCCGCGAAGTGCAGGCGTTTATCAATGAAACCCTGGGCCCGGAAGGCTTGGCAAAATCGGTGGTCATTGCGGCCCCTGCCAATGTTTCTCCCGTATTGCGCCTCAAAGCGGCCCACCTCACGCACGTCATTGCCGAACATTTTCGTGACCAAGGCAAAGACGTCTTGATGCTCGTAGACAGCCTCACCCGGGTTGCCCATGCGCAACGCGAAATTGGCTTAGCGATTGGCGAGCCACCGACTTCCAAAGGCTATCCACCTTCGGTGTTTGCGCTCCTGCCTAATTTGATTGAACGCGCTGGCGTAGGCCGCCACGGTCACGGCTCTATTACTGCGATTTACACCGTGCTTGCCGAAGGCGATGATGGCAACGACCCGATTGTGGACATTGCCCGCGCATCCTTGGACGGACAAGTCATGCTCTCGCGCAAGTTGGCAGACGCTGCGCATTACCCGGCGATTGACCTGAACGGCTCTATTTCTCGGGTGATGCAAAACTTGCTCGCGCCCGCTGACTTAAAGATTGCCAACCGCTTTCGCCGGCTGTGGTCTTTGTACCAACAAAACGTAGACTTGATTCAAGTCGGCGCTTACCAAGCCGGATCGAACCCTGAAATTGACCAAGCCATTGTTTTGCGAGAAACGATGGAAAAGTTTTTGTGCCAAGAAATGCAAGTCGGCGTCGATGAATCTGTCACCCGCGCTGACCTTCGCACCCTTCTAGAGCAGTAAGGCAGGCGACCGCTATGAAAGTTCGTGCTTGCTGGTCTGCTCTCGAAGGTCGTGTGGAACAGGTTCTCGTGACCTTGCGCACCCAAACGATTGAAGCGCAGCGACTGCGCGATTCGCTCAATAGCAGCCAAGAACGCTTAGAACGCCTGTACGAGGAATACCGCGCCAAGGGCGCTGCCGCCTTAGAGTCCAAGGGAATGTCTGACGCGATGAACCACCGCCAATTCATGTCGCAACTGCTTAACCTGCGAGCCCGCGTTGAACAAGATATTGAAAAATCCACCGTCCACTTAGAGCGTTTAGCCTTTCTCACGCAAAAGGCCGAAGCCGACCGCCTGAAGATGAAAACGCTGGCAGAAAACGATCGCTTGGCCGTTCAAAAACATTGGAATAAGCGGGAACAACGCACCATGGACGACCTCGGCGTCATGCAGTTCAACCGCGCAAGCGCCCCATGAACCCCTCGGGCGGGTTGGTCTGGCATTGGCACGCTTGGAGACACCAACACGTTTGGCAAGAAAGTATCAACGAGGTTGGGCAATGGTTGGAAGAAACCCCAACGCCTTCTAAAGAACTCGTTTTAATTGGCGCAAGCGCGGGCTGGATGATGCCAAGCGCATGGTTACAGCGCTTTGAAAAAGTTACCACTTTTGACATTGACCTATTTGCCGCTCCACTTTTTCGCAGACGTCATGGTCCTGCGCTAAAAGTATCTGGCACCCAACTGATTTGCCATACCAGCGACGCGTTAACGCATTTGCAACCTTTGCTTCGTGCTCACAACCGCGCAGCAATTTTATTTGACAACGTTTTAGGACAAATACGTTTTCACCACACATCGATTGATGAAGCCAGTAACCGCATTGAAGCCATCACCAAATCTTTGCGCGGTCGAAGCTGGGGCAGCGTTCACGACGCTTATTCTGGAAAAGTGGTCCCCAACCAAGGTCCAAAGTCCCTGCCACCCAGACTGAAAACCCTGCAAACGCCGCACCATTTTTCAGACGAAAACCTCATGAAAAATCCGGGCTTTGCCGAATTCGGCAAGCAACTCCAGCCCCAAGGCGAATGGCTAGACCACCTTACCGCCAACGTCTTCCCCGAGGGCACTCCCATCCACCACATCGCTTGGCCTTACAGTACGCACTATTGCCACTGGCTCCAAGCGGGGTGGGTGACAGCATAAAGGTGGTTTATTTGAGTCAACTCAAGTTATTGCGGACCCTCGCCTGCAAAGTAACAGGCGGTTTTTTACTGGTGGTTTTAGCCAGTTGTGGAGGGGGTTCGTCCAATGATTCGGGGGGTACTTCGGCTACGCAGCTTCAAGGGTACTACCAGGCCACCGCATTGATTGGCGGATTAAATAAAGAATTCATGGCCTTGATAGTGCCTAGCACTGGAGTCAATGCAAAGTGGTATGGCTGGCATTTCATTAGCGAAGACGTCAACGGTGACGGGAATGAAGCGAATCTATTTACAGGAACACTTTCGCTGGGTTCAAATGGTGCCGCGCAGTCTACAAACAGCGGCGTCTTAAGCTTCTCCAGTGCCGTTCCCTGGAAGGAGGGAACGGGTTCAATAGGTGTTACTAAAGGAAGTTTAAGTAGTTATGTTGCAAATATGAACTACACGCCGGCAGGGAGTACTCAGGTTCAAGTTGCAATGAACGCGACAGCTGCGGCGAATAATGTTTACCAATTCAACCAAACTTCTACCCATACATCGCTTACAGGTACTTGGAATGGAGCATGGTCTAGCGCTGGAAACGTTATCACGGCAAACCTGGTCTTTCAGAACAACGGAACACTGCAAAGTGCGACAACTTTTGTGAATTGCAATGTGAACTCCGCAGCACCCAATGGACTTTCTCTGACTCCTGTTTCAGGAGCAAATTATTTCAACGCGACTGTCACACTTCCAGTAACTCTATGCAGTTGGTCCACTACCAATCCTAAAATCCTCACTGGTGTGGGATTTATCCATGCAAGTGGCCTGCCCTTAACCCCAAATAGATTGGAGCTCATGCTAATTGATGACCAGGGTCGAGGCATAATTTCCTTCAGAGGCGTGAAGTAATCCTGCCTAAAGTTCCGTCAACCCCGTCCGATGTCACTCCATACACCTCGGTTCCAAGGGCGCTATGCCTTGACTTTATTTGCAGAGAAATCCTATGAAAAGAACACTGATTGAAGTTTTTCTAGCCATCGCGCTTATCGGCGCGAGTGTCTTTGGCTGGATGAACTGGAAGCAAAACGGCGCGGCGGCTCCTCAGATCACCGAGCTGAAAGCGGCGGCTGAAGAGGCAGAAAAAACAGCCAAGACTTCGGAAGAGGCCGTTAAAGCGGCTGAAGAAGCGGTGGCGGCTTTGCGCGAGGAGATGGCGCCGCTGGAGAGCAAAGTTCAGCAGTTAGAAGCAGTGAAAGCTGCCTTAGCCAACGGCACCACGCTCTCAGACTTAGAAGCAGCTTACAAAAAAGAAAAGAATTTATCAGCAGAGCGCCAAGTGGGTTTAGGCGCCCTGCGCATGTTGACCAAGGGCGCCAATGACCCGGCAACTCTCGAGTCGTTCCGCAAAGCATTACAGATTTCCGATTTTGGTAACCGTAAAAATACGATTTGCGCAGCCCAAATTGGCTTGGCCGCTGCGGGTGAAAAAGTCACCATCATGTCGGAGTGCTTGCCCAAGGACGCCAAGGATGGCAAGGGTGAAAAATCCGCAGACAAAGACGCCAAATCCGATGGCAACAGCAAGGCGGATGACAAGCACTCAAAAGCCGACGGCAAAAAGGGTGGCGCTCACGCCGCTCCCCATTGGGGCTATGAGGGTGAAATGGGCCCTGATAAATGGGGCAAAGAGTTTCCCACTTGCGCCAAAGGCAAGTCACAGTCGCCCCTGGACATTCGTGGGCCGTTTGTTAAAGGCCGCATCGTCATCACCACGGATTACAAAGAAGGTGCTTTGCGCATGGTCAATAATGGCCACACGATTCAAGTGAACGTGAACCCAGGCAGCAAATTTCGTATTGACGGTATTGCCTACGACCTGTTGCAATTTCACTTTCACCGCCCCAGCGAAGAAAAAATCGATGGCAAACCTTTAGCGATGGTGGTTCACTTTGTTCACAAAAACGCAGAGGGCAAACTCGCCGTCTTAGGCGTTTTACTCAAAGAGGGCAATGAAAATCCAGGCATCAAAACGCTGTGGGCCAATATGCCTAAATCAGAGGGGCCAGAAGTTGAAGTGGAAGGCGTTAAATTTAACCCTGGTAATTTGCTACCCAAAGAATTTGACTTCTTTAGCTACGAAGGTTCTTTGACAACACCGCCGTGTACCGAAGGCGTTCGCTTCTTTATTCTGAAGTCCACCGTCAATGTGGCCAAGGAACAGATTGCAGAGTTTCCCTTTAAACTCAATGCACGCCCGGTTCAAGCTCAAAACGGCCGAGAAATTGTGACCAACTAAGCACAACATGAAAAAACAATCTTCGCTCAATGCCATTTTGATCAGCGCGATGGTGACGCTCTTGGTGGTCGTAGGCATAGGGTGGGCGGCTGTGGCGATGAACTGGATTCATATTTCAAGCTCGCCCGTTGGCTCGCGCGATGCAGAGTTAGATGCAAAAGGCTCCTCGTTGGGTAAAAAAGGGGGTGACTTTATTTGCGAAGTCACTATCTCGACACCCAAAGACACGCTTAATTCGGAGCCCAAGGTTTACAACGACATGCTGATCGCGGGCATAGAGCCCGAGGCCAAGTCAGGCTGGTACCAAGGCGAGTATTCGATTTCTGAATCGCGCAAAGGCGCGATGCGTATGGAAGGTAGCAAGGCTTTTGTGAGCCGGCCTGCCATGTTTGAGCGCTTTGGGCAAATGATTACCCAAGAAGAGTTCACCATTGACTTAAACGATGGCGCGTTCGTTCAAACCTTGACCTTTCGCGATGGAACGCGCCGACACATGATTAAAGGCGTTTGCGCCAAGTACTCTAAAGCGCCGTTTCAATAAAGCCTTGGCCTGACGCGCTCTGCCTACAATGCGGGCATGACATTTCTTGACCAGCTGCAAACTGCCGAGCGCCAAAACGGCTCTCTCTTGTGCGTAGGACTTGACCCTGAACCGGCCAAGTTTCCTGCTGCGTATCGCGGGGATGCCAGCAAAATTTATGATTTTTGCGCCGCCATTGTGGAGGCGACCGCAGACTTAGTCATCGCATTCAAGCCCCAAATTGCCTACTTCGCAGCCCACCGCGCAGAAGACCAACTCGAAGGCTTGATGGCCCACATGCGGGCTACCGCACCCCACGTCCCGATTATTTTGGATGCCAAGCGCGGCGATATTGGCAGCACCGCCGAGCAATACGCCAAAGAAGCGTTCGAGCGCTATGGCGCAGACGCGGTGACCCTCTCGCCCTATATGGGCTGGGATTCGGTACAGCCGTATTTAAAATACCACGGCAAAGGGGCGTTTTTACTCTGCCGCACCTCGAACCCCGGTGGGGACGATTTTCAAAACCAACGCCTGCTCAATGTGCCGGGGCAGCCTACATTGTTTGAACATATTGCGGCTTTAGCCCAAGGCGAATGGAATCAAAACGGCCAACTCGGCTTGGTGGTGGGCGCAACCTACCCGTCAGAGATTGAGCGGGTTCGGGCGGTGGCGCCAACGCTGCCTTTGCTGATTCCTGGCGTGGGCGCCCAAGGCGGCGATGCGGCGGCAACTGTCAAAGCGGGATGGCGCCATGCGAAGGACTCAATGAATTCGACAACGGGCCCAGTGATCGTTAACTCCTCTCGCGCGGTACTCTACGCCTCCAGCGGCGCAGACTTCGCCCAAGCCGCCCGCAACGAAGCCCTGCGTACCCGAACCCAATTAGAAGAAGCCCGACTCTTAACCTTAGGATCCTTATGATTGACCTCTATACCGCTGCCACGCCTAACGGCCACAAAGTCTCAATTGCTTTAGAAGAGCTCGCCCTCCCCTACACGCTCAAAACCTTAGACCTAAGCAAGAACGAGCAAAAAACGCCCACTTTTTTAGCCATCAATCCCAACGGTCGCATTCCTGCCATCGTGGACCGCAGCGAGGGCGACTTTGCCGTTTTTGAATCGGGCGCTTGTTTAATTTATTTAGCAGAAAAGACGGGGCGCTTGCTACCTACCGAGCTCAAGGCGCGTTCACGCGTATTGCAATGGTTGATGTTTCAGATGGGCGGGGTGGGCCCCATGATGGGCCAAGCGAATATTTTCTTTCGCTACTTTCCAGAAAAAATTCAAGCTGCGATTGACCGCTACCAAGGCGAGAGCAAACGTTTGTTTCGGGTCATGGACACCCACCTCGCGCACAACGAATTTTTAGCCGACGACTACTCCATTGCCGATATTGCCAACTGGGCGTGGGTCAGAACGCACAAATGGTCAGGTGTGGAGATCGATGATCTGCCACACCTCTCGCGCTGGGTCGAAACCATTCGCGCCCGCCCTGCGGTTCAACAAGGCTTGATGATGCCACCCTCGGCTCGGGATCTCGCCAAAGGCGACGAAGCGAAAACCAAAGAATTTGTAGAGAAAGCCCGAACCATGGTCGAAATGGGACAGTCCAATAAAACTTAAGCGCCAGCCTCAGTAAGGAATATTCGTCATGCAACTGTATATCGCTCCCCGTGCGCCCAACCCACGGCGTGTGCAAATGTTCATGGCTGAAAAAAACATCACAGATATCAACTTGGTTAACGTGGACTTAAACCAAGGCGAACACCGCGGCGCTGCGTTTTTAGCCAAAAGTCCGCAAGCCAAAGTTCCTGCGCTGGAACTTGACGATGGCCGGGTTTTGACTGAAACGCGGGCGATTTGTACGTACCTCGAAGGCCTTTACCCCGAGCCCAACTTGATGGGACATGACTTCGAAGACAAAGCGTTTATCGAAATGGCAGACCGCCGCGCTGAGTGGACCTTGTTGCTCGGTGCGGCCAATGCGATTCGACACACCCACCCCGGTTTGGCCGCCCTAGAGCAACCGCAGTTTCCTGCGTTTGGTCAATCTCAGTATGAGAAGTTAAAAACAAACGCAAAAGTTTTTGACAAGATTTTGCAAATCCAAACCTGGATGGCCGGGCCGCGTTTCACTGTTGCCGATATCACCGCGTTTTGTACCCTCGAGTTTGCGCGGGGTTTGCTGAAATTTTCACCCGTCCAAGAAGGCTTGCATGCGCTGCAAGCCTGGCGCGATCGGGTGAATGAGCGCGACAGTACGCGGGCCTAGACCGGTCCCGATAGCCCGATGTTTGTGATCTCCAAGCTTTTGCTGTTTGTAACCCAGCCTTTGGCATGGGTGGTTTTGCTTCTCATCGCTGGCTTGCTGCTTTTGCGCTCTGGTTTGCATGTTCCCCTCCAAGTCCAACGCGAAAACCAATCTAACCCGAAAAGTTTATGGGGGTTCAGTTTGGTGGGTTTGGCTTTGTTGGTTTTGGTATTACAGGGCTGGGCGACTTTGCCAGACGCCTTGATTCGTAAACTTGAAAATACCTATCCTTCGCAAGCAACCACTCTCGATCTGAAAAACTTTGCCGGCATCGTTGTTCTCGGTGGCGCGTTAGACAGTGCGTCAGTTTGGGAAGGCCGCTCGCAGCCAGCGCTCAATAGTGCCGCAGAGCGCATGGTCGCGCCACTTCCCTTGCTGCAACAGTATCCCCATTTGCGATTGTTGTTTACAGGGGGTGAAGGGCAACTCTTGGCGCAAGGCTTAACCGAGGCCCAACGCGCCGAAATTTTTTATCGCGCAATGGGTTTAGCGCCCACTCGGCTTATTTTGGAAGACCGTTCTCGCAATACGTTTGAAAACGCCGTGTTAAGCGCGGCAATGGCAGGAGTGGATGTCAAAAAACCTTGGCTCTTGGTGACCTCGGCGTGGCACATGCCTCGGGCCATGGCCACGTTTGAAAAAGCAGGTTGGAACGTGACGCCTTACCCGGTTGATTTTCGGACCGGTCGCAGTACGCCTTGGACTGACTACTCCTTGTCCGATGGCGCAGCCAAATGGCAGTTGGTACTGCACGAGTTGCTAGGGCTGTGGGTTTACCAGTTAACGGGGCGGGCTTAGATAAACAGCTTAGTTACAGGGATTCAGGCGGCGTCACGCGAACCGCCAAGACTTTATCAATGCGTCTGTGGTCTAAATCAACCACTTCAAACCGCCAGTTTTGGCAACTGATGCGCTCGCCTACGCTAGGCAAGTGCCCCGAAATAGACATCAGCAAACCCGCCAAAGTGTTGTAACGGCCCCGGTCTTCGGCAGGAAGATCTTCCATATCAAGGCGAGATTTCAGCTCGCCCAAGGGCATTACGCCATCGAGCAACCACGAGCCGTCGTCGCGCTCTGTAGCCCATGCGTCTGTGAGCGCTCCGTATTGCAACTCACCCGTTATCGCTTCCAGTAAATCTCGCGGAGTCAGCAAGCCCTGAACCACACCGTATTCATCCACCACGAAGACCAAGCGTCCTGCGGCCAAACGAAACTGCTCCAATAATTCCATGCCGCTGAGGGTTTCTGGAACAAACACCGCCGGCGTTAAATGGGCGTCAATCACTTCATCGGGTTGTGCACTCAAATCTAACAAGCGGGCGACGCTGATGATGCCCACCACATCGTCTAAGGAATTGCGGCACACGGGATACCAGGAATGCGCACCCTTGCCGCCGCCTGCGCTGGCTAAAGACAAGCACACGCCTACGGTGCTACGGGCTTCAAGCCACTGCACATCGGTACGCGGGGTCATCAGCGAGGTCAACGGACGTTCGTCCAAACGAAATACGTTTTGCACCATTTGGTGCTCGTGCTCTTCAATCACACCGGCATCGACGCCCTCTTCTAAGCTGGCGGTGATTTCTTCTTCTGTGACTGCGCGTGAGGCATTGGTATCGATGCGCAAGAGTTTGAGGGTGGCAGCCGTCGTTCCTGAGAGAAGGCGAACAAAAGGTTTAGCCGCTTTGGCTAACCACAGCATAGGTCGCGCGACCCAACAGGCCACCCGCTCTGGGTGCAATTGGCCAATGCGCTTAGGAACCAGTTCGCCAAAAATTATCGTGGTGAACGTAATAGCGGTCACAACCAGCCCCGTAGCCGTGATGGCGGCGGCTGTGTCAGCCATACCCCAGCCTTGCAAGGCCGCTGCGACCCCACCGCTAAAGGCGGACTCGCCCACAATTCCGTTGAGTACGCCAATCGACGTAATACCGACCTGCACGGTAGACAAAAACTGGTTGGGATTTCCCAAGAGTTCCAAGGCCGCTTCAGCCCCTTTGTCACCGGCCTCCATTAAAGCGGCCAAGCGCGCTTTTCGGCTCCCGGCCAAGGCCAATTCAGACATCGCAAAAACGCCGTTGAGGAGCGTTAAAAAAACAATCAGCAGCAATTCCATGGATCTGAGGCGAAAATGAACACCATGGCACTTTACTTGATTGGCGACGTCCAGGGCTGCGACAGTGCGCTGGAACGCTTACTAGACACGGTTTCTTTCTCAAAAAGCCGAGATACGCTCTACTTTTTAGGCGATTTGGTCAACCGCGGGCCGGACTCTGCGGGTGTACTACGGCGTTTGATGGCCTTAGGGGATGCTGCGCAGTGCGTTTTGGGAAACCACGATTTGCACTTGCTGGCGGTGGCTTACGGTGTTCGACCAGCGCATCGCAGCGATACCTTGGCTTCGGTGTTAGATGCCAGCGACCGCAGCGCGATGCTGGAATGGCTAAAGCAGCAAGCCATGGCGCTGCAAATTCAGCAAGCAGGACACACCTTGCTGATGGTCCACGCAGGCGTATTGCCTCAATGGAGTTCGGCAACCGTGATGGCGTTTGCTGGTGAGGTAGAAGCGGTGTTACGCAGCGCCGATCTCATCGATTTTTTACACCACATGTATGGCAGTACGCCAACGGCGTGGAGCGATGAACTAACAGGCGCGGACCGATTGCGAGTGATCGTGAATGCACTCACGCGCATGCGGTTTTGCAACGCAAAAGGAGAGATGGAGTTCACCAGCAAGGAAGCGGCCAGTGGCGCACCCGCTGGGTTTATGCCGTGGTTTGACGTTCCCGGACGGCAAACCGCCCAAGACACGATCGCCTTTGGCCACTGGTCCACCTTAGGCAAATTAAACCGCAATGACGTCTTTGCCCTTGATACCGGCTGCGTATGGGGCGGTTGCTTGAGCGCCCTGCGCTTAGATGGCCTGGGCCCCGATCAACGTTGGGTGCACCACGTGTTTGAGGTGAAGTGCGAGCCTAAGAAATAAGGCTACGACCCCATCCGCAACCTGCGAGCCGCTTCTTCAGCCTGCGCATCATCAATTTCACGCAAGATCCCTTGCATATCCACGTCGGCATGGGCGCGGTCGAAATGTCCAGTTAGCAAGGTGTCGTTAGTGAGGAGCCCGGCCTGGTAAAGGCTCCACATCTCAGGTCCAAACTGGGTTTGCGTTAGCGAGGGCGCAAACTGCCCGAAAAAATCCCGCAGGTTGGCGACATCGCGCATCAACATGCGCTGGGCGTGGTTGTTGCCAGCAGCATCAACGGCTTGTGGCAAATCAATGATCACGGGGAAATCAATGCCGTCTGACTGGCCAGCCACATCACTGTGGGCCAACAAAATATTGAACTCTGACAAGTCACCGTGAACGACGCCGGCGCATAACATCCGCACGACTTCAGTAATTAAAGTGGCATGGTGGGCAAGCGCTTGTTGGGGTGTAAACGCCACATCGTTTAAGCGCGGTGCGGCGTCGCCGTTGGCGTCGGTCACGAGTTCCATCAACAACACGCCGTCACAAAAGTTATACGGCTGCGGTACGCGCACACCTGCCTCCGCAAGGCGGTAAAGCGCATCGACTTCGGCACTTTGCCAAGCGGCTTCTTGCTCTTGTCGACCGAACTTGCTTCCTTTGGCAATCGCCCGCGCTGAACGTGAATTTTTGACTTTGCGGTTTTCGGTGTAGTCCACCGCTTGTCGAAAACTGCGGTTGGTGGCTTCTTTATAGATCTTGGCGCACAGGGTTTCGTCACCGCGGCGCACCACATAAACCATGGCTTCTTTGCCACTCATGAGTTGGCGCACCACGCTGTCAATCAGCCCTTCTTCCACCAAACTTTGCAGGCGCGGTGGTGTTTTCATAGAGTAGTCATTAGGTTAAGCACGGTTGCGTCCGTTCCAAGTCGTTAAACCAATTCCCAAAAGAATCAAGGCGCCTCCCCAATACACACCGACCACCGGAATTTCACCATGCACCAACCATACCCACAACGGGTTCAGTACGGCATCGGCCATGGTGATCACCACCATTTGCACCGCTCCTACGCTACGCGCACCGCGCATATACAGCACCAAGGGCAAAGCCAATTGAACCGCACCCATCAAGAGCAACAAGGCCACGCTTTGAAGGGGCAGCGCAACGAGCAGACCCGAAGCCGCAACCAAGCCAAATACGCCCAAACCACCAAGCAGCATGGCAGGCTCCATGTCCAAGGCTTTGTAGCGGCGCAAGGAGACGCTTTGAAGTGCAAAGCAAAACGCGACGCCTAAACCAATCAACGTTCCCCAGTAACCATTAATGGACGCTTCTCCCTCACCCAAAGCAATGACGGTCGCACCGCCCAAAGCCAAAAGTACCGCAACATAAAAGACAGGCTGGGTTTTTTCGCCTAACCAAACCCGGGCCAATACACCGGCAAACAAACCCGACGTAGCGCCCAAACAGGAAACCGCAGCCACGCTGCTGAGGTTCATCGCAACGATATACAACGAAGAACCTAAAGCAAACGCGCCTGCAGAAATCAGGAGCGCTGTGGGTTCGCTGCGGCGAAACATGGCGATAGTTTCACCCCGGTAGTGCCACAGCGTCCAGACAAGAATGGCCAAGGCCATCCCTAAACCCCGGTAGGCATTGAAGGTCCAGGGCTGAACGCCCGGTAACCAGCGCACGAATACCCCGCTCAAACTCCAAAAGAGGGTTGCGCCTGCAACCAGGAGCAGGCCTTTGGTAGACGAAGTGGTTTGCATTATTCGCGCCGACTGCGCCCGCCGCGTCCACGCGACAGATTCGCCCCGGGGGCTGCGCCACCGAGTCGGCTTTGCTCGCCGCCCCATTGCGCTCGCGCACCGGTGGATACCTCGCCTAGCTGACTCAAAATAGCTTCGAGCGTTGGGCTTGGCGACTTGGTGTGAGATTCCAAGGCATCACGCATAGCCCGCAAGTGCTTGGCACTGGTTCCGCAGCAACCGCCAATAATGCGAGCACCCGCGTCAAGCGCCATGCGGGCATAAAGCGCCATGATTTCAGGCGTTCCGTTGTAGCAAATCGCACCGTCCACGTACTGCGGAATTCCACAATTTCCTTTGGCAACCAAAACCACATCCGGGCCCATCGCCTCCGCTAGGTTGTGAATACAGGCGACCACTTCGGACGCGCCCACGCCGCAGTTGGTTCCACACGCGGCCAAACGGGGAGTGAGTGATTTTTCGATACCAGAAAAATCACTCGGAGAAATTCCCATCATGGTTCGACCATTGGTATCAAAGCTAAGCGTGCAGACAATGGGCAAGCCGGCAACAGCGGCCCCGGCAACAGCCGCTTCGACTTCTTCACGGGAAGACATAGTTTCAATCCACAACACATCCACACCGCCTGCGGCCAGCGCCAAGGCTTGTTCAGCAAAGGCGGCCTTGGCTTGGTCAAAGGTCAGGGTTCCAATGGGCTCCATGATTTCACCCGTCGGACCCATACTGCCAGCAACCGCAACTTCGCGCACGCTGGCATCTGCCACTTCTCTTGCAATACGGGCAGCGGCTTGGTTAAGTTCAGCCATGCGACCCTGGGCTTGGTGAAGCTTGAGGCGGTAAACAGTCCCACCAAACGTATTGGTCAAAATAATATCGGCGCCCGCATCCACAAAGCTTTTGTGCAAGTTGGCGATACGGTCTGGGTGCTCGGTGTTCCACAACTCTGGCGCGTCGCCTGACATCAAACCCACATCAAATAAATTGCTGCCCGTAGCGCCATCGGCCAACAGCCAAGGGCGCGTTGCCAAGAGGTGGGTAAAGCGGTTAGAGGAAGGATCTGTGGGCAAAGAGGATGCTACGACGTTCAAGGTGTGCTCCGAAAAAAATATAGGGGCCACGCCTTCGCGATGAGAACGTATAGAGCTCACCGCACGATTTGCGTGGGTGAGCGCCGTTAGAACAAACTAGCAAATTGCCAGTGGCTCCGAGCCTCGTTCATGGGTATGAACTGCAACGCTCCTCGAAGCACCTTTATTTTAGCCGAGCCACAAGAAACTTTTACCGTTGCTGGGTTTGCCAGTGGGGATGAACGTAAGCGGGGGCGCTTGAGGCCGTCAGGGGCGAACGCCCGCGGATCGAGTCTGCGAGTTTTTCCGCCATCATGATGGTGGGCGCATTCAGGTTGCCGCTGACGACCTGCGGCATGATGGACGCATCGACCACGCGCAAGCGCTCTACCCCATGCACCCGCCCTTGGTGATCGACCACCGCCATGTCGTCACTCCCCATACGGCAACTGCAAGACGGGTGGTATGCGGTTTCTGCGCTGGCGCGGATGTGGGCATCCATTTCGGCATCCGTTTGGACACTTGGACCGGGAGAGAGCTCTTCGCCACGGAAACGGTCAAACGCTTTTTGCATAAACACTTCACGTGTCAAACGGATGGCTGCTCGCATTTCTTTGCGGTCTTGCTCGGTGCTCATGTAGTTAAAGACGATGGTGGGCGCGGCTTTGGGGTTGGCTGATTTGATTTTGACAAACCCCCGGCTGGTGGCTCGCATAGGGCCTACATGGGCTTGAAATCCGTGGCCTGTGGCGGGAGAGTTGCCGTCATAGCGCACTGCCATGGGCAAGAAGTGGTATTGCAAGTCAGGATGCTTAACGCCCGCTTCGCTGCGAATAAAACCACCCGATTCAAAATGATTTGTCGCACCCAAACCGGTTCTAAACAGCAGCCACTCCACACCGATTTTGAGTTTATTCCAGAGCTTGGTGGCAGAGTACAGCGTAATCGGCTCTTTGCATGCGTATTGCACATAGGTTTCCAAATGGTCTTGCAGGTTTTCGCCCACGCCTTTGAGCGTTGCGACCATCGGAATACCCAAAGGCACTAGATGCTCTGGGTTGCCGATGCCTGAGAGCTGCAAGAGTTGGGGCGAGTTGATGGCGCCACCACAAAGAATAATTTCTCGTTTTGCTTTGAGGGTCTGAGCTTTGCCGTCGACTTCTACCTCTAGAGCAACAGCGTGCGGCTTGGCTTGAGAGGCATCAAAAACAATACGCGTCACCAAAGCGTTGGTTTGCAGCCTGAGGTTGCTTCGCTTCAGCGCAGGACGCAAGTAGGCCATCGCCGTGCTCCAACGGCGGCCTTTATGGGTGGTCATGTCCATGGGGCCAAAGCCCTCTTGCTGGTAGCCGTTCATATCCGCGGTATAGGCGTAGCCAGCTTGTTGGCTGGCTTCGATGAATGCGTTGTAAAGCGGATTTTTACAAGCACCCGTCGACACATGCAGCGGACCCTCACCGCCGCGATAGTCATCGCCACCTTTATTGCGGGTTTCGGATTTCTTGAAGTACGGCAAGCAGTGCGCGTAACTCCAGTCGGCGAGACCAAAGTTTTCGGCCCACCCGTTGTAGTCTTGTGCATTGCCCCGGATATAGACCATCCCGTTGATACTGCTCGAGCCACCGATGGTTTTACCGCGGGGGCAGTGAATTTGGCGCTGGTCCATAAAAGGTTCAGGCTCTGAGGCGTACATCCAGGTGTAGCGCGGATTGGCCATGGGATAAGCAAAGCCGCTGGGCATGTGAATCATGAGGTTATGGTCTAGCGGGCCGGCCTCAATCACCAACACACTAACCTTTGCATCTTCGCTCAAACGGTTGGCTAAAACGCTGCCCGCAGAGCCCGCGCCCACAATGATGTAGTCGTATTCTTTTTGTATCACGGCTGTGCTTTTAACGGTAGCCGCAAGCGACTTCGCCTAACTCAACGTACACCGTTTTGAGTTGGGTGTAATGGTCAAAGGCGGCCATGCTGTTTTCAGAACCGATGCCTGATTCACCTGCTCCGCCAAATGGCATTTCAATGGGGGTGATGTTGTAATTGTTAATCCAGCAAATCCCGGCTTTGAGCTTGGCTGCAACGCGGTGCCCCCGGGCCAGATCGCGGGTAAAGACACCAGCAGCAAGACCAAAGCGCGAGGCATTGGCCCGCGCGATGGCCTCTTCTTCATCATCAAAGACCAGCATCGATAAAACAGGTCCAAAAATTTCTTCTCGCACGATGCGCATGGTGTCTGTGCAGTTTGCAAAGATGGTGGGCTCTACAAAATTGCCATCTGGCATTCCCGCAACCCGCACACGCTTGCCGCCACTCACCAAGTCAGCGCCTTCAGCGACACCGCTGGCGATATAGTCCAAAACTTTTTCTGTATGGGCTTTGGAAATCAAGGCGCCGACTTCGGTCTCGGGGTCCATCGGATTGCCAACGCGCAGCTGGGCTGTGCGTTCTTTCAAGCGGGCTAAAAATGCATCTGCTAACCCGCGCTGAACAAACACGCGGGTACAGTTGGTACACACCTCGCCTTGGGTATAAAAATTACCCATCATGGCAGCGGCAACCGCTTGCTCAAGATCAGCGTCGTCAAAGACCAGTAATGGCGATTTACCACCCAACTCCATGGTGACACGCTTGAGCGTTCCAGAGGCGGTTTGCATCACGTTTTTTCCCGTTTGCACCGAGCCCGTTACCGAGACCTTGGCAACACCTGGGTGGGCTGCGAGTAAAGCGCCCGTGGTACCGCGACCATGCAAGACGTTAAAAACCCCAGGCGGTACGCCCGCTTCCAAATAAATCTCAGCGAGTTTGACGGCTGTTGCTGGCGTCATTTCTGAGGGTTTAAAAATCATGGCGTTACCCGCCGCCAAGGCAGGTGCGGACTTCCAACATGCAATTTGCAGGGGGTAGTTCCATGCGCCAATACCCACGCACACCCCTAAAGGCTCCCGTCGGGTATAGGCAAAAGCATTTTTAAAAGGATATTGGGCACCAGCCAAAGTAGCCGCAGCGCCAGCAAAATATTCAATGCAGTCAGCGCCACTGTGCACATCGACCACCAGCGCTTCTTGCAAAGGCTTGCCGCAGTCTTGAACTTCCAACGCGGCCAATTCTTCGTTGCGTCTACGCAAAAGATCAGCCGCTTTACGCAAAATACGACCGCGCTCTGTGCCTGTCATAGCAGACCAAATCTCAAACCCGTGTTGTGCAGCAGCAACCGCAGCGTCTACATCAGCCGCATTGGCATCATGCAATTGTGCAAAGGCCTTTCCAGTTGCAGGATTGAGCGTCTCAAAGCGTTCGCCACTTCCAATAAGCGCTTGGCCGTTGACAAAGCTACTTATTTCCAAAATTTTCATACTTCACATATCCAGAGATTTACCTCTTGGTCCTTCGGCTGCGGGTGCTTTGCTCGGTGTTGATAGCAACGCGCTCTGGCAACTTCACGACTTCTTGCAAGCGGACAAAGGGGTCGGTTAAATGCGGTAAAGCCATGGCCTCGACAAAAAACTCTTGAAACCGTGGCTCAACCGCGGTTTCAATTTTTTCAACCCGCCGCACCAAGGCTTCAATATCTTTGCGCGAGCGTTGGTCTAAAAGCGCAATCCGAGCGCCGGTTCCTGCGGCATTGCCCGCAGAACTGACCTCTGACAAGATACAGTCTGGGATCATGCCCAACACCATTGCGTATTTCACATCGATGTGGCTACCAAACGCACCAGCCAAACGAATGCGATCGACGGACTCGATACCCATGCGCTCCATCAATAGCCTCACCCCCGCATACAAGGCGGCTTTGCCCAATTGAATAGCGCGCACGTCGTTTTGCATGACTTTGAGTGCCGGCGCATGTTCAGTTGCCCGGTAGAGCTCATAAGAGAAAGTTCTGCCATCGGGTTGAATCCGTGGATTACGCGCTGCGAGTTCACCATTGATCACGCCGTCGTGGCGAATCACACCGGCCAAATACAACTCAGCCAAAGCTTCAATGATTCCTGAGCCACACACACCCGTTACACCAGTATTGGCCACCGCGGCGGCAAAGCCCGGGTCATCGGACCACAGATCAGAGCCAATGACTTTAAAGCGGGCATCTAACGTCACTGGGTCAATTCGAACGCGCTCAATCGCACCGGGCGCGGCCCGCTGACCACAGCTTATTTGGGCGCCCTCAAAGGCGGGGCCGGTGGGGCTTGAGCAGGCGAGAAGGCGTTGGTTATTTCCCAACACAATTTCCGCATTGGTTCCCACGTCCACTAACAAGGTAATTTTGTCAGTTAGGTCAGGACGCTCGGCCAAAATAACGCCAGCCGTGTCGGCTCCAACGTGACCCGCAATACAAGGCAGCACATAGATTCGGGCGTTGCGGTGAATCGCGAAATCAATCTCACTCGCCCACAATGTAATTGCGCGGTCCGTAGCGAGTGCAAACGGCGCACCGCCCAACTCTACGGGATTGATACCCAAGAGCAGGTGGTGCATGATGGGGTTGCCCACAAAGGTAGCTTCCAAAATATCTTTAGCTGAAATACCGGCTTGGGCGGCCACATCGACCGCCAAGTCATTGAGGGCGGCGCGAACAGCCACCGTCATTTCAACCTCACCCCCGGGATTCATCATGACGTAGGAGACCCGGCTCATCAGGTCTTCACCAAAACGAATTTGCGGATTCATCACGCCGGCTGATGCCACCACTTCACCCGAGGCCAAATCACATAAATGGGCAGCAATGGTGGTGGAGCCCACATCCACAGCCAATCCATACACATGCTCTTTCAGTTTAGGCCAGACCGCAATGATTTGATTGCCTGCGTGAACCGCGACGGTGACTTTCCAATCGCCTTGGCGCAAGGCCGTTTGCAACTGCTGCACCACCAAAACATCGCAAGACAGATCGGTCAGTTGCCACTCGAATTCGAGAGCATCTTCCAGCCGACGCAGATCGCCCGAAGGGTCATGCATGTCGGGCTCTTGGACTTCTACAAAGTACAGTCGAATGAGAGGGTCAAGATGCACATCATGGGCTTCCGCCGCTTTGCGAACCACTTGCTTGTGGACTTGGCTACTGCTGGGAACATCAATCACCAAGTCGCCCAACACTTGCGCGGAGCACGACAAACGCCGACCTGGCTGCATCGGTTGGGTACTGCAGTATTCCTGCTCTACCGCTGATACAGGGGAAAGATTGTCGTTACTCGAGACAACTCCGTGTTTGGAAAACTCACCTTCCGAAACCAAGACCTGGCAGCGTCCACAAATACCGCGGCCACCACAGACGGAGTCGATGTCCACGCCCAAGGAGCGAGCCGCTTGCAGCAAAGACGAACCCACCGGAAAACGGCCACGCCGCCCAGAAGGAGTAAAAACTACCAATGCATCTTTACCACTCACAAACACACTCCCAAAAATTGAACAATGCTTAGCTTGCGCGGCGACGGGTTCCGGTTTCGCGGCGACCTCGGCCCATTTCACCATCAGCACCCATGGAAGGCGCCTCTCTGAATCTGCGAATCCAGCGCATGCAATCTGGATCATGCCCCATCATCACGTCGGCTGCCATACAGGCCTTAACAACCTCAGCATGCAAAGGATTTGTAATCGCAGAGGTCATACCTGAAGCAATCGCCATCGTCAGGAAGCCCGCATTGATTCCGTTTCGCTCTGGCAATCCAAAGCTTACGTTGGAAGCACCGCAGGTGGTGTTAACTTTGAGCTCCGTACGCAAGCGGTGCACCAAGCGCATCACCTGAACACCGGCCTGGTTGATAGCGCCAATAGGCATCACCAAGGGATCCACCACGATATCGCATGCAGGGATACCGTAGTCTGCCGCGCGTTCGACAATTTTCTTGGCAACAGCAAAACGCACATCGGGGTCTTGTGAAATACCTGTCTCGTCATTAGAGATGGCAACGACGGCCGCGCCGTATTTTTTAACCAAAGGCAACACTGTTTCTAAACGGTCTTCTTCGCCGGTGACGGAATTGACCAAGGCCTTGCCTTTGTAAACAGCCAAGCCGGCCTCAAGCGCGGCCACGATAGACGAGTCAATCGACAAAGGAACGTCGGTTACGCCTTGCACCAGTTGAATCGCTTTAGCCAACATGCCGGGTTCATCGGCCAGCGGAATACCCGCGTTGACATCGAGCATATGGGCGCCAGCTTCTACCTGGGCCAAAGCATCCGCAATTACACGGCTGTAGTCGCCGGCCATCATTTCTGCAGCCATGATCTTGCGACCTGTTGGGTTAATACGCTCGCCAATGATGACAAAGGGACGATCAAATCCAATGACGATTTCTTTTGTTGCTGAGCTAATGATGGTATCGGTCACGCTGTTTCCTTAGAGGGTTGGTTTGTAGTTTGGGAGGGGGTATCGCGACCGGGGAACCATGGCACACGGCCACCAAGCACCCCAGAGCTTTGGATAATGTTGGCAACGGTATCTTCTTGGCGATAAGCCATCACATGGACGCCAGAAACGCCTTTGATTTCTTTGACTTCTTGGATGATTTCAATGCAAATTTTTTGCCCTTCAAGCGCTTGCTTTTCGGCTCCCGCCATCCGCTTGATCACCGCATCCGGGATATGTACGCCAGGCACGTTGGTACGCATCCACTCGGCTACCTTGGCAGACCGCATCGGGCCCACACCGACCAAAATGAATACCTTATCGAGTAAGCCCAAGTCTTCCACGCGCTTCATGTACTCCCGCAGTCGGGGTACGTCGTAGCAATACTGGGTTTGAATAAACTGGGCCCCGGCGGCTACCTTCTTAGCCAAGCGATCCGCACGCCACTCAAAAGGTAAACCAAAAGGATTGGCCGCAGCGCCAAAGAAAACACGGGGCGCGTAAGTCACTTTGCGGCCACTTTGAAATTTGTGTTCATCACGCATCCCACGCCCAATTTCCAGCAAGGACATGCAATCCAAATCAAACACGGGTTTCGCCTGCGGATGGTCACCCGACTGCACGCCGTCTCCGCTTAGGCACAGCATATTGGCCACGCCCATGGCTGCACCACCCAAAATATCGCCTTGAATGGCGATACGATTTTTGTCGCGGCAAGAAATCTGCATGATTGGTGCGTAACCGACGCGGGTTAAGAGCGCGCACACCGCCAAACTTGACATATGGCAATTGGCTCCGCTGCCGTCGGTGGCATTGATCGCATCCACATAACCATCAAACAACTGGGCCCGGCGATAGACCTCGGATCCATCGGCAGAATCTGGGGGATCTAACTCCGCAGTGACCGCGAAGGCGCCACTGCGTAATACGCGCTCAAGCCGGCCGGGGGATGTATGCCCCGGAAGAATCGGTAAGGGATAACCTGGGACGGGTTCGTCTTCAAATTTCATGCGTTTTTCTCCCGCGCGACTTTGAGCCACGATGACTTGCCTTTGAGCCGACCATCCACCGCGAACTGAACGACTTTGATCGCCTCTTTGCCTTCAACCATACGCTGACTGCCCTCATAACCTTCGACCCAGACACAGCGCATTTCGGGTTTGACTTCACAATTGCCATTGGCACGGACACCGCCACACGGTCCATTGCGTAACGTCTTGGGGCAGTTCATAGAACAGGACATCCCTGTCGAACTCAGTGCACATTGACCACACATTTGGCAATCAAAAAGAAACCCTTTGACCACTTTTTCAACCACTGCGACCGGTTTTTCTAAGCGCTCGTAGCCAATGGCTTTCCACAGGGGGTGTAACGCCACAAAAACCGCTTCAAAACCTTTGTAAAAAATCTCCATGCCTCGGGCATTGCGCACAGACCAACGGCGTACTGAATACATCACGCGTCTCCGTCAGGGTTAGGAACACTGGCTTCATCGGCCGCAATGACGGTGGGGGACGCCAAAGTGGTGTCTACCCCATGGGCGCGGATGATGCGAAGGAGGTCCTCATCGGAATACAAGGCTTCGATACGCGCTGCTTCAGCATTCGCTTCGGCTTGGATATCGTCGCCACAATCTTTGGGATCACTGCGTTTCCAATCGGCCAGATAGTCACCTGAGCTGGCCTTACCTGCTCGCATCGCGGCCCGGTCTACCGCTTCTTGAAAACGGTGCGAAAGTTGCACCTTGCCTGTTTCGCGGCCCCGCTTGACCACCACTTGGGCGGGCACATCGCGCCAGGAAATCACAATCAGTTTTGCCATTGGATTACTTTCTCGTTTGCATTTCTTAAACTGCCATCCAACGCGCCATAGCCCGTCAAACGGTACTCAAAGGACAAACCCAATCGGTCTGCCGCACGCTGCCCAAGGGACACCCCTTCAGGTGACGCGACTTGAGCCAGATACACCAGCTTTTTGTAGTTACCAAAGTACACAGGCAACAACTCAGGGTGCTTATCAATCCCCAATCCGTGCATGATCAAGCGCTCGAAGTGCCGAAGTAAAAAATCAGTCAAGTAGAAGGACCCGATTTCATCTTCACACAACTGCTCAAATACCGCAGACCCCGCGTAAAACTCATAACAGTGGGCCCCAGGAATGCGCTCAACCTGTTCTTCTTTCAGCACGGCGTCTAACAAACCGCCCGTCCCACAATCGGCATAAGCCACAAAAATGTGTTTGTAGCGGGACTTGAAATGCTGAATTTTTTCACGCACCAAGGCCGGAATTTTTTCTGGCCGGTTGTGCAATTCCGCTGGCAAACAGGTCACATCCATGTGCAACCACTGGTTGGCCGTGCGCAAAGCGATGATTTCGCGCCCAAGGGCACCGCAGGCAATCACCAAGGTGTTTGCTGCTGCGGCCATGGCATTTACTGGAAGCGAAGACTTACTTAAGTCAGACCACTTACGCGGAGACTCTAGCGCTACGACGTGCAGCGATCAGGGTTTTAGCGGTTTCAACAGCAATACCCGCATCACGGCAGTAAGCATCAGCCCCAACCGCTTTGCCAAACTCTTCATTCAAAGGAGCGCCGCCGACTAGCACGATAAAGTCATCACGCAAACCTTTTTCCTTCAAGGTGTCGATCACGACCTTCATGTAAGGCATGGTGGTGGTCAATAGCGCAGACAAGCCCAAAATGTCAGGCTTGTGCTCTTCCAGAGCCGCGAGGTATTTTTCAACGGGGTTATTGATGCCGAGGTCAATCACCTCGAAACCAGCACCTTCCATCATCATTCCGACCAGATTTTTACCGATGTCATGGATATCACCTTTGACCGTGCCAATGACCATCTTGCCAATGGGCTCCACTCCGGTTTCTGCCAGAAGAGGGCGCAAAATTTCCATGCCGCCCTTCATTGCGTTGGCAGCGAGCAGCACCTCAGGCACAAACAAAATGCCATCACGGAAATCAACGCCCACAATACGCATGCCTTCGACCAAAGCGTCATCAAGAACCCGGGCAGCAGACCAACCGCGGCCAAGCAAAATATTGGTGGCTTCAATCACTTCGTTGCGCAAACCGTTGTACAGGTCATCATGAACCTGCTCGGTTAACTCTTCGTCATTGAGCGTGCTCAAATCCAGATCGTCAAATTCTTCAGCCACAGCAAACTCCTTAGGGTTGATTCCACGGTGCCCTCATTGGGGACACACTACTTGTTGAAAATGTACGAGTCAGTGACTCGCGACGCTGACAGTTTAGCGACTTGTGATTGTCGCTACACGACAGGCTACTTACCTAGCCATTCAATGCAAACAATTGCCGCCATACCCCCTGAATCGGTCGTCGTTGAGGGGGAAAACCCTGTCGCCACAAGATAACATTCGGGCAGCGAAGTCCCTAGACTCACCCCCTCGTCAGGACTGTTGACCCCTGATCTTTAGTTAAAAATCCCATCGGAGAAAATTTCAATGACCGTCCACCTCGAAGGCAAGCCCCATTACATCTTGAACGCCACCTGCGACAGCCGCCTCGGAACGGTCGCCTCGGTTTCGGGGTTTTTGGCTTCCCGTCAGTGCTACATCACCGATATGCAGCAGTTTGATGACGTTCTAAGCGAACGGTTTTTTATTCGTGTGACTTTTTATGGTGATGTCAAAAACACCCCTGAATTGGAAGCGCTGCGCGAACAGTTTGCAGAAGTGGCTCAAAAAGAAAAAATGGAATGGTCGATCCACGACGCCGAAAAGAAACCCCGCGTCTTGCTCATGGTGTCCAAGTTCGACCACTGCCTCGTCGATTTGTTGTACCGCCAACGCACCGGTGTTCTCAAAATGGATATCAGCGCTGTGGTCTCCAACCACCCTGATTTCAAAACCTTGGTTGAAGCCCAAGGCATCTCATTCATTCTCTTGCCTGTAACGCTTGAGACCAAAGCCCAGCAAGAAAACCGTTTGATGGAAATTGTCGGAGAAACCAACAGCGAATTGGTGGTTTTGGCCCGTTACATGCAAGTGCTCTCTAACGACCTGTGCCGACGCTTACGCGGTCGGGCGATCAATATCCATCACTCTTTCCTACCCGGCTTCAAAGGCGCGAAGCCTTACCACCAAGCCCATGAGCGCGGGGTCAAACTCACCGGCGCGACTGCACATTACGTCACTGCGGACTTGGATGAAGGTCCGATCATTGAGCAAATTGTGGAACGCGTCGACCACACTTATACGCCTGAAAAATTGGCCGCTGCAGGTAGAGACTCAGAGTGCCGCGCGTTGGCAGCAGCCGTGCGCTTTCACATCGAAAGGCGTGTGTTTTTAAACGGCAGCCGAACCGTTGTATTTCGTTAAAAACTAAACCTTAGTCACCGCCTCGTCGGGCTCAAGCAGAGCGAGACGGCTGTTGCGCCGCTCGGCACTGGGCGTGTGTCCGAAAAGGTCGCGGTAGCATTTGGAAAAATGCGGCGGCGACTGAAAACCGCAGGCAACGGCGATCTCCATGATGGACATCGCCGTTTGCAGCAAGAGGCTGCGGGCGCGGCGTAAACGCATGTCAAGATAGTACTTGGTAGGAACTTCTCCCACGTAACGCTTGAACAATCGCTCAATTTGCCGTCGCGAAACGCCCACCAAATTTGCAATTTCATCCAACGACAAAGGCTCCTCTAAATTGGCCTCCATAAGCGCTGCCGCCTCAATCAAATTTTCATGGAAAAGGCCTACACGCGCCATCAAAGGAACGTGCTGGCGATCTTGGTCGTTGCGAATACGGTCCAAAATGAATTGGTCTGAAATCATCGGGGCGATTTCCCGTCCGAGGTCTGTCTTAATAATGTTGAGCATCAAATCCAAGGGCGCAATGCCCCCGGTGCAGGTGTAGCGGTCCCGGTCAATCGCAAACAACTGCCGTGAAAATATCACCTTAGGAAATTGCTCCTCTAAGGCAGACATATTTTCCCAATGCACCACCGCTTTGTATTTATCGAGCAAACCCGCCTTGGCCAACACATAACCTCCGGTACACAACGCACCCAAAGCCACTTGCCGCTGCGATAACTTTCGCAACGTCGCAATCACCTCGGTGTTACAAGCGCTTTCAATGTCCACGCCGCCACATACAAACACAATATTGGCAGTGCCAATATCAGCCACAGGAACGGTTGGTGCCATCGCCAATCCGTTGCTAGCGGCCACTGGCTCACCGTTGGTGCTGGCTAGAACCCATTCGTAAATGTTTTGATTGGCAACCCGATTAGCCATTCGCAAAGCCTCTACTGCGCTTGATAAAGCAATCAAGGAGTAGTTCGGCAACGTCCAAAAAACAAATCGCTTTTTGGCTAGCTGATTTTTTTCGAGTAATGACTTAGTCACAAAGGGTTTTGAATCGGTAAGGTTATTCATTATCCTACTTTCGATCCATTTTTGACTCTTACTAGATGCGCAGGCAGAAAGAAGAAAGGACTTAGTGTCTTTCGACGCTAAGTCCTTATTTCATTTGGTGCGGCTGGCAGGAATTGAACCCACGACCCCTTGGTTCGTAGCCAAGTACTCTATCCAACTGAGCTACAGCCGCTAAGCGACAAATTCTATCACAGGTTCATTAGCGCTCGGGCCTCGCTAGGCGACGCTATCGCTCGCCCTGCACGCTCTGCGCAGCGAGCTAATTCTGCTATCAAGGCACCGTTTCCGCTGGCACGCTTTCCATCGGGCAAGTAAAAAGTATCCTCTAAACCGGTCCGTAACATTCCACCCATATCGGCTGTTTTCTGGTGCACTGGCCAAATCTCTGCGCGGCCAATCAGCGTGCTTTGCCAAATGCTATTGGGCGCCATATAGCGTGGCAAAAGCGCTAAGAGTTCAGCATCACAGGGCATCCCTGAAGCCACGCCCATGACCAAGTTGTACTCTGCTTTGCCCATACTGGGTTTGAGCATTCCCGCTTTGATATACATCGTGACAGATCGCACAATGCCCACATCAAAACACTCAAACTCAGGATGGGTTCCAGAGTCGGCCATCACATCTAAAAACTGCTGTACCTTCGCAACGGGGTTGTCAAACACCATGGGCGGCCAAGCCCATTGACCATCTTCTTTAATCTTGAGGTAGTTCAAGCTGCCCGCGTTACAGGCAGCAATTTCGGGCTTGATACGGCGAATACAGTCCAAGGGGCCGCTGATGTCTTTACCAACGACGCCCGTGGTGAGGTTGATGATGACGCCGGGACAGGCGTCACGAATCGCCGTCACAACCGATTCCATCACATCCGGATCCCACGAAGGCAAATGCCCTTTGCCGGGCTCTTGTTGGCGCACATGCACATGCATGACGCTGGCTCCCGCATTGAAAGCGTCTCTCGCTTCAGCGGCCATTTGGGCCGGGGAGACAGGCACCGGGTGTTGCTCCGGATTAGTAAGAACGCCAGTCAGGGCGCAGGTCAAAATTGCTTTGTCCATGTTTTATCTTTCTATGAAATTTCTACCAGCAAGGCGCCAGCATCGATTTGTTGGCCTTGCTCCGCATGCAAGGCCAACACGCTCCCTGCCACTTGCGCACACAGCCACATTTCCATCTTCATCGCCTCAACGCACAACAACTGCTGCCCTTCTTCGACCTTGTCGCCGACAGCCACCAAGACGCGGGTCACTTTACCGGCAACCGTTGCATGGGCTTTACCTGGGTCTTGAACAGCCAGTTTTTGTGCCATCGCATTGTGTTCTGAGAAAACGAACTGATAGCCGTCCATTGCCAAATGAACTTGCAAGCCCGAAACCCAAGCCACTGCGGACTGGACAACGCCCGCCAAAGAAAACCGAAGCGTGCCTTGCTCAAAAGAGTGAACTTGGGCACGTATCGGCAACGGGTCAGAAGATTGCGCTTGGTCAAGCATTTCAATCAAAACGGCACCGTGGGCATTCGGCAAAACGCGCAAGAAGCGTGTCTCGGATTCGCAGTGCAACTGCATACCAAACGCGGCTACGCTGTCAGAGCGCCAACTGCTGCCATTCTGCGCAACCAGTGCCAACGCTGCGACTTGCCATTCTTTGGTGCTGGGTTGCGGTTTTTCTAATAATGCTTCCCCATCGCTGGCCCATTGGTCAATCAGCGTTGTGGTCATCTGGGCTTTGCGAAACGTGGGGTGATCCAACAGGTCGGATAAAAATCGGTTGTTATTTCGCAGTCCTAAAAGAGGGGCATTTCTTAAAGCCGCACGAAGTCGGCGAATGGCATCGTCTCGGTCACGCCCGTGCGCAATCACTTTTGCAACCATGGGGTCGTAAAACGGCGAGATCACATCCCCCTCTTGGACGCCGTGGTCAATCCGAACACCGGCGTGCAAAGCCGCTTCAGGCTTCCACCACAATATTCTTCCGGTTTGCGGAACAAAACCCGCATAAGGATCTTCCGCATACAAACGTGCTTGGATCGCATGGCCTTCAAAACGAATATCTGCTTGTTTCAAAGGCAGAGGTTCGCCTGCAGCAACGCGCAGTTGCCACTCCACCAAATCTAAACCGGTCACCATTTCCGTCACCGTGTGCTCTACCTGCAAACGGGTGTTCATTTCTAAAAAATAGTGGTTGAGGTCAGCATCGACGATAAATTCCACGGTGCCTGCGCCTTGGTAAGCAACTGCCAACGCAGCAGCGACAGCATCACGGCCCATGCGCTCGCGCATGGCCGGGCTGACGATAGGCGAAGGAGTTTCCTCAATCACTTTTTGGCGTCTGCGCTGTGCGGTGCAATCACGCTCACCCAAATAAACCGCATTGCCGTGCTGGTCGGCAAACACCTGAATTTCAATATGTCGGCCGTTGTCAATCAAGCGTTCCAACATCAGATCGCCATTGCCAAAGGCGCTCAGCGCTTCCCTGCGTGCGCTTTCAATAGCAGAAGGCAGCTCCTCTTGGCTTGCAACGTGGCGCATACCGCGCCCTCCGCCCCCCGCCGTAGCCTTGACCAACAACGGAAACCCCAGCGCAATGCCTTGGGTCATTAAAACCGCATCATCCGCATCCGGCTCCATAAAACCTGGCGCACAAGGAACCCCGGCAAGGAGCATGCGCTGCTTGGCCCGGGCCTTGTCGCCCATGGCCAACATGGCTTGGGGCGTCGGGCCAATGAAAACTAAACCCGCAGCCAAACACGCTTTGGCAAAGCCAGCGTTTTCACTGAGAAACCCGTAACCGGGGTGAACGGCATCTGCCCCCGATTGGTGGGCGGCTTGCAAAATCGCCGCGATATTCAAGTACGAATCTTTAGCCTCTGAACCGCCGATATAAACCGCTTCATCGGCCATGCGCACGTGCAAAGCATGGCGATCGGCATCACTAAAAACCGCCACGGTGGCGTAACCCAAATCTCGCGCCGTTCGCATCACGCGACAAGCTATTTCACCGCGATTGGCTATGAGTATTTTTGAAAAAGTCATGGGGTGGTTTATTTGAATAACGGGGGCTTACATTCGCGCCACGCCGAAAGTATTGGGTCGCAAAGTGCGTTGATCGGCCTCGGCTGCGATCGTCAGACACAGGCCCAATACACGACGCGTTTCGCGTGGGTCAATGATTCCGTCATCCCACAGGCGTGCGGTCCCAAATAAAGCGGTGGACTCTTTATCTAAACGCAAACGCAGTCCGTCAGACATCGCTTGCAACGCTTCTTCATTGGGCACTTCACCGCTGCGCTCCATCTTGCTGCGGTTCACAATGTCCATCACCTTCGCCGCTTGTGCGCCACCCATGACTGAGGTTCGAGCCGTCGGCCAAGCAAAAATAAAGCGCGGATCAAAGCCACGACCGCACATCCCATAATTTCCCGCGCCAAAGGAGCCGCCCAAAACAAAAGTGAATTTGGGGACTCTGGCATTGGCAACGGCTTGAATCATTTTGGAGCCATGCTTGATGGCGCCACCACGCTCAGCCGCCGAGCCAACCATATAGCCCGTCGTGTTTTGTAAGAAAACCAAAGGCGTGGCGCTTTGGTCGCACAACTGAATGAACTGTGCCGCTTTGGTAGAACCGGTCGGCTGAATCGGCCCGTTGTTACCAAGGATTCCCACCAAGTGGCCTTGAACCCGTGCGTGACCACACATCATCTCCGGCGCATAACTGGCTTTAAACTCCAAAAAGTCAGACCCATCCACCAAACGCGCAATCACTTCCCGCACGTCATAGGGCTCACGTTCATCCGCAGGAACCACGCCCATTAACTCTTGCGTGTTGTACAAGGGCTCTGCAAAAGAATGCAACGGGGAAGCCGCATCCCAGCGTAATTTATCCATCACCTCCCGCGCCATGGCAATCGCGTGCGCATCGTCTTCGCACAGGTATTCACCCAAGCCCGTGGTCTGCGCATGCATCTGGGCTCCGCCGAGTTCGTCTTCGGTGCAGTCTTCACCAACAGCGGCTTTCACCAAAGGCGGGCCCGCAAGAAAAATGTTAGAGCGACCCCGTACCAAAATCACATAGTCTGACAACCCTGGCAAATAGGCTCCGCCCGCAGTTGAAGAACCATGGACTACCGAAATTTGCGGTAAACCGGCTGCTGACATCCGCGCTTGGTTTGCGAAACTGCGGCCACCTTCGACAAAAATCTCCGCTTGGTAGAGCAGGTTCGCGCCACCGCTTTCAACCAAATTGATGATGGGCAGTTTGTTTTCCATGGCGATTTGCTGAACGCGCAACGCTTTGCGCAAGCCCATGGGTGCGACCGTACCGCCTTTGACCGCGCTGTCGTTGGCAGATACTACGCATCGTTTTCCGGCCACGACGCCAATGCCCACAATCGAGCCCCCGCCGAGCACCGATTTTTTGCCATCGTCGTCGTGCATATTCAAGCCCGCCAAGCGGCTGAGCTCTAAAAACGGCGTACCCCTGTCTAGCAATCGGGCAATGCGCTCCCGTGGCAACAACTGATTGCGCTGTTCAAATTTGGCTCGCTTGGACTCCGACTCTGCTAAAACCATGGACTGAAGTCGCTGCACCTCATCCCACAAACCCTGCATCCGCGCAGCATTGGCAGCAAACCCGCTGGAACGGGGGTTAATCAAAGATCGAAGTGCGCTCAGGTGTTGGGATGCGGGCATGAATGAATAATCCTAAGCGTGGAGAAGGCACTGAAGTGACAGGCCAAAAATTGAACTTTATTACAATCAAATCACCACTATCGGTCAATCCAAGGAAACCCCTATGAGCCTCGAATCTATTACCCAATCCATCCGCACCAAAATGGGCGACGACAGCGGCTTAGAAGCCACGTTGAAGTTTGATTGCGGCGCAGACGGCGTCATCGTATTAGACGGCGTGTCAAGTCCCAACACTGTCTCCAACACCGACGCTGAGACGGACTGCACTGTGACTGTGAGCCTTGAGAATTTACAAGCCATGATGGACGGACAATTGAATTCTGTGACCGGCTTCATGTCCGGCAAACTCAAAGTTTCTGGCGACATGAGCGTTGCCATGAAACTTCAGCGCGTGGTTTAACGAACGCAATGGCTGGTTTCACATCCATTGCAGTCACAATCTTGAGTACATCCCTAGGATAAATACAGACGCGGCGGATGTGGGATTCCTTTGGGAAATGGTAGGGCGTGAGTGACTTGAACACTCGACCAAAGGATTATGAGTCCTCTGCTCTAACCAACTGAGCTAACGCCCCACACAGCGAATCATTGTAATGGGACGCGATAGCTTCAAGCGCTAGAGATCAAACGCTCCCTTCTCCCTCCACCACAATAATTCGCGCGACCCCAACCGGATGCGCTACATGCTCACACCCAACGCCAGCAAAGAACACATCGCCAGTCTCCAGCGTTGTTATTTTTTCTTCACCGTTTTCACGGTAATGCATTTGGACCCGTCCATCGAGCACTGCAAAAACTTCTTCGCCATCGTTGGTATGCCACTTGTAAGGCTGGTCAGTCCAGTGAAGTCGGGTCGTGGTGCCGTTCATATTGGCAATATCAATGGCTGCCCATGGTCGGTCCCCGGTGAATTCTCGGCTTCGGATGATTTTCATAGTTTCAGTCATATTTAAACTTTGGTTTCGGGCAAACCCAAAAACAGCGCTTGTAAGTCACTTAAGAAATCAAACCCGCGCACCGTAGGACGAACACGGGCGAAGTCTCGCTCGATGAATCCTTTGCGCTCCGCCTCTTTCAAAGGCTCCTCAATAGCGGAGAGCGGGAGCCCGGTGCGTTCGGTGAACTCTTGCAACGCGAAACCCTTGCGTAAACGCAGGGCGTTGAGCATGTACTCAAAAGGCAAGTCTGCGCGACTCACCTCTTCGCTTTGGGCCAGCGCATTGCCAGCCAGTGCTTTGTCTTGGTAAGCGCGGGGGTCGCGGATGCGTACCTGGCGCACTACCCGATGGGCAAAACTGAGCTTGCTGTGGGCGCCGGCTCCAATGCCCAGATAGTCACCGAATTGCCAGTAATTAAGGTTGTGTTTACAGAGGTGGCCGTCTTTGGCATAGGCAGAGACCTCGTAACGGTTAAGGCCTGCGGCTATTGTTTTTTCGGTAATGCGGTCCAGCATGGCGTAGGCCGTGTCGTCCTCAGGTATCACAGGGGGGAATTTGGCAAAGTAGGTGTTGGGTTCAATCGTCAGGTGGTAAATTGAAATATGGGGGGGGGAAAACTGCAACGCAGTGGCAATGTCTTCGTCAACCTGCTCCAGCGTTTGCCCTGGAAGCGCATACATGATGTCGAGATTGAAAGTTGAAAAAGAGCGGGCCGCTTCTTCTACTGCCGCGATTGCTTGAGCGCGGTTATGCACTCGGCCGAGGGCTTGTAAATGGACGTCATTAAAGCTTTGCACCCCAATCGACAAGCGCGTCACGCCAGCGCTGGCAAAGGCGCTAAAACGGTCTTTCTCGAAAGTTCCGGGGTTGGCTTCCATCGTGATTTCACAATCTGCTGCCAAGCGAACCCGGGCGCGAATCGCACCGAGAAGTCTGTCGATCTCTTCTGGAGAAAACAAACTCGGTGTTCCGCCGCCGATAAAAATAGTGTGAACGCTGCGGCCCCAAATGAGAGGAAGTGCGGCCTCAAGATCTGCGATCACGGCATCGACATAGCGCGCTTGGGGCAGCGGGCCTTCGGGCTGCTCATGGGAGTTGAAATCACAGTACGGGCATTTTTTTAAACACCAAGGCAAATGCACATACAAAGATAAGGGCGGCAAGGCCGATAGCTGTAAGGTGCCGGGGCGCATGAAGTGTGTGATGTCGTTTGGCTCCACGGCGGGGACCGCGGAGAGGATGGGAACGATAGGAATCATGCAACCAAGTCCTACGCGCTTAGCCAGCGCTCGCGCATGAGCGCCACCATGGCTTTTGCGGCTCGGCCGCGGTGGCTGTTGGCATTTTTTACGTCCACAGGCAACTCAGCAAAGGTTTTCTGAAACTCAGGAATCCACATCACAGGATCAAATCCAAAACCATTAGTTCCAATCGGCGCACGGGTAATTTCACCCACCACGCGCCCGACAGCGACCAAGGGCTCCGGATCTTCCACAGAACGCACCGCGACCAGCGTACTTACCAAGGCCGCGCGACGTTGCGTCACATTCTGCATTTGCTCAAGCAAAGCGACTACGTTGTTGTCATCTCCTTTGGGGTAGCCGTGTTGTGTGGCGTAGTAGGCGGTATCAACCCCTGGCAAGCCTCCAAAAGCATCCACACACAAACCCGCATCGTCGGCCAGCGCAGGCAAGCCAGTATGGTGCGCCGCATTACGCGCTTTAGCCAACGCGTTTTCTAAAAATGTACGGTGTGGCTCCGGGGCCTCTGGCACGCCTAAATCGCCTTGGCACACCAAGGTACAACCCAGCGGCGCAAACAAGGCTTGTAACTCCGCGAGCTTGCCAGCGTTGTTTGAGGCTAAGACAATTTTCATGAGGTTGAAAATTAAGCCAAAGGCTGTGCCAAAGCTTTTTGCTGCAAGGCCATCAATTCAACAATTCCGTTTTCAGCCAAATGCAGCAGTTGGTCCATCTCTGCGCGGGAAAACGCTGCGCCTTCTGCGGTGCCTTGAACTTCGACAAAATGTCCAGCGCCCGTCATCACCACGTTCATATCGGTATCGCAATCGGAGTCTTCGGTGTACTCTAAATCGAGCAAAGGCGTGCCTTGCACAATGCCCACCGAAATCGCAGCAACGGCAGAAATAATGGGCGACTGCGTGATCTTGCCGTGGGCGAGCAAGAAGTTCACAGCGTCTTGGGCCGCTACAAACGCCCCGGTAATGGCTGCGGTTCGGGTGCCGCCATCGGCTTGAATGACATCGCAATCCAAGGCAATGGTGCGTTCACCCAGCTTTTTTAAATCAAACACCGCCCGCAGCGATCGGCCAATCAGACGCTGAATTTCTTGGGTGCGGCCGCTTTGTTTGCCCCGAGCGGCTTCACGGTCGCTACGGGTATGGGTCGCGCGGGGCAGCATGCCGTACTCCGCAGTCACCCAACCTTCGCCACTGCCGCGCTTATGGGGCGGAACGCGCTCTTCTACGGAGGCGGTACACAACACTTTGGTGCCCCCAAACTCAATAAGGACCGAACCTTCGGCGTGAACGGTATACCCTCGGGTGATGCGCACCGGGCGCAAAGCATGGGCGGCGCGAGCGCCACTGCGAATAAATTGGGTCATAACAAGCCTTTCAATGGGAATTGGCCTAATTATCGATGCATCGCCGCAGCGCAATGGGCAATAAGGCGGTTATTCTTGGCGCAGTTTATTGTTCCAAGGATGTAAGACATGCCGGTTTTCAGTATGACGGGCTACGCCAGCGCGCAGCACAGCTCAGCCAACAGCACCGAACAGGCCAACCTGCCCACGGCCCAATTGGGGCTAGAGATTCGCTCGGTCAACAGCCGTTTTTTAGACCTCACGTTCAAACTTCCCGAAGACCTTCGGCAGTTTGAACCGGCTTTACGCGATCTGCTCAGCGCCCAATTGAAACGCGGAAAAGTCGAGGTTCGGGCGTCTATTGAGGTTCAAAACGCCAACAGTGTGAGTGACCCTTCACCCAAACTCTTGCAACGCCTCAACGCCGTCCAAGACAACGTCAAAGCCTGGTTGCCCTTAGCCAATGCCTTGAGCGTGGCCGATGTCTTGCGACTCGCTGCAAGCGAACAGTCCAGCCACCGGGACTGGTCCCAAGACCTGATTCCCTTGGCTGAGACCGCTCTCAAAGCCTTGTTGGCGGCCCGCCAGCGTGAAGGCGTAAGACTCGGAAAAATGCTGCTGGATCACATTGCCCAGCTTCGAACATTAGCTGAAAAATCGATTCCTTTGGTACCTCAACTTGTGACTCAGCAACGCCAGCGCTTTTTAGAACGATGGAAAGAGGCGATGGCCTTGACCGATGGCAGTACCCTCCCCGAGGCCGCTCAAGACCGGGCGTTGACAGAGGCCACCGCATTTGCGATTCGCATTGACGTTGCCGAAGAACTCACCCGGCTGAACTCACACCTTGATGAGTTAGAACGCCTGATCAAAAAAGGCGGCGAGATTGGCAAACGGATGGACTTTTTAATCCAAGAACTGCACCGCGAAGCCAACACCATGGGCTCCAAATCAGCGGCCTTGGAGCTCACCCATATTTCAGTGGACATGAAGGTATTGATCGAGCAAATGCGCGAGCAGGTACAGAACATAGAATAGGCCGACTTTTAGCCAACCGTTACTCCCTTTATGGACTACCCCGGAAACCTCTTTGTTGTTGCTGCCCCCAGCGGTGCGGGTAAGTCCAGCCTGGTTCGCGCCTTGCAAGAGCTCGATTCACACGTTCAACCCTCTGTCTCACACACCACACGCGCTCCCCGAGGGCAAGAAAAACACGGACGCGAGTACTTTTTTGTATCTGAGCAAGAATTTGACGCGATGATCGCGGCCGATGCGTTTGTAGAGTGGGCCCACGTGCACAACCAACGCTACGGCACCTCTAAAAAAGCCATCCAAGAGCGTATGGAACAAGGCGCAGACGTTATTTTAGAAATTGACTTCCAAGGTGCGATTCAAATCAAAGAAACGTTTTCTAACGCCGTCTGTATTTTTGTGCTGCCGCCAAGCTGGGAAGAGCTGCGCGCTCGTCTAGAACGCCGAGGCGAAGATGCCACAGAGACCATCGAATTGCGCATGAAAAATGCCGCGATTGAGGTCGCCCAAGCCCAAAAGTTTGACTTCGTTATAATCAATGAGTTGTTTGACCGGGCGCTTTTTGATTTGAAAGCAATCGTTCACTCCCAACGGCTCAAGTTTGCAGCGCAGCGCCGCGCAAGGGCCGCTACTTTCAAAGCGCTCAATATCCCCTAGTTTTTCGGAGAATTTTATGGCCCGCATTACCGTCGAAGACTGCCTCGAGCAGATCCCTAACCGCTTCCAATTGGTTCTTGCTGCCACCTACCGCGCCCGCATGCTCAACCAAGGCCACACGCCAAAAATTGAAAGCAAGAACAAACCCTGCGTAACCGCCCTACGTGAAATAGCAGCGGGTAAGGTTGGTATTGAAATGTTGAAAAAAGTACCGCTATAAAGCTCCCTTTTTTCATAGCAAAAAGGCCCACGCGTTATGCGTAGGGCCTTTTTTTATAGGCCAATGGAAATGATTCCATTCAACTGTTCACACGCAGCTTCAAAAATTGCCGGAGGGACTTGTTTCCAAGGGTGAGGTCGTCCGCCGCGTTTGCGCCAGGCAAAAGATTTAGGTTGGTGCGCCAACACATAGCACACCTCCCCTTTAGGTGTTTCAAATCGAACCGCAAAGGGATTACTGTCATTGGATTTTGAATGCGTCATGGGAAGACCAATCACCAATTGGGTGCGTTCATTGAATGCTTTGGGAGATAACACCAACATGGGGTGTTCATCTTTCATCTCGCCGCCGACCTGCGGATTGAAATCAATCCAGATCATGTCGCGCCGATCAGGAACCCAGAGGCTTCGAGGTTGCCCCATCAAAACACTTCCGCACCGATTCGACCCGTTGACATCACTTCACCGCCATGAATTTCGGGGTCATACGCTTTGAGTTTTTGGGCCAATGTGAGTTGCGGCTTTCCGATGGCTCTCAGAAAAACACCACCTTCAACCACTTCCACTTGAATAGGCAGCCCACGCGCAAAGCGAGCAGCCTTGGCAATCGGTGCGGTGATTCGCACACCTAGCCCGTTACCCCACTCTTGGATGGTTTGATTGACGGTAAGCGTTGTTGCCATGGGAAGCCTAAGTGATGAAAGTTGCGATAAGTTTAAGCAAACCAACGCAACGTGTCAACATGTTTAAACCTACTTCAAACTACGATCAAGAAACGATATATGCGCCTGAACCGGTTGAAAGCAGCTTCCCGTCTGCTGCCAAAAACTCCATGCGCGTAGACGCTACGCGGGAACCCAAACGCAAGACGTGCGCACGCAACTCAAAATACTCGCTTATTCCGGGTCGCAGGTAATCGATGCGCAAATCAATGGTCCCGAGTTTCCCAAATCGCAGCAAGCGTTGAACGGGCGTCTCATCCATATGGCGTGCGCCTATGGCGGCCATACAAGCCAAGCCACCCATCGCGTCCAAGCCTGCGCTGATCACGCCGCCATGGATTCGATTGAAACTGTAGTGGCCCACCAAGTCGGGCTTCATATCGATACGGGCCCGCACTTCGTTGGGCTGTAAAGATGTGATCTTGAGACCCAAGACGCGGTTAAAGACAATCTTGTCTTCAAAGATGGCGGTGAGTCCGTTGACGAACTCCGCTTCAAAAACCACATTGGTTGGTACTTCATCTTTAGAAGAACCGCTTTTTTCAGATTTTTTTTGCATACCCTGATTGTCACAGCCCCAACTGACGCGAGGCCAACTCTTTCATAATTTCTTCTGCACCTCCGCCAATCATCATGACCTTGACTTCGCGGTAAATACGTTCACACGCGGTTCCACGCATAAAGCCCATCCCACCCAAAATTTGGACCCCTTGGTCGGCACAAAACTGCATGGTTTGGGTCGCATGGTTTTTGAGCAAACACACCTGCGCTACCCAATCGGCACCTTCATCTCCCGCATCACAGCGCTGCACGACCGCATCGGCCCAAGCGCGGGTAGATTCGATCCGCATTTTCATATCCATCAATTTATGGCGCACCACTTGATGTTCAACCAAGGCGCTGCCAAATGTTTTTCTCTGCTTGGCCCAGCTGAGTGCTTCGTCATAGCAACACTCGGCAAAGCCCAAAGCCATGAAGGCCATCGACATACGCTCGGCATTGAAGTTGGTCATGATGATCTTAAATCCCGCGCCCTCCTCGCCGACCAAAAACCGCGCAGGCACCCGAACACCATCAAAGCGCAGGTGAGCGGTATCGGAACAATGCCAACCCATTTTGTTCAGAGGACTACGAGAAATTCCAGGCGTGTAGCCCGGAATCACCAACATAGATATCCCGCTGCGTCCTTTATTCGCAGCGTCTGTGCGCACGGCAACGGTCATCCAATCGGCCCGCATGCCGGAGGTAATAAATACTTTTTCACCATCGACGATATAGCTGTCTCCGTCCAAGCGGGCGGTGGTTCTCAAGGCGGCCACATCGGTTCCGCCGCCGGGCTCGGTAATCGCTAGCGCTGCGATTTTTTCCCCACGCAGTACTGAGGGAATGACTTCGTTTTGCAGGGCTGCGCTGCCCCAATTCAATACCGGAGGCAATCCAATGTTGTGGCTAAACAAGCTTGCCATCAAACCGCCGCTGCCGCTGCTACGCGCGAGCGTGTAGGTTAAGGCGCTGCGCAGTTTCCAACTCGCTGGCGTGCCGCCCAACGCTTCGGGGTAGCCCATGCCCAACCAACCCAAATCTGCAGCGCGGCCATACAGACTTCGAGGAAACTCTTGCGCCGCTTCCCAAGCGTCTAAATGCGGCGCTACCTCGGTTCGGACAAAACGCTGTGCGCTGTCTTGCAGGTGGGTGATGTCAGACGTTTCAGTCATTCGCGCTGCGCCCGCTTGGCCACACCCATGGTTTTGGCGATGATGCCGAGCATGACTTCATCGGCCCCCCCGCCAATCGAGGCCAAGCGACCGTCGCGGAACATGCGCGAGACTTTGTTTTCCCAGGTGTAGCCCATGCCACCCCAAAACTGCAAGCATCCATCGGGAATGGTTCGGTTCAAACGTCCGGCTTGCAGTTTGGCCATCGATGCCAGCTCCAACACATCTTGCCCGTCCACATACAAATCACACGCGCGGTAGGTTAAAGACCGCAGGCTTTCCAAGTCGGTTTTCATTTCAGCCAACTTGAACTGCACCCATTGCTGGTCAGCCAAAGTGGAGCCAAACATTTTGCGTTCCTGAGCCCATTCGACCGTCCACCCAATGCAATTGGTTAAGGATTGCAAACAACTCGCGGCCGCCCACAAACGCTCTTCTTGGAATTGCTGCATTTGGTAGATAAATCCCTGCCCCTCGGCTCCAATGCGGTTGCGTTGCGGAACGCGCACTTCATCAAAATACAAAAGCCCCGTATCACTGGAGTTCATGCCGATTTTTTTGATTTTTTTCGCCACTTCAATGCCCTTAAGCAGCTTGCCGTTCTCCCGCAAGGGCACCATCACCAGACTTTTATTTTTATGCACCGGGCCTTCGCCGGTATTGACCAGCATGCACATCCAATCGGCCTGCAAGCTATTGGTGATCCACATTTTTTGACCCGTAATCACGTAGTCGTCTCCGTCTTTTCGGGCCCGCGATTTCACGCCAGAGACATCGCTGCCCGCGCCAGGTTCACTCACGCCAATACAACCCACCATATCGCCGGCAATCGCAGGCGCTAAAAATTCGCGTTTGAGTTCTTCACTTCCAAATCGCGCCAAGGCGGGAGTGCACATATCGGTTTGTACGCCAATGGCCATGGGGATACCGCCGCACTCGATGTGACCTAAGCCTTCGGCCATCGCCAAGCTATAGCTGTAATCTAGTCCGGAGCCGCCATGGGCTTCGGGTTTGGTCAAACCCAGTAGGCCGAGCTTGCCCATTTTCTTGAAAACCTCGTGGGCGGGGAATATTTCAGCGGCCTCCCATTCGTCGACATGCGGATTGATCTCTGCCTCAATAAAACGTTTGAGTGTTTTTTGAATCTCTTGGTGTTCATGGGTCCACTGCATACGCTGTCTCCTTAATTAGGGTTTTGAAAATACTTTGGGTGTAGTGGCACGGTGAAAGCCGTTGAAGGGCTTGATGGCATCGCGCGTTTGCGTTTTTTCACTGGCTACCGTCATGGGCCAGCCCATGCGCACTTGGGGCCGAGCGCCGTCAATGCGCAGGGTGGTGCCACTGATAAAGGACGCTGCGGGACTGAGCAAAAAAACAATCCCTGCGGCGGTTTCAGCCTCGGTTCCAAAACGCCCCAAAGGAACGGT
>CAMDAN010000008.1 GCA_945888535.1 Bordetella parapertussis
CGGCGACAACCAATGCCTTAAACGCATTGCTCCGGATCCAGTGCTCGATGCCGCTTTGCGATTTTTGAGTCCCACCCATCTAGGTGCAAATGTCGAATAAGGTGAGTCTGCAAGAACGTTCGCTGGCTGCCATCGATTGGCTGAAAAGTATCCGCTATATCAAATTTGGATTGGTCGGTGCCAGCGGTACGGTCGTCAACATGGTGGTTTTGTATTTGGGCCATGAATTTTTGTTTCAATCCCTTGAGGGCCCTGAAGGCAAGCCCTACGCTTCGCTGGCTTTGGCAATCTCTATTGCGACCCTTAACAACTTTACTTGGAACCGCCTGTGGACGTGGTCCGACCGTGTGCGAACTGCTAACACGCAAGGCGATGCAAGATTGCACATCGCGCCAACGCCGCTTATCAATCAATTCGGGAAATATGCGCTCGCTTCTTGGTTTGGAATTGCGCTGCAATACGGCCTGACGCTATGGCTGGCCCATGCGATGCATTACATGCTGGCCAACGTCATCGCCATCGTTGTGGCCAGTGTCAGTAATTTTGTCGCCAACGACCGCTGGACTTTTCGCAAAAGATAACTCTTAGCCCATGCCAATCGCACCTGCCTCGACTCCGCATGCTTCGCACACCTCGGTGTGGCTTTGGGTAGCTTTGATTGTCTTTGCCGCCGCGCTATATCTCTTTGGTTTAGGTGGATCCTACGCTCCTACCAACGGCGATGAGATGGTCTATATCCATATCGCACGGCTTACCGCGGCCACGGGCCACTGGCTTCCTCTCCAATCCGATATCGTTAATTTACGCAACACCAAGCCGCCATTTTTATTTTGGCAAGCCATGGTTGCGGGTGACTGGGGAAACCATTGGACGATGTTCGCCCTGCGGCTTCCCAGTGTTTTGTACTCCTTTTTTACAGCAGGCATCATTGCCGCCTTAACCCACCGAATTGCCAATAACTGGCGCACGGCTTGCCTTGCAGCAGTGGTCTATCTGACGTTTTTTTCCACCTTTCGCTACGGCCGCGCTTACCTCACCTCCGGACCTGAGACATTTTGGCTGGCCTTACCCGTGTTCTATTTGCTTTGGAATGCAAAGGAAATAGCCAAGACGCCCATCGCTTGGAAAACTTTTACGTGGTTTGGTTTAGCGATTGGCGTGGGCTTGCTCTATAAATCCTTTGCCCTGGTGGCACCTGCGGCTGCCACCTTGTGGTTTGTTTTGCTGTGGCTTGAGCCCTCACTGCAATGGAGATCGTTGCTGCGCACCACCGTGGGCGTGACGTGGAGCGCGTTGTTGGCTTTGGGAATTTTTTGCCTCTGGTTTGTGATCGATCCGAACCCGAGTGCGGTTTGGCAAGAATTTGTTGTGGCTGAGAATGCAGGAAAAATGTCTGGCTCGCAAGGCTATTGGCATGCTGCATTGTTTGGGGACTATCCACTGTGGACGCAGTTGCTGGCTTACCCCGAAAACTCCGGCCTGATGTGGTTTGTAGTGATGGGTTTAGCGTGGGCGGTAGTAAGCGCTGGGCTAAAAAATAAAGTTCGCACCCCTTGGATGCCTGCCCAAGGCACCTTAATGATTTGGCTTTTGGTTTGGCTGGTTATTTTTTCCATCCCCAGCCAACGCTCTGCCAGGTACGTGATTCCTGCGATGCCCGCCCTGGCGATGGTGCTGGCCCTTTATTGGGATCGGATTGCGCGCTTTTGGTTTTTTATCACTATGGGAATTTCTGCAATTGCCTTTGTCATGCTGGGACGTATCGCCTGGGTAATGGGTGACATGGGCATCGGCTTGGAATGGGATCTTTGGACGACATTAACGCTCACCACAGCGGGTGGTTTGGCCGCCATTGCAGGCGTTTTTAAATCCCAGTGGACACGCAATAGTGCTTTATTTGCCTGCCTGTGTGTGTACGCCAGTTTCAGCGCCATGGTCGCACCATTGGACAGCCCAGCGGCTCAGTACAGTGAAACAGTCAAGGCGCAGCTACAAGGAAAACGCATCGCCGTTCCCAATGGTTTTACCGGGCAATACGAACGATTTGGCTTTGTTTTACCGGGCAACACGCTCATACCTTATGACGCAGAAGGCCGCAATACGGGCGCATTGCATCCCGACATGCCGCCCGCTGAGCGCTTGGTGTTTTTGCTGGAAAACCACGATGCTGTCGTATGGTTACAAGAAGACGCACAACGAACCGATGCACTGTGCGCGGCAAAGTGCAAAGTTCTCGGGCAGCGCTGGCATGTCAAAAGCCGCCACCGCGAAGGCGAAATTACCTGGTCCAACCTTTGGCATCCCGACCAATGGCTTTTTGGTCGTGAATGGCTTTTCACACTCCAAAAATAGTTGGTATTTATCTAACCCGCAACGCCATTCGCACCAAATAAATATGCAAAACCACCCAAAGCCATGGGTCAAGCAATGCATCCCACACGTTGCCCGTAGGTAATCGCAAGAGTGTGAAGATAACGACGGCCGACACGACCAAGCCGCCAGCGCTTCTCAAACCTGCAATGCCTTGAAAAATCCAAGGCAACAAACCGAACAACAGCGCAACCCCAGCACTCCAAGGCGAAAAGCCCCACGCATAAAGTTGCATAGGTACCAAAGCCAAGGTGTCTAGCAACAAAAGCCAACCCAAAACGACACCTGATAAAGCAAACGCCATATTGACACCACTGCGCGGGGACTGGCGGGCTTTCAAGGTCCAGGCAGCGATTGGCCAACGGCTGTAAAGATGCTGCCCTGCACATAGCACGGCAAGCACACTAGGCGCTTGAAAGGCCAGGCCCAACCAGTACACCGGCCCCCATGTGCCGGGAATACATGCGATGACAGCTACAACCCAAACGATAAGGTGGCGCCTGACACCCACACTTTGAGACAACAAGCTGTTTAATAGCGCAGCCATCACAACACCCCAACCCACATGCATAGCCCACGGCAAATGGGCAAGCGAGGGCAAGCTAGGCGCCAATGCGTCCCATGCTACTGTCATGGCTTATCCTTCTCGTTGGATGCGCTTGAATTTCGAGGGGTTTGGTTTGCATTTAAATCCAGGCGCTGCCACGCAATGCTGCGACGTTGGTCGGTGTAGCTGATCCAAAGACTGTTGTGAGTTTGAACGATGGCGGGATACGAAAACTCTTGTCCGGCGGAACCCTCCTCCAGTCGCAGCGAAGTTCTCCACTCCAGCCCATTGTGCGAGCGGCTCAATGCCAATCTTTCGCGCGAATGGGGGGAGTCGTTATGGACCAACCAATGCTGCCCTTGGGATCGAAGGGTCGCGATCGCTGAGTCCGGATTATCTAAAGCCAAGTCGGGTAAATCTGTCCAGTTCTGCCCCGCATCAACGGTTTGGGCTGCAATGATTTTTCCAACTTCTCGGTTGTCACGCATCAACGCCATCCAATGCGTCGGCGTATGGGCTATCAATGCGGGCTGCAAGGCATAGCGCTTATTCGATATTCGCACCATACCCACAAAATTGCCTTTGCTGTCAAACCGTAGGGCGATGGGATACTTAAAACCCAACTCGAAATACGCGGGCAGCACCATGCCGCCATCCGCCAAAGGAAGCGGCGCCGTTCGGACTAAAAAGCTGGTATTCCACAACCACGACAAGGGTAGAAGCCCGACAGGCTCAAATTCCAAGTCTGCGCTTTGAGAATCTTGGCGTTGCTGTAAGTGCAAGATACGCCCCGCTGCCCAGCCACCCCAACCCGTCGCCACGACAAACAAATGCATGCGTCCGCTCGCGTCGAGCCATGCCACAGGATTGCCCAACCGGCGCAGGCCAAATCCCAATTGCGAACCCATATCGTGGCGGTTCACCACAAAGCGAGCTGCACCCCAAGTCTGGGTGGCTCGGTTAAAAATTGCGCTTGCAATTTGAACATTGGGAGCGCTTTCGCGGTCGCCGGCAAACCAAAATGCCATGAGCGCATCCGGCTGGTTGTCTGGCATCGCCACCAGGGTACTCGCATGCGCAGCCATGGCGCCCTCCGGCATGGGAATATGCCCTTTGGCACCCATCTTCCAATCAACATCAGAAGAAACTTCCAATGGGCTCTGAGAGATAGGAACAAGCGCTAAAGCAGGTGAGACGGTGGTCGAACGCTCAGACACTCCAAACGCCACCAACGCTCCCGCCAACAGAGCGGCACCCATCAAACGCAGTAAAACGGAAGGTATATCCATGGTGCAATCTTATCGGTAGTTAAAACACCCCTATGCCGTGAAGGTGCGGCACGGAGTAGGCCCATCGAAAATTGCGCTTTAATAGTGCTTTGATTCTTTTTACATTGTGTGTATGAACCCCAGCATTTTGAGTGTGGCCCCCTTGGCTTTTCCTTGGCAAACCTTGGACCCGTTTTTGTTTTGCGTGCACCACAACGACGCTTACCCGCCGGGTAACGCCGCCATGGGCCCTAGCGTACCGTTAACTGGGCGCGATCTTGGGCAAGACTTTGCTGGCAAAGACGGGTGGAGCATGTACCACGGTAAAACCGTCCCCGGCTTTCCTGCGCATCCGCACCGTGGCTTTGAGACCGTCACCATCGTTCGCCAAGGGCATATTGACCACTCCGACTCCTTGGGCGCCATCGCTCGCTTTGGCGCTGGAGATGTTCAATGGCTGACCGCGGGGAAAGGCATTGTTCACTGCGAAATGTTTCCCCTGCGTCACACCGACCAACCCAATCCAGCCGAACTCTTTCAAATTTGGCTCAATCTCCCTGCCAAAAACAAAATGGCAGAGCCGCACTTCACCATGCTTTGGAATGAAAGTATTGAACGCGTGAAAATTCTTGACAATGAAAAACGGGCCACCAATGTTGTCGTTGTGGCGGGGGTTCTTAACGATGCCAAAGGTCTTCCGCCACCACCCCACTCCTGGGCCAGCCAATCGGATTCTGACCTCGCAATTTTCACGGTTCGTATGGAGCCCGGTGCCCGTTGGACTTTGCCTGTAGCCACGAACCCAAAAACGCGCCGCCAACTGTATTTTTTTAAAGGGGTCACACTCAACGTAGCGGGTGAAACCGTTGGCGTGCGTTCGGTCATAGAAGTTCGAGCCACCGATGCCGTTGAAATCATCAATGGGGAGGAAACCTCTGAGCTTTTGATGCTACAGGGCTGCCCGATTGGCGAGCCCGTTGCGCAATACGGTCCGTTTGTAATGAATACCCAAGAAGAAATTCACCAGGCTTTTGCCGATTACCGTCGCACCGAATTTGGCGGATGGCCTTGGGGTCAAAGTGACCCCGTTCATCCGCGCGAAAAGAGCCGCTTCGCGCAGCATGCGAGTGGCGTTTTAGAAACGCCGTGACACATACCAAATTTTAGGCACTCGGTCGGTGTTCAATAGCAGTGAGTCAAACAAGCGCACCAAGACCTCTGTGCGTGGAACACGCCTCTTTGAATTGCACCGTCAAAACGGCAAAGCCCGAACATGACAAAGGCCTTGACAAAGACATCACGTGTTCAGTTCCCACCATTTGAAGACAAAAACATTACGGAACGTCGACGCCAATCGCTGGCCAATGCCTGCGAAGGAAGATCCAAGCGACAAGGCCAATGCCCATCATGCACAAGGATGCCGTTGCCAGCCCTACCGTGGAGTGCATCACCCAAGGCGCGATCAGACCCGCCACAATGCCGTTGGAGCCAGAGCCAATGAACATTTGCAAAGACGAGGCCATCCCTCGCCGATCGGGATGCAAATCAAGAATCAGCAGGGTCACCACAGGGACCATCATGGCCCAACCGAATGCAAAAATCCCCAAAGGCCAAAGCGCCCAACTGACATGCGCTGTAAATAGAAGGTTGGCAATGAGATTGACCACACCAATGCACAGCATGATCACAAAGCCATTCCGAATTTGCCGCTTCTGAGAGAGTTTTCCTGCAACTCGGCCGCTGACCCAAGCGCCCGACATAATCCCGCCAATGGTGACAAGGAAACACCAAAAAAATTGCTGCGGCTGCAATTGCAAATGTTCGCCTAAGAAAACAGGAGCACTCAAAATATACAAAAACATTCCATTGAACGGAACGCCACTGGCCAAAGCCAACAGTAAAAACCGTGGATCTGCGCCCAGTTGCCAATAACCAGCAAGCAAATTTTTAATATGAAAGTGCTGGCGTTGGGTGGGGTGCAAAGTCTCAGGCAAAAGCCGGTAGTTCGCGATCCACAAAACCACACCCAGCGCGGCCAAGAACCAAAAAATAGCGTGCCAAGAACTGTGAATCAGTAACCACCCACCTAGAAGCGGAGCTATTGCAGGCGCTGCACCAAAGAAAAGCGTGATCTGGCTCATCACCTTTTGGGCCTGCGATGGTGCGTACATATCGCGCACCACCGCCCGCGCAATCACAATGCCTGCGCCGGTGGACAGCCCTTGCATGGCTCGAAAGAAAATCAGCTGCCCAATGCTTTGCGACAAAGCGCAACCCACCGAAGCCAGAGTAAAGACACCCAAACCCCAAAGCACCACCGGCCTGCGGCCAAAGCTATCTGAAATAGCCCCATGAAATAAAGCCATGAAAGCGAATCCAAAGAGATAAGCTGAAAGGGTTTGCTGCATCTGCAACGGCGTAGCTCCCAACGAAGCCGAAATCCCAGAAAACGCAGGCAAGTAAGTGTCAATCGAGAACGGGCCGAGCATGCCCAACACAGCCAACAAAATTGCAAAAGCCCATTGCGGCAAACGCCAAAGAGTGTGTGCGTCAGGATGCATAAAGACTCAAGGTAACGCCACTGCAGGCTTGCGAGAAAACAAAGAAGCGCCAAACAAATTGAGCAACAAGCCCGCCATCAGCAATGCCCCTCCCGCAAAATGAATCGGCGTCAAAGTTTCTCCAAATACCAGCCAGCCAGTAGTCAAGCCCACCAACGGGACTAACAAGCTAAAAGGAGCCACCCGGTTGGCCGGGTATTTTGAAAGCATGCGGGTCCACACGCCGTAACCAAACAAGGTCGCACCCCAAGCCAAGTACGCCAAGGCCCCAAAAGATTGCCATTCAAAATGCGCGAGCGAATAGGCAATCGCCTCTGGGCCCTCTAGCCAGAGCGAGAGCAGCAAAAAAGGAATCGGCGGAACCAGACTGGCCCAAACCACAAACGCCTGCTGGTCCATAGGCCCAAACTGCCCCAGTGAACGCGTAACAATATTGCCACCGGCCCACATCACAGCAGCAGCCACCGTCAGCCCAAACCCGGCCAAGGGCATGCTGATGCCATGGGCACTCCCAATCAAAACCAAACCGACGCCGGCTAAAGCCAAGCCCGCAATTTGATTGATCTGCCAGCGCTCCTTCAGCCACAGGGCAGCGAACAGCATCGTAAAAAAAGCTTGTGATTGCAATACCAAAGATGCCAAGCCGGAAGGCATGCCCATATGAATTGCGGAAAACAAGAAGGCAAATTGGCCGACTGAGATCGTCATTCCGTAGAGCAGATACCACCGCAACGGAACTTTGGGAGCTTTAAAAAATAAGAGTGCGGGAAAAGCAGCGAGAACAAAACGCAAACAACCCAAAAGCAAGGGCGGAACACCCACCACGCCTATCTTGATCACAGCAAAGTTCATTCCCCAAACCCACACTACGACCATCATGACAGCCAAGTCTGCAGGGGCTATTGAGACAAGCCCCGACTTCTTCACATAGGAATCGGGCATTTTTAAGCGTGTGCTCCGAAAATCAGAGCACTCCAACCTTCCCAAGCGATGTAGGAACCCACCACCAGCATCAATGCGCTAGAAAGGTAAGGCGCTTTCTCTGCGAAAGCACCAAAGCCGCCCCAGGCTTTAGAAGCATGCCGCACGCTTAATGCAGCTAAGGCGCCAGAGGCCACCATCGTGAGTGCCAGCCCCACACTGAAACTTAAAACCAACGCAGCGCCCAAAGCAAATTGTTTCAGTTGTAAACAAAGAAGGAGCACGGTGATCGATGCCGGGCAAGGTATTAAACCCCCGGTTAAACCAAACATCACTATTTGCCCATTAGTTACGTGTTGGCCCGTAAAACGATGGCGAATTTGCTCTGCGTGGGCTTGCGCATGCGCATCCACAGCACCGGCGTGATGGTGATCGTGGTGGTGGTGATGGTGATGGTGATTTTGCTTATGTTCATGCCCATGGTCGTGCCCATGGTCATGAGCGTGATGTTGACGGTTCGCTTTGTGGACGCGCCAGGCCATCCAAATCGCGGTCGCAATAATCAACGCGCCACTGAGTAATTGGAAATAGGGCTCGCTTGCCAAGACGTCACTGTTTTGCCCAAAATAAAGCCCCACCAAAGCCAATGCCCATACCACTGCAGTATGGGAGACGGTAGCGGAAAGCCCCAAGAGTACGGCCTGTGCAACGGTTCCCCGAACAGCGATGATGAAAGCGGCCATCATCGTTTTAGAGTGTCCTGGCTCTAGACCATGCAAAGCACCCAAAGCAATGGCGCTGGGAACAAACAACCACGCACTGCCAGAACCTTGCTGGAGCATCGATGAGAAATCTATCATTTGGTTTTATTTTTGTCCAAAAATTACCACTAAATCTTGCTGCCCCGATGGATGCCGGTCCAATTGCAAATGGTCTTTGATGTGACTGAGGTGCTCGCGCATTAATTTTTCCGCCAGGTCGCAATCGCCAGCACTTAAAGCCGCCACAAGCGCAGAGTGTTCATCATCGCGGCAATTACTAAATCCTGCGTCGCCATACATCCCAATGATTAAAGAGCTACGGGCAATCAAATCCCTGACGATACGCAACATCACTTCGTTGCCAGCCAGTTGCGCCAAAGCTCCGTGAAACAAACCTGATAAACGAATCGCCTCGCGTCGATTGCCTTCTTTGTGGGCCGCCAACTCTAACCGCACATTCTTTTTTAGTGCTGCGATGTCAGCGCGTTTAGCCCGCTGCGCCGCCATCCGAATCAAAGGGGGCTCTACAAGCAGGCGGGCTTCAAAAACCGCTCGTGCCTGTTCGGCATTGGGCTGAGCGACATAAGCTCCCCGGTTGGGTTGTAGTTCTACGACCTCACGGCTGGCTAGTATCAGTAATGTGCGCCGAATGCGCATCCGGCCTACGCCAAAAGCCGTACACAAGTTAGCCTCGGAAAGCTTAGTTCCTGGCGCTAAACGCTGGTCGAGTACCGCTTCATAAATGCGATCGACAATGTATTCCTCTTGTCCATCGTCAGGGTTAACCATCACTGGCATAAGACCTTTACATGCATATTGTGCCTTGATTCAAAATTCGTGCCAACCGAAGAAAACTCCAGCTTTCCGCAGCCATCTTACAGGCGGATTTAACGACAGATTGAAAAAAGATGTTGACAAGATTGTTAACAAGATTAAAGATGCGTTTACCAACCTGCAAAGGCTTCAGCCAACAGGATGGGCCCTTCCACTTCCACTCCCAAGGAGTCTTGTTTATGAAAAAGCGTAATTTCATTGCTACTAGCTTGCTATCTGCCCTGATGGCAGCAGGATTTTGTAGTGCTGCCCTGGCCGCAAACCCAGTATTAAAAATTGGTTTTGTCGGTGTAACCTCTGGCCCCGCTGCGAGTTGGGGCATCTCTAACCAACGGTCCATGGAGACCAGTGCTGATTTGATCAACGAAGCCGGTGGCGTCAAAATCGGCGGCACCACCTACGACGTCAAAATCGTCGCCTTTGATGACCAAAAAGATCCCAAGCGTGCCATCGCCGGAATGGAAAAAATGGCCCAAGAAGGGATTCACTATGTTGTTGGCCCCAATGTCGACGACGGTGCAGCAGCGGTTCGTCCCGTAGCAGAGCAAAAGGGAATCATGTATTTCCCTTACGCCTTCCCCAAATCTCTCTACACCAAGCCTGCAAGCAACGCCATACTTGGAATGGTTGCCAATTACCAATCGGGTCCGGCGATTTACAAATACCTGATGAAAGAAAAGGCCATCAAAAAAGTGGCCTTTGTTGCAGCCAACGAATCTGACCCATTGAGCCAGCGTGACAGTGGTGCTGTTGCTGCTAAAGCTGCAGGCTTGCAAGTGGTTTCCGCCAACGTGACTTACCAAGTAGACACAACAGACTTCACCCCGGTACTGCTCCCAGTCATCAAAACAGCGCCTGATTTGCTCGTTTTGTCTGGGGTATCTCCTGCACATGCACCTCAACTAATCCGTTCAGCGCGTGAAATGGGCTACAAAGGATTGATCTCTACCGAGACTGCCCAAGACGCCAATGTGCTCAAGGAAGGCGCAGGAAAACTCGCTAACGGCTTTATCTCGGTTGGAGGTGCATCCACCCCGCAACTGGCTTCAGACAAGATGCGCGAATTCGTGACTCGCTACAAAAAGAAATTTGGCGAATACAACGACGAATCCAACACCAAGGTTTATGCCCTGGCCTACATCTTAGAAACTCTGAAAGCCAACCCCAAAGGCATGGCGGATGTAAAAGAGTTTCAAAAGACCATGGATACCTTTCAAGCGCCAAACCCCTATATGGTGGGCGATGCCAAGCTGAAGTATGTGGGTATGACTTCCTTTGGTCAAAAGCGCCAGGTATCAGTCCCTTTGGTCGTGAATGTTTACAAAGACGGAAAGTTTGAAACATTGTTTGTCGCTCAAGTGGACTAACTGCGACTGCTGAGTGAAAGGGGTACTTCTCATTGAAGTGCCCCTTTAGCGTTTGCTTCTTACACAACATCGGTATTGCTATGGAACAGGTAATTGCCAACGGACTTTATTTAGGGGCGCAGTACGCCTTGATCGCACTGGGCTTGACCCTGATTTTTTCGTTAATGAACGTGCTCAACTTCGCCCATGGACAAATGTATGTACTAGGCGGATTTGTCACCTACACCGTGGTTGCGCAATTCGAACTGCCCTTTGTTGTGGGTCTTGCAGCCTCCGCAGTAGTTCTGGCGATCACAGGCGCACTGGTCGAGCGCTTTTTGTTTAGGCCAGTGATCAAAAACTCGCATCGTGAAGAGAGCTCTATGCTTCTTGCCGCTGGTATCGCATTCTTTTTAGATGCTGTCATCCTCTTGGTTTTTGGAGAAAAACAGCGCGGCGTCCCCAAAATAATTGACGGTCTTTTTAATTGGGATTTTTTGATCGTGATGCCCTATGACCGAATCGTGATTGGTTTTCTTGCGATCGCACTTATCGCCATTTTTATTCTGTTCATGCAGCACTCTAAAACTGGGCGTGCCATGCGTGCTTTGGCCCAAGACAAAATTGCTGCACGACTCATGGGCGTAGACGTTGACCGCTATTCCATGATTGGTTTTGCACTCGGCGCGATGCTCGCCGGTGTTGTGGGCGGCTTGCTCGTCACGATCACTGGCATTAATTTAGGTATGGGCGGGCCTACCTCTATCAAAGCTTTCATGATGATCATGATTGGTGGCGCAGGTGTGATCTCAGGCGCCATCATCGGGGGCTTTATTTTGGGAATGATGGAGAGTGTTGGACTGACCGTACTCGCTGCGTCTGGCGATATCACCTATTTGGTTATCTTTGCCACACTGATGGTGTTTCTTGCAATCCGTCCCCAAGGACTGATGGGCAAGCCCTGGGGTTGATATGCGAAAAAATACTTTGATTTTCTCTACTGGGGTCTTTTTGTTGGCCCTTTATGGCGCAGTTCCTTTAGCCATTGCGGCTAGCGAACGATTTGATTTGTACTACACCCTCACAGCCGTCGCTCTTCTTTCGATTGCCTCTGCGGGAGTTTGGCTTACTTTTTATATCGGCCGGATCAATATCGGACAAGGCGCTTATTCGCTGGTTGGCGGCTATGTTTCTGCGTTATTGGTAACGCAGGCTGGGATGAGCTTTTGGTGGACGCTGCCCATCGCAGGTGTGTTTTGTGCGCTGCTTTCAGTCGTTATTGGTCTCCCCATTTTGCGACTCCGGGGCGTCTACTTTGCCATGGTGACCTTGGTCTTAACAGAAGTGGCCCGGCTGTGTGCGCTAGCGCTGCCCATCACGAATGGGGCTAAGGGTATTACATCCATTCCCTTGCCAGAGGCATTGCAAATTTTTGGTGTCACTGTCATCCCCGATTTTGCGCAGCTCGCCAACCCCAAACTCGCGTTTTATTTCATGGCCGTAACCATGATGGTGGTGGCTTACGCTGTGCTCTGGCGCATCGTCCACTCGCGGTTGGGCCATCTCTGCCGTTCCCTGCAGCAAAACGAAGAACTCGCGTCTTCCATTGGCGTAAATACGGCTTGGCTGCGCGTACTGGCGTATTCCATTTCTTCGTTCTTCGGCGGCATCGCTGGCGCTGGATTTATTGCCATCTCACAGTCGATTTATCCATCTTCCTTCCAAAGCACTGATAGCGTCAACTTTATGCTCAATTGCTTTTTAGGCGGATTGGGCTACGTGATGGGGCCCATGCTCGGAACGCTGTTGCTTTACTTTGGGTGGGATCTTCTTTTTGCCACCGGTCGCTTTCAACTCCTTATTTACTCGACACTGATGATTCTCCTCATGCTGTGGCTTCCCAATGGGGTTCTCAGTCTGATGGACCGAAAAGGAGATCGCAAATGAGCATCCTCCTAGAAGTCAAAGGGGTTTCCAAACGCTTTGGAGGCCTCACCGCAGTCAACAACGTTAGTTTTCACGTGTCTGAAGGCGAAATACTTTCTGTGATTGGTCCCAATGGGGCGGGTAAATCAACGTTATTCAAACTCATTGCGTCTTTTCTACCCACCAGCCAAGGTGAAGTCTTCTTACGCGGTGAACGCATCAGTAACCTAGCGCCTCATACTGTTGCCCGCAAAGGACTCGTACGAACCTTTCAAGAAGCCACCATCTTTCGGTCGATGACCGTTCGCCAGAACATCATCGTGGCCCATCACTTGCGTTCACGCGCCTCACTCTTAGGTTTCTTTTTAGGCACGCGTTTAGCAGCCTCCGATGAAACCGCCTTTGCAGATTCCTCCGACAACATCATCGAATTTTTAGGGCTCGCCGCAATTCGCGATGAGCTTGCTTCTACGTTACCGCAGGGTCATTTGCGGGCGCTTGGCATGGCTATCGGTTTAGCAACCCATCCGACTGTACTTTTACTGGACGAACCTTTTGCTGGCATGAACCACGATGAGACCATGCACATGGTGACTCTCGTTCGGCGACTGCGCGACGAACGCGGTGTGACGGTCTTGTTGGTGGAGCACGATATGCCTGCCGTTATGAAAATATCAGACCGCATTGTGGTTTTGAACTTTGGCGAAAAAATCGCTGAAGGTACCCCCACCCAAATCCAAAGCAACCCCAAAGTCATCGAAGCCTACCTTGGCGCCGAAGACGCAGCGATCGGTTTATAAGCTATGACCGCACTACTTAATTTTGACAGCGTAGAGCTTTACTACGATCAGGTGTATGCCCTTAAAGGCGTCTCTCTCACGCTCAACGCGGGGGAAACAGTCGCTCTGATCGGCGCCAATGGCGCAGGCAAATCGTCCATTCTTCGCGCGATCACTGGTTTGGCCAGACTGCACTCTGGTGCAATCCACTTCATGGGCGAACGACTCGACGGCTTGGCAACTGCAGATATCGTCAAAAAAGGGATTTCAATGGTGCCTGAAGGGCGTCGTGTTTTTCCCTTCATGTCCATTAAAGACAATTTACTCATGGGCGCATTCACGCGCAGCGACAAAGCTGGAATCGCGCATACCCTAGACAGTGTTCTTGAGCGGTTTCCGCGTCTGCGTGAGCGCTTTAACCAGCAAGCTGGAACACTGTCGGGCGGCGAGCAACAAATGATGGTAATTGGGCGAGCATTAATGGCCAAGCCCCGCATGCTTTTGTTGGATGAACCCAGCCTTGGCATTGCACCCAAGTTGGTACAAGACATTGCGCGTTCCATCGTTGCGATCTCCCGCGATGAGCAAGTCAGTGTTTTATTGGTAGAGCAAAACAGCCGGATGGCACTGTCTATTTCTAACCGAGCCTACGCATTGTCAACCGGGAATGTGGTCGTTTCAGGCGAGTCTCGTGCATTGATGGGCGATCCTCGAATTCAAGCAGCCTACTTAGGCGGAGAGTTATAAAAAATATGCGCATTTTGGTCGTTAACCCCAATACCAGCCTCGGCATGACCAAAAAAATTGGCGCAGCCGCCCAACGAGTGGCCTCTGCTGGGACGGAGATCATCGCTATCACTTCCCCAAGCGGCCCCGTCTCCATCGAAGGCTATTACGATGAAGCGATGAGCTTGGCGGGATTGCTTCAAACCGTTCGAAACGCTAAGAATTTTGACGCAGTCGTTATCGCCTGCTTTGATGACACGGGCCTAGACGCCTTGCGTTGCCTCACCGACAAGCCGGTACTTGGCATTGGCGAAGCCGGCTACCGAATGGCGTCGATGTTGAGTAATAAATTTTCTGTGGTTACCACTTTGGCACGTTCCGTTCCCGCGTTAGAACACAACATATTGCGTTACGGGCTTGATCGGCATTGCCAACGTGTGCGCTCCTCGGAGGTAGCCGTACTCGAACTCGAAGAGGCCAACCCAGCAGCTCTCAAAAAAATTGAAGATGAAGTCGCACTCGCCATTCGAGATGATCGTGCCGAAGCCATTGTTTTGGGCTGCGCTGGTATGACTGACTTGGCGGAGTCTCTTTCGCAGCGTTTTTCTTTGCCTGTGCTTGATGGATTAGCCTGTGCGATTGGGCTGTGCGAAAGCATGGTTCGTTTAGGCTTGCGCACATCCCGTCAGGGTGGCTATGCGCCACCGCCTCACGTTAAACGCGAACTGCCGCAGTAGGCGCAACTTATCTTTTGCAAGGTGCTTACCCTGCTTTTGCTTCGTTCAAGGTCAAATGCGTTGTTGTAGGGTCGGGGATATAGATGCGTTTACCCTGGAAATAAATCCGACTCGTTGAAAACTCAGGGCTGTAAATCAAAAAGGGGGCGGCCCCAGAGACGCTTAATTTTTCACCTGCCTTGAGCGTGATTTGGGTGAGTTTTTTTTGGCTATCTAAAACACAGGCTGTCGTATTTTTATCAGCTGCGACGTGAACATAATTCCCCGCCTTTAAGGGCTCGCTCGGAATCACTACGAGACTTTTTCCTTTAAATTTCCAATCACATTGCGTTGCCTCTTCTGCCGCAACTGGAGTGGCCAATGCAACAGCGGGAACATTAGCAACCGTTGCAGCGGCCTCAGACGCTGCGAGTTCAGGCACCGGAGAAGGAGCTGCGGCAAGCACTGGAGCAGGCTCCTTTTGCGCTACCGCTACCGCTTGCGCTGGCGGCGCAGACGGTTTTTTGGATTGACCGTTGGCCCAAATCAGACTCGCAGCGAGGGTCACAAAAAAAACCACACTCCAACCCATGCGCCCTTGCGTTGTTGCGGCCATCGGCAGTTTTTCAAACACGCGGTCCGCCCAATGGCTCGGGGTGTTTGCCGATTCTGGCGTTGCAATCTCTGGTGTGTTTTGGTGAACTACGATTGGCTCAACACGTGCGACTTCAACGACAACTTCAACAGGGATCGGCTCTGGGGGTGGGGACTGGACTCTCACCAGGGGTTCAACGCCGAGCCTTGCTAAAAGGCTTCGGCCTACATGGCGTTTGATTTGCTCTGAATAAAAGAGTTGGTCTTCGCCGGGGACGCTGCTCTCTAACTCTTTAAGCTGGGCCAAAGAAATGCTGGCGGAACGCGCAAAACTATAGGCATCGATCCCCGCATTTTCACGCGAAGCTTTTAGATGCGCACTGTCTTCAGCATTCCATGCTGGCATGGTTCCCGCCCTTTTTTCAATGACTTGGTTACTTTATTGAAGAAATATGACAATAAAGTTATAACCTTTGAATTCTATCGGATTTGGCAATTAGTTGTCGTGTTTTTTGGCAAACCCTTGGATTATTTGACCTCCGAGCCATTTTGGCAATAGGCCTTCTAAAAAGCATCGGGTTAACCCTTGGGTTAAGCATCGAGTTTTACGTCGCGTTCGGTCGCCCAATGCCTTCAGCGAGAACCACCGCTTCCATCAAGCCACGGTCATCAACCGCATTGGGGAAAAAGGATTTAGTAATGGTCACTTGCACCTGCGGATCCCCCGCCCCCATGGCAATCACGGCATCAATGGCCGCTTTGCGTGCCATGGCGGTTGCGGCTTCCAAGGCTTGCGCGGGGTTAGGAAATTGCTGGGTACCCACCGTTGAATGCACCCGAAATACACCGCTGCCATCGCCATGGACCTGCACTTGCACCGACTGCGCAACCACCCCAGTGGCTGCGCCCACAGCATTGGCGACATCACAAAACTCGGGGAAAACCATTTCGCAGCCCAAGCGTTTACCCACCTCCGCGTAATACACCTTGACCGGCCCGCCCACGGCGACCACGGGCACACTCGGGCGCATACTAATCTGAGCCAAGCCCACTATCGGTTCGCCACTGCACACGGCGTTAACGAGCTTGTCTTCAGGCAAAGAAAAACCAAATGCGGTGTCTAAGATCGCGCGTCCGGTTAAGCGCACCGTTTCGCTCCACACTTGATGCGCATAGGCTTGGGTTCGTTCTGGCGTAGGCATTTTCATGGTCTGTAAACGGCAACCCAGTTGCGCCGCCATCAGCGCTGCGGGTTGAGACCAGTTGGCTTGTAAATTCAAAACGTGGGCGGCATCCGACGGGGTAAACCCAGAAATTTGTACCAAGCCTTTGCGCTGTAAAGCGGTGAGGGCGCGCTGCGCGTTCATGGAAGTCGCAAGCTTACGCATAGGCTGCGGGGCTTCAGTAACCAAACGCAAAACCTCAGCCTCGCGTTCGCTAACCTCTCCCGTTTTGCCGCCAACGCGAGCACCAAAAGGCAAGAGAACAAACCGCCCGTGCATAGAACTGCCGCCGTCTACGTCAGCCAAATCCGCTTCCAACATCGCCAGCACCTGCGGGTACCGCGCTCCCAATAAAGAGACCGGAACGATGCGTTGCGGGTTAATGGTTAAAGCAGCGTTAGGGCCTAAGGCGACTTCGCTATCGCCGCCTAAGCCGATGGTGCGTACATCAATCGCCCGCACCATCGTGCGCCAGCCGCCCACTTCAGCGCCCTCTTGGTTCACGCGCGGACGGCCATCCCACAAGACGCCCAAATCTGTCGTTGTTCCGCCCATATCGGACATGATGAAACTTTGCAAACCCGACAACCATTGCGCTCCGACCAAACTCGCCGCTGGACCCGAAAGCACGGTCTCGATCGGGCGCGTTGCCACGCTTTGGGCCAAAGCCAACGTGCCATCGCCTTTGACAATCATTAGCGGGCACTTAATTCCCAACTCAGCCATCGAACGGCTCACTGCCTCAATCAACATCGACACCCGAGAAATCAACCGCGCATTGAGCGCAGCGGTAAGGGCTCGCCGTGGCGCGTCTAGGGAAGACGACAACTCGGTCGACAAAGTTACCGGCTTGTTCGATAGGGCCACAATGATGTCGCGGGCCTGAAGTTCGTGAGCCGCGTTGCGGACCGCAAAAGCCGAGGCTACTGCAAACGCATCCACGCGGTCGGCCATGCGAGCCACTGCCAAGCGCAGCGCCTCTTCATCCAATGCCACGCGAGGGTCGCCATTGTGGTCATGCCCTCCCGCAATCACCTCTATCGGAATGCCTGGAAACGCCTTGGCAATTCCAGTGCGCTCAACCATTGCCGCATCAAAGCCAATGAGCACGACGCCAACGGCGCTGCCATGGCCTTCGACCACCGCATTGGTCGCTAAAGTGGTGGAGACTGATACCAGCGCAATGTCTTTGGCCTGCAAGCCTTGGGGAAGTTTGGCAATCGCCTCGGTGATAGCGCCGCTGACCCCGATGGCTAAATCGCCTTTGGTGGTAATTGATTTTGCTGATGCCACCACGCGGTGGCCTTTGGCTTCAATAATGGCAGCGTCGGTATAAGTGCCCCCGGTATCGACGCCAATGAGGTAACTGGTGGATGCGGATGTCAATGCTGATGGATTCATAAAATATTGCAAAATGACTAACCGAAGGCGTTAGTCCCTGAGTAGGAGATTGTCCATGAAAACAGTGAAATCATTTCCCCGCAAGGTCATAGAAACCCCCAACGTATTTATTCCTCTGCCTGACGGTTCGCGTCTTGCGGCTCGGTTATGGATGCCTAAAGACGCTGACAAAAACCCCGTTCCGGTTATTTTGGAATACCTCCCCTACCGCAAACGCGATGGCACCATCGTTCGCGATGCCCTCACCCACCCCTACCTTGCAGGCCACGGCTATGCGTGCGTGCGGGTTGATATGCGTGGCAACGGCGACTCCGATGGGCTGATGTGGGACGAGTACAGCGAACAAGAATTACAAGACGCAGACGATGTGATTGCATGGCTGGTGAAGCAACCATGGAGCACCGGGCGTATCGGAATGATGGGTATTTCTTGGGGCGGCTTCAACGGTTTACAAGTCGCGGCACGCCAGCCCAAAGGCTTAGATGCTGTGGTCACGCTGTGCTCTACCGATGACCGCTATAGCGATGACATTCACTTTAAAGGCGGCTGCTTACTCAGTGAGAACTTAGGTTGGTCGGCCACCATGTTTGGCTACTCATCGCGACCGCCAGATCCCGCTCTTGTGGGCAAGCGGTGGCGTGAGATGTGGTTAGAGCGTTTGAATAACGAACCGCTCTTGGCGATCGATTGGCTTGAGCACCCGCACCGCGATGCCTATTGGAAACGCGGCTCGGTCTGCGAAGACATTGGAGCGATCAAAGCCGCCGTGCTCGCTGTCGGCGGATGGAACGACGCCTATACCAACGCAGTCCCCCGCTTGGTCAGTACTTTGCAATCGCCAGTGAAAGGCATCATCGGCCCTTGGGCCCACAAGTACCCCCACTTTGCCGTGCCCGAGCCGCGCATTGGCTTCTTACAAGAGTCTTTGCGTTGGTGGGATCGCTGGTTGAAAGACCAAGACACGGGTGTAGAAAAAGACCCTGCTTTTCGCACCTACATCATGGACGTACAAGCGCCTGGCGCGAGCGTGAGTCACATCAGCGGTCGTTGGGTCAGCGACCCCGCCTGGCCGAGTGCGAACCTCCAAACCCAGCGTTTGCATTTGAACGACAAGGGCCTTAGCCTAAAACGCGAACCCAAACGCAAGCGCAACCTCACCTCACCCCAACACACCGGAGCCGACAGCGGCGAATACTGCATTATTTGGATGGGCCCTGAGTTTCCCGGCGACCAACGCCAAGATGACTCTGGCTCACTGACCTTTGATGGCGATACGCTTCAACACGACTTTGACTTGGTTGGTGCACCCACGCTGACCTTGCAATTTTCTGTGGACCAGCCCGTGGCCCATGTCGCGGTTCGACTCAACAGCATCTGGCCCAATGGCGAAGTTTCACGGTTGACTTATGGCGTTGCCAACCTCACGCATCTGCACTCCGATAGCAGCCACGAGCATCCGCAAGCTTTAGAACCGGGTAAGACCTACACCGTCAAAATTCAACTCGACGATGTGGCCTACCGCGTTCCAAAAGGTCACCGCTTGCGGGTATCGATCTCAACCAGTTATTGGCCGCTGATCTGGCCCGCCCCGACCCCCGTGGTACTCACAGTTCATACCGGAGCGAGTTGGGTTGAGATCCCCACGCGGCTCAAAGTGCGCGGCGAGAAGGCCCCGACATTTGCAGCTCCCGAGGCAGCCGCTCCAGTGAAGCTCATTACGGTTGACAAGCCTTGGAATAAACGCGAAGTCACGATTGACCAAGCCAGCGGCGAGCGGCGCTTGGCGATTGAAGATGACTTTGGCCGCAGCACCATTGCCGAACACGGTCTCACCACCTGGGGCCGGGGTCGTGAGTATTACCGCATCATGCCCAATGATCCTTTGTCAGCCCGCCAAGAATGCCACTGGTCTATGGAAACATCGCGCGGCAACTGGGTGGTTCGCACCGAAACCTACAGCAGCATGACCGCCAGCAAAACCCATTGGCATATCACGGGTCGGCTTGAAGCGTATGAAGGCGACACACAAATTTTGGTGCGCACCTGGGACAAAAAAATAAAGCGCAGGCTTTTGTAAAAGCCTGCGCGTGGCAGATGGGGCGAAGGTCTGCTTAGTCGATGTATACCTTGGCCGCAGAGATCACAGGACCCCATTTTGCGATTTCTGAGGTAACAAATTTCTTGTGCTCAGCAGGTTCTACGCGCTTATCAGTAATGATGACTGCGCCCAGGGCTTCTTGTTTCTTAATAAAGTCTGGGTCTTTCAAAGCCACTTTCAATGCGTTGTTGAGTTTGGCAATCACGTCCGCTGGCGTTCCCTTGGGAGCGTACAAACCGTGCCAGATGGACACATCGAAACCTTTGAGGCCGGACTCTTGCAAAGTCGGTACGTCTTTCAAGACAGCCGTGGTCAAGCGCTTAGAAGTTGTCACGCCGTAGACGTTCACTTTTTTAGCTTCAATTTGAGGGGATGTGTTGGTCGTCTGATCGCACAGGATGTCGATCTGACCGCCAATCAGGTCAGTCAACGCGGGCGCAGTTCCTTTGTAGGGAATCGCAGCCATGTCAATTTGCAAGGCGTTCTGCAACATCAAACCGCACAGATGCGATGCCGAACCCACCCCAGCATTACCGAGATTGATCTTGCCCTTGTTTTGGTTTAACCAAGCCACCAGCTCTTTGTAATTTTTTGCTGGCAAGGTAGGTTTTGAAATCACGGTCATTGGCACTTCATTGATCATGCCCAAGTATTCAAAATCACTGTCGATTTTAAAAGGCATGGTGCGCAACAAATTGGGCATGGTCGCCATGGCAATGTGGTTGAGCATGATGGTGTAACCATCGGGTGAGGCTTTGGCTACCTTGTTGGCACCAATCGAGCTACCTGCGCCGAGTACGTTTTCAATAATGATGGTGGCATCGCCCAAAGGCTTGCGCATGGCTTCTGCCAAATCGCGAGCCACGCGGTCCGTTGGGCCGCCGGCCACAAACGGTACAACCAGCGAGATCGGTTTAGAGGGATAGGTCTGGGCGTAGCCGACCACAGAAAACAAAGCCGAAATGGCGCTTACAACGAATAGTTTTTTCATCAGAGAACTCCGAAATGTGAGGGGATCAGTCTATCGCCTTTAACCATACTTGAGTAATGCTCGTAACTACTTAGCCGTCCCTCGCGGGACGCACCCGCTAAAAAGCGGTTTATTGGTAACTTCGGGCGTCTTCAATGACCTTGCCGTCATTGGGGAGGCTCCCCGGCATACCCATTTCTACGCTCGCACGCAGCTTGGTTATGTCTCGAACCGCCTCACTGATCCGCTGCGCCAACCCCTCGGGAGCCGCAGCACTTTCTACCTTCAGGGTCATCACGTCGTTGGCCATTTCGCCGCTCACCACCAAACGGGCACGCACCACTTCAGGGAATCGTTTAACAATGTCATCCACCTGCTTGGGGTGAACAAACATACCGCGTATTTTTGTCGTTTGGTCAGCGCGGCCCATCCAGCCCTTGATTCGGGTGTTGGTTCGCCCTGTGGGGCAGTGTCCTGGCAATACCGCTGACAAATCGCCAGTTCCAAACCGGACCAAAGGGTAGGTTGGGTTCAGACTAGTTACAACCACCTCGCCGACTTCGCCTTCAGCAACAGGGTCACCGGTACCCGGTCGAACGATTTCTAAAAATACGTTTTCATCAACAATCAAACCTTCGCGTGCCGCGGTCTCATAGGCAATCAGCCCGACATCCGCTGTTGCGTAACACTGGTACGCATCAATACCGCGCTCAGTCATCCAATCCCGCAAAGACGGCGGGAACGCCTCACCTGATACCAAGGCTTTGCGCAGGCTGGGCAATGCAACACCCATTTCCGCAGCTTTTTCTACAATGATTTTTAGAAAACTGGGTGTCCCGATATAGCCTGCCGGTTGAAGCTCGGCCATGACGGCCACTTGTTGCTCGGTTTGACCAATGCCGCCGGGAAAGACCGTGCACCCAAGCGCATGGGCTCCTGATTCCATCATCGAGCCTGCAGGCGTAAAGTGGTAGCTAAAGCCGTTGTGAATGAGTTCACCGGAACGGAAACCCGCAGCAAAAATCGCTCGCGCCATGCGCCAATAATCGCTGGCTGTGCCTTCAGGTTCGTAAATGGTTCCAGGGCTTGCAAACACCCGGGGCATCGCTTTTCCAAATCCTGCCGCGCTAAAGCCACCGAACACATTTCCACCGGCTGCGCGGGCGGCTTTTTGCTGCTCAAGAAGCTCATGCTTTCTAATCACCGGCAATTGCGCTAGGGCAGCGCGGCTGTTGATATCGGCAGTGGTTATGTGTTGAAGCGACTTAGAAAACGCCGGCGCTTGGGCTTTCGCATGGGCAATATGCGCTGGCAGGGCCGCCAAGAGGGCAGCTTCACGCACAGCAGGGGAGCGCGCTTCGAGCGCGTCGAAATGTTGGGTCATAGACGTGTCCTAGTGATGTGTGAGAAGAATTAAGCCAACCAGCGCTTACGCCGCTTGTAACTCTTCACGTCTTTGAAACTCTTGCGCTCGCCGCCACCCACACCCAAGTAAAACTCCTTGACGTCTTCGTTATTAGCCAGGTCACTGGCAATACCGTCCATTACCACGCGGCCAGACTCCATGATGTAGCCGTAATCGGAATATTTAAGCGCCATGTTGGTGTTTTGTTCGGCCAGCAAGAACGTGACTTTTTCTTTTTGGTTAAGGTCTTTCACAATTTCAAAAACCTCTTGGACGATTTGCGGTGCCAAGCCCATGGACGGTTCATCCAGCAAGACCATCGAGGGGTTGGCCATCAAAGCCCGGCCAATAGCGCACATTTGTTGTTCACCGCCCGAGGTGTACGCCGCTTGGCTGGTACGCCGGGTTTTGAGTCGCGGAAAGTAGGCATAGACTTTTTCTAAGTTAGCAGCTACTTCGGCTTTGCTCTTGCGGGTATAGCCGCCGGTGAGCAGGTTTTCTTCAATCGTCAAGTGGGCAAAGCAATGCCGCCCTTCCATGACCTGTACCACGCCCCGCTGAACCAAGTCAGCCGGCGACAGATTTTCGATGCGCTCGCCACGCAACTCAATCGAACCCTTAGTAACCGCACCGCGTTCGCCGGCGAGCAAATTACTCACCGCGCGCAAGGTGGTCGTTTTGCCCGCGCCGTTACCGCCCAAGATAGCCACGATGCTGCCTTGGGGTACCTGTAACGATACGCCCTTGAGCACCAAGATGACATGGTTGTAAATGACTTCAATGCCATTGACATTGAGAACGATGTTTTGAGTGTCCATATTTATTGCCTTCACCAATCGTCAGCGCTAAAGTTCTTTCACATATTTACAAAAGACAACGTAACGCTGAAGATTGGTGGCTCCAAAGAGCCACCAAAATCACCGCATTAAGACTGGCAGTCCGCAGGGGTGCGGGGAGTCAGTTTCTTATCGGCTGCGTACTTAGAAGCGGTTGCTTTGACGAGCGGCTTGAGAATTTGCTCGTCGGCTTGCAACCAGTCAGAGCTGAAATTCCATTTTTTGCCATCCCATGTATGCACACGCGCCCAGTTGGAGCCCATGTGGTCCACACACGACGTGCTGACCGGGCGCATCACACCAGCAAAGCCCGCTGCGTCAAGTTTTTTCTGGTCCAGGGTCAAGTTTTCATAACCCCAACGCGCTTGTTCAGCCGTCATCCACTTGCCTTTGCCAAATCGCACTTGGGCTTGCCGAACACCTTCTACCGCCAACATCGCACTCATTGCACCACGCATATAAAGCACCTGGCCCACCTCTTCTTTAGGTCCCGTGCCTTGGCCTTTTGCATGCACCATGGCAAGAATGTCTTTCACGACTTTGGAGTTAGGCTCTGCACCGTGTTGCATCGTGACGGCGTTGTAGCCTTTGGCACCCTCGCCTACGTCTTTGACATCAGGCTCCGCACCCGACCACCAAACGCCATACATTTTTTCACGGGGATAGCCGGTGGCTTGTGCTTCCTTCAGGGCGGTGGAATTCATCACACCCCAGCCCCACAGCAACACGTAATCTGGCTTGGATTGACGCACCTGTAGCCACGTGGATTTTTGATCCACGCCGGGTGCAGTCACAGGAAGCAATTGGAGGTTAAAACCGTGCATCGCGGAACGCTCTTGCAACAAAGGAATCGGCTCTTTTCCGTAGGGCGAGTCGTGGTAGACCAGCGCCACTTTTTTACCTTTGAGCTTGTCTAAGCCGCCTTCTTTAGCGCCCAGTGTTTGGACCAGAACGTCCGCTGCCAACCAATACGTGCCTGCCAATGGGAAGTTCCATTTAAAGACAGTTCCGTCTTGGCTTTCGCTGCGGCCGTAGCCTGCGGTGATCAATGGGATCTTGTCGCCTGGTGCTTTTTCAGTCAAAGCGAACGTGATGCCGGTTGACAAGGGCTGGAACACCGTCGCGCCGCCGTGTTTGCCTTTGAGGCGCTCATAGCACTCTACGCCACGGGCCGTGTCATAGCCGGTTTCACATTCTTCATAAATGATCTTGACGCCGTTGATACCGCCTTTGGCGTTGATCAACTTCAGGTAATCGGAGTAGCCGTTGGCCCATGGCACGCCGTTGGGCGCATACGGCCCGGTTCGGTAGGGTAATCCTGGAAAGAACTGCTCTTTTGCTGCTGCAGCTTTTGCCGGAGCCGCTTTGGTCTGGGCAAAAGCCAGAGTTCCGATAGCGCACACAAGGATGGTCGCCACTGCTGTTTTAATTTTCATACTAGTCTCCTACGGGTTTGCACTTGCGTGCGTTGGTTAACGAAAAAAATCAATGCGGGAAAGGCCACAGACGCATCTTCTGCTTACCGATCGACCATAACTTGGCCAAGCCATGGGGTTCAACAATCAAAAACCAAACAATGAGAGCGCCAAAGATGATCAGCTCTGCATGAGAGATGCCTGACGTTGAAATTTCCACTCCAAAAAGCGACCCAAGCAAAGGTAAAAACTGGTTCAAAGCAATTGGTAGCAGCACAATAAAGGCGGCGCCAAAGAAACTCCCCATGATGGAGCCCATGCCGCCAATAATGACCATGAACAAGAGCCTGAAAGACATTTCAACGGAGAAGGCTGCGGGCTCCCAAGCGCCTAGATAGACGAATCCCCACAAGGCACCAGCCACTCCAATGACAAAAGAGCTGACGGCAAATGCGGTCAGTTTTGCGTACATCGGGCGAATCCCAATGACTGCGGCGGCCACATCCATATCGCGAATAGCCATCCACTCGCGCCCAATCGCACTGCGAACCAAATTTTTAGCCAACACACCCAACACCACCAATATGGACAAGCACAACAGGTATTTAGAAACCGGGGTGTCAAAAGAGAAGTTGAGAATCTTTAAATCAGAAACCGAGACTGAGCCAGAGGGGGAGTCATTGGTGAACCACTTGATGCGCAGAAACATCCAGTCACTGAAAAACTGAGCGGCCAATGTCGCCACTGCCAAGTACAAGCCTTTGACACGCAAGCTGGGCAAACCAAACAAAATCCCAAAGGCGGCCGCACAGACCCCCCCTAGCACCAACGACAAAAGCAAAGGCAACTCTGGCAAGCGAACGAAAAAGTTGAAAGCAGCGTATGCGCCAACGGCCATAAACGCACCTGAGCCCAACGAGATTTGTCCGCAGTAGCCCACCAAAATATTGACACCCAACGCGGCCAACGCCATGATTAAGAATGGGATAAAAATAGCGCGGAACATGTAGTCCGTACCAATCATCGGCACCACAAAAAATGCGGCGGCGATGATCAATCTAACCGCCCAACGGTCTTGCGCGATGGGGAATATTTGTTGGTCAGCCCGGTAGCTGGTTTTGAATTGGCCGTTTTCTCTGTAAAACATAGGTGCTCTCGAAAATGCTTAGACGCGGTCAATAATTTTTTCGCCGAACAGGCCCTGCGGCCTCACCAACAAAAACAATAAAGCTAAAACGTAGGCAAACCAGATTTCAATGCCTCCGCCCACATACGGTCCGAGAAATACCTCCGACAGTTTTTCACCCACGCCAATAATCAGCCCGCCAATGATGGCGCCAGGAACCGAGGTCAGTCCGCCCAAAATCACCACAGGCAGGGCGCGCAATGCAACCGTCGTCAATGAAAATTGCACGCCAAGTTTGCTACCCCAAATCATTCCTGCCACCAAAGCCACGACTCCGGCGACACACCAAACAATCACCCAAATACGGTTCAAAGGAATTCCAATACTTTGCGCAGCTTGGTGGTCATCGGCCACCGCACGCAAAGCGCGTCCGGTCGCCGTCTTTTGAAAAAAGAGGCTGAGCAGGGTAACCAACACGGCGGCAATCAATGCGGCGTAGAGGTCTTCTTTGTTAATCAAAATTCCGCCTTCAAACATTTGCTCAAATGCCATCACGGGTTCTTTGGGCATGCCAATGTCAATTTTGTAGATGTCGCTTCCAAAGATGGTTTGACCTAAGCCATCCAAAAAGTAGCTAATCCCTAAGGTGGCCATGAGCAAGGTCGTCCCCTCTTGGTTCACAAGGTGACGCAGTGCCAGGCGCTCAATCAACCACGCGACCACAAACATGATGCAAGCGGCTATAACAAACGCCAAGATATTCGCAAGCACGGGATTGTCGATCCCTGTCCACAAGGGAATCCACTCCGAGAATCGGGCCATCGCCAATGCGGCAAACAAGACCATTGCACCTTGTGCGAAGTTAAAGACGCCAGAGGCTTTGTAGATCAGAACGAAGCCCAAGGCGACCAGCGAATACAGCATGCCGGCCATCAAGCCGCCGAGCAATGTTTCAAGAAAAAATGCCATGTCGTTTGTCCTTAATGTGAGGTGCCAAGGTAAGCACTGATCACTTCTTCGTTGTTGCGGACCTCATTGGGTGTGCCATCACCAATTTTTTTGCCATAGTCAAGCACCACCACGCGATCTGAGATATCCATGACCACGCCCATGTCATGCTCAATCAGAACGATGGTGGTTCCGTATTCTTCGTTCACATCAAGAACAAAGCGACACATGTCCTGCTTTTCTTCAACGTTCATTCCTGCCATCGGCTCGTCAAGCAGCAGCACTTGGGGTTCCATCGCCAAAGCACGACCCAAGTCCACCCGTTTTTGCAAACCGTAGGGCAACTGCCCCACCGGGGTTTTACGATAAGCCTGAATTTCAAGAAAGTCGATGATGTTTTCTACGAACTCGCGGTGCTGCTCTTCTTCGCGTTGGGCAGGTCCAATTCGCAAGGCCTGCAAAAGCAAATTGCTTTTGATGCGCAGATTGCGACCCGTCATGATGTTGTCAATCACGCTCATGCCTTTGAACAAGGCCAAGTTTTGAAACGTTCGCCCAATGCCCATGACGGCCACCTGGTGGCTGTCCATGTGGTCAAAAGTTTGTCCTTTGAAACTAATGGTCCCCTGCTGCGGGGTATAAACCCCATTGATACAGTTGAGCATGGAGCTTTTACCCGCACCGTTGGGCCCTATGATGGCGCGCACCTCATGTTCGCGCACATTGAATGAAATGTCCGTCAAAGCCTTGACGCCACCAAAACTCAAAGAAATGTTGTTGACATCCAAAATGATGTCGCCAATTTTTTTACTCATGCTGCCGCCTTTACGGGTGCGAAAGTTTTGGAGTCGTCTATCTTCAAGGTGGCGCTGACGCTGCCGCTGCGGCCATCTTCAAACTTGACCACGGTTTCAATGAATTGGGAGGTGCGGCCTTCATACAAGGCATCCACCAGCGCTTGGTATTTTTCAGCAATAAAGCCGCGTCTGACTTTGTTGGTTCGGGTGAGCTCCCCATCATCGGCATCCAACTCTTTGTGCAGAACCAAGAATCGACTGACTTGCGACCCACCGAGTAAGGCGTCCGCACTCAAATCCGCGTTGACCTTTTCAACACACGCCTTGATGAGTTGGTAGACCTCTGGTTTTTGGGCCAGGTCGGTGTAGCCCGCATACGGAAGATTGCGCCGCTCGGCCCAGTTTCCGACAGCATCAAAGTCAATATTGATCATGACGCACACTTTTTCTCGGCCATCGCCATAGGCAACGACTTCCTTGATGTGTTGGAAAAATTTGAGTTTGTTTTCCACATATTTAGGCGCGAAAAGGGAACCATCAAATGCACCCCCTTTGATGCGCCCTACATCTTTTACGCGGTCAATGATCTTCAGGTGACCATGGGCATCGATAAATCCTGCATCGCTGGTGTGGTACCAACCATCGTTGGTTAAGACTTCGCTTGTGGCCCCCGGATTTTTGAAATACTCCCTCAGTAATCCGGGCGACTTGACTAAGATTTCACCGTTATCAGCCACCTTAATCTCCACGCCAGCGCATGGCACGCCAACCGTGTCAGCGCGGGCTTCATGGTCGGGTTGCAAACAAACAAAAACCGCCGTCTCTGTCGAGCCGTACAACTGCTTTAAGTTAATACCAATCGAGCGGTAAAAGCTAAACAAGTCCGGTCCAATCGCCTCGCCCGCGGTGTAGGCGACGCGCACACGGCTCATCCCCAAGTTATTTCGCAAGGGACCGTAGACCAAGAAGTTACCCAAGGCGTAAAGCAAACCATCTAAAAACCCCAGCGACTGGCCTGACATCTTGCTAGGCCCGACACGCTGCGCAACGGACATGAAAAACTTAAACATCCAGCGCTTGAGCGCACTGGCGTCTTCCATACGAATCATCACGCTGGTGAGTAAACCTTCAAACACCCGTGGAGGTGCGAAATAGTAGCTCGGGCCGATTTCTTTCAAATCGATGGTGACTGTCGCCGCAGATTCTGGGCAGTTCACCACATAACCGCAGGCCAACCACTGCGCGTAGCTAAAAATATTTTGCCCAATCCATGCCACGGGCATGTATGCCAATACTTCTTCTTGGTTGGTCAAATGGTCAAACTCCGCGCCTGCGCGAGCGCGGTTGAGCAAGGAATCATGGGTGTGAACAACCCCTTTGGGATTGCCGGTGGTGCCTGAGGTAAAAAACATGGCACCCACATCGCTTGGCTTAACGCCCTTCACAGATTCTTTGAAGAAATCAGGATGGGCGGACGCGAAAACTTTGCCAGCCGCCAGTAATTCATCCAGAGCAGCCAAACCTGGTTCGTCATAACTGCGCAGGCCGCGTGGGTCATCAAAATAAATATGGGTCAAAAGCGAACACTGCGGTTGAATTTCCAACAGTTTGTCTACTTGCTCTTGGTCTTCTGCAAAAGCAAAACGCACTTCAGCGTTATTGAGCGGAAAAACGCATTCGGCAGCGGCAGCGTCTTGGTACAAAGGCACAGGGATGGCACCCAGCGACTGCGCCGCCAGCATCGTGGCGTACAAGCGCGGGCGGTTGGCCCCCACCACCACCATGTGGTCTCCGCGTTGAAGCCCTGCTTGGTGTAAACCGCAAGCGAGGTGCTCCACCATGACAGCCAAGTCACTCCACGTAAGCGACTGCCAAATTCCATATTCCTTTTCACGCATGGCTGTCGCTTGTGGGCGTTCACTCGCGTGTTGCAATAAAAGTTGCGGAAAAGTCGTTTGCATCCCAAATCCTTGTGACCTGAATCAACCCAGGTAAAAACCAAAAAGGTGCGCCTAGGCGTTGAATATGGGGCGATATTAAGACTGCATTTGACGTTAAGTTGTCATTCCAACGACAATTGAGGCCACAATCCGCTAGGTGTTTTCCCTTCGCTTTCTGCTAACTGACGGGATCAACCCTGAAACGACCCGTAACTGACATGACCACTGAAACCACCCTTTACCAACGCCGTCGGCCTTTGACTCAAGTGGAACTGAGCGCCATTCCCTGGATTCGCTTGCTCAGTGCAGAAGAACTAGACCGTGCGGTTGCAGATTTAAAGGTAGCCGACGCCAGCCCCGGCGATATGGTGTGCCGCACCGGGCGACCCGCCACCTATTGGTTTGGGGTGATTGATGGTTTGCTCAAAATGAGTACTGACAATGCGCAGGGGCAAACGATGACCTACACCGGCGTACCGCCGGGCGGCTGGTTTGGCGAGGGGACGGCGCTTAAGCGGGAGAACTACCGCTACAACATCCAGGCCTTGCGCAAAAGCCGTGTCGCTGGTTTGCACATCGACACGTTTCACTGGCTGTTAGACCACTCGATTGGGTTTAACCGCTTTGTGATGAACCAGATCAACGAGCGGCTTGGCCAATTTATTGCCGCCCGTGAAATTGACCGAATGAACAACCCCGACGTACGCGTCGCACGCAGTTTGGCGGCATTGTTTAACCCGGTCTTGTACCCCGGGGTAGGCGAGGTCTTGCGCATCACCCAGCAAGAGCTGGCCTACTTGGTAGGATTGTCTCGCCAACGGGTCAATGAAGCCCTGACCACATTGGCCGAACAAGGCTCGATTCGGGTTGAATACGGAGGGCTTCGGGTGTTGGACATTTCAGCGCTGCGCTCGCAAGTGGTTCTGCGCTAAAGCCCGTAAAATAAGGCTTGCAAGCCTATTAACTCTGTAGCCCATGATTGACTCCAAAAAAACCGAAGCGCCCGCTACAGTTCCAACCCCCTTCCGACGGGCTGCTCCCCCAACGCAACGCGCCCCCATTCCTCAAGGACAAACCAACACCGCAGCCCTTGGGGCCAACGGAACGCTGCGCTTGAATAAACGCATGGCTGAGTTGGGGCTGGCCTCACGGCGGGAAGCTGATGACTGGATTGCCAAAGGCTGGGTCAAGGTCAATGGACGCGTGGCTGAAATGGGCATGCAAGTCGCGCCCGATGTCAAGATTGAGATTGACAAACTTGCCAAAGGCCAACAAGCCAATTTGGTGACCGTGTTGATCAACAAACCTTTAGGTTTAGTGAGTGGCCAAGCCGAAGACGGCCACGAGCCCGCCATCACCTTGGTGCAGCCCCACAACCGCTGGGCTGAAGACAATGCGCGTTTTTTCTTTCATGGCAGCCAACTCAAAAGCCTAGTTCCAGCAGGTCGCTTAGACATTGATTCCACTGGTCTTTTGGTTCTTACCCAAGATGGCCGTGTCGCCCGCCAATTGATTGGCGAAGACGCGGTGATGGAAAAAGAATATTTGGTGCGTGTGATTTACACCGGCGTACTCAACACCGCCGCAGCCACATCCGCGGCGGCAACCTATCCCGGGCGGCCATTGCAAAGGCCTGCGGCCCCGACCCAACTCAGCCGCATTGACGACGATGACCCCATCAGCGCCGATGTGCAAGCGGTGTTCCCTGCTGAAAAACTCCAGCTCTTGCGCCATGGGCTGAGTTTGGATGGTCAAGCCTTAAAGCATGCCAAGGTTGAATGGCAAAATCCGGAGCAACTGCGCTTTGTGTTGCATGAAGGAAAGAAGCGCCAAATCCGCCGCATGTGTGAGCAAGTCGGACTGAAAGTTGTCGGCTTAAAGCGTGTGCGTATTGGCAAAGTCATGCTGGGAAATTTACCCGTCGGCCAGTGGCGTTACCTCGCACCCCACGAGCGTTTTTAACGCCTTGAAATTTCCACCTCTGCCTCCATGTATTTTGGGGCCAATGTTTTCCCACACACTGAGACAGCCTCGTTTTTTATTTTAGAAATCCTGATTTTTTATGACCAAGCAAACCCTTAATTTTCAAGCCGAAGTTGCGCAACTCCTGCACCTCGTTACCCACTCGCTCTATTCCAACAAAGAGATTTTTCTGCGTGAGTTAATTTCTAACGCATCTGACGCCTGCGACAAACTGCGCTTTGAAGCGATCAACGCACCCGATTTGTTGGAAAGCGACGCGGAGTTGAAAGTCAAAGTGACTTTTGATAAAGACGCCAAAACCTTGACCATTACCGACAACGGCATTGGACTTTCCGAACAAGAAGCAATCGACAACCTGGGCACCATCGCTAAGAGCGGTACCAAGGACTTTGTCTCCAAACTCAGCGGCGACCAAAAAGCCGACTCCCAGCTTATCGGCCAGTTTGGGGTGGGCTTTTATTCTGGCTTTATCGTGGCCGACAAAATCACCGTGGAATCCCGCCGCGCAGGGTTGCCGGTGGCACAAGGCGTGCGTTGGGTCAGCGATGGCGGAGCCAGTGGCGGCGCTTTTGAAGTCGAAGCGATTTCTCGTGAGCAACGCGGCACCAGTGTGACCTTGCACCTGCGCGAGGACGCGCAAGACTATGCCAACGCTTGGAAAGTGAAAGGCATTATTAATAAATACTCGGACCACATCAGCCTTCCCATCTTGATGGAAAAGGAAGAATGGAAAGATGGCGAACTGATTAACCCCAGCGATGAAAGCGGCGGCCGCCAACCGGGCGCCATGGTTAAAACCGGCGACTGGGAAACGGTCAACAAAGCCAATGCGATTTGGGCCCGTGCAAAAAAAGACATAAGCCAAGAGCAATACGACGACTTCTACAAACAAATCAGCCACGATTTTGAAGCGCCCTTGGCCCACACGCACAACCGGGTGGAGGGAAGCACCGAATACACCCAACTGCTCTACATTCCCGGCAAAGCGCCCATGGATTTGTACAACCGCGAAAAAACCGCGGGCATCAAGTTATATGTCAAACGCGTGTTCATCATGGATGACGCCGAAGCCTTGCTCCCCACCTACCTGCGCTTTGTCAAAGGCGTGGTGGATTCAGCTGATTTACCGCTCAACGTCAGCCGAGAATTGCTACAAGAAAGCCGCGATGTCAAAGCCATTCGCGAGGGCTGTGCCAAACGCGTTTTAGGTATGCTCGAAGACTTAGCCAAACACGACATCGCACCGGCAGCCTCAGCCGATGGTGTGACCGATGTAGTCTCCGAAGAAGACAAAGCGCAGATCGGTAAATACTCAAAGTTTTATGCGGAGTTTGGCGCGGTACTTAAAGAAGGCTTGGGCGAAGACTTTGCCAACAAAGACCGGCTTGCCAAACTCTTGCGCTTTGCCAGCACTAGCACGGATACCGCAAGCATCTCCCTTGCGGATTACAAAACGCGGATGAAAGAGGGCCAAGAGGCCATTTACTACATCACCGCAGACACCTTGGCTGCGGCTAAAAACAGCCCCCAACTGGAAGTGTTCAAGAAAAAAGGCATCGAAGTGCTTTTGATGACGGACCGGGTCGATGAGTGGGCGCTCAATTACCTGCAAGACTTTGACGGCACGCCCATGCAAAGCGTTGCCAAAGGGGCCGTCGATTTGGGTAGCTTGCAAGACGATACTGAAAAGAAGGCCGCCGAAGAAGCCGCAGAAACTTTCAAGCCCCTGCTGGCTAAACTCAAAGAAGCGCTTAAAGACAAGGCCGAAGATGTTCGCGTAACCACCCGCTTGGTGGATAGCCCCGCCTGTTTGGTGGTGCAAGACCACGGCATGAGCACGCAGTTGGCGCGTATGCTCAAACAAGCCGGACAAGCGGCGCCTGAAGTCAAGCCTGTTTTAGAAGTGAACGCAGAACACGCATTGGTGAAAAAACTCGACGGCTCGGTGCACTTTCATGACCTTGCGCATATTTTGTTTGACCAGGCCTTGCTTGCTGAAGGCGGCATGCCTGCAGACCCGGCCGCTTACGTCAAGCGCGTGAACGCTTTGTTAGTTTAAGGATTCCTATGAAAAAAACCTTTTTGACTCTCGCCCTTTCAGCACTCTTGGCCAGCGCCTCACCCGCGTGGGCGGCTGACGCTGTGACCCAAGCTGCGGCCAAAGAAACCGGCGCCATGGTCACACCCAGTGGCTTGGTGTACCGCTCACTCAAAGATGGCACAGGCGCTAGCCCCAAAGCTACTGACACCGTGAAGGTGCACTACCGCGGCACCTTTCCCGATGGCCGTGAATTTGACAGCTCCTACAAACGAAATGAAGCCATTGAGTTTCCTTTGAGCGGCGTGATTGCCTGTTGGACCGAAGGCGTGCAGCGCATGAAGGTCGGCGGTAAAGCCAAGCTCACTTGCCCAGCGTCCATTGCCTACGGAGCGCGTGGCGCAGGCAGCGCCATACCGCCCAACGCGACGATTTTGTTTGAGGTGGAGTTGCTTGCCATTAACGGCAAATGACTTTAAAAACCAACGCGTTTGCAACGCTGGCATTGGCCCCGGCCACCTTGGCCAATTTGGAGCAGTTAGGCTATTTGGAGATGACGCCGATTCAGGCCGCCAGCCTGCCCGTGGCGCTGGCGGGTACCGATCTGATCGCCCAAGCCAAAACCGGTAGCGGGAAAACCGTCGCCTTTGCCTTGGCGCTTTTGGCCAAACTTAATCCACGTTGGTTTTCGGTACAAGCCATGGTGATGTGCCCTACCCGCGAACTGGCCGACCAAGTGACGGTGGAAATTCGCCGCTTGGCGCGAGCCCAAGACAACATCAAGGTGGTGACCTTGTGCGGCGGTATTGCTTTGCGCGGCCAACGCGCTTCGCTCGAGAACGGGGCACACATTGTGGTGGGTACGCCCGGACGCATCATGGACCATCTGGAGCGCGGCTACTTGGTGCTCGATGGCTTAAATACATTGGTCCTAGACGAAGCCGATCGGATGTTGGACATGGGATTTTTTGACGACATTGCCAAGGTCGTCAAACAAACGCCCAAAGAGCGCCAAACCTTGTTGTTCTCAGCCACCTATCCTGAGGGCATAGAGAAGCTAGCGCGCCAATTCATGCGGACTCCACAGCAAATCAAGATCGAAGCGCCCCAAGCCCAAAGCCAAATTGAGCAGCGCTTTTATGAAGTCACGCGCGCCAACCGTTTGGAAACCGTGGGCAAGTTGTTGATGCATTTTCGACCTGTCAGTACGTTGGCGTTTTGTAATACCAAACAACAGTGCAAAGACCTGGTGGACTTACTGCAACAACAAGGTTTTAACGCATTGGCGTTGTACGGCGAACTCGAACAACGCGAGCGTGACCAAGTACTCGCGCAATTTTCAAATCGCAGTTGTTCGGTTCTGGTTGCCACAGACGTCGCCTCACGGGGACTCGATATCAACCAACTCGAAGCTGTGATCAACGTAGACATCACGCCCGACCCGGAGGTCCATGTGCACCGTGTGGGTCGAACTGGTCGCGCCGGCGCGTCTGGTTTGGCGCTGAGCTTGGCCAGCATGAACGACATGGGTGCAGTCGGGAAAATTGAGCAGTACCAGCATTTTTCAAGCACCTGGTTTGGTCTTGAAACGCTCACCCCCGCCAGCAAAGATCCCTTGCTCGCGCCCATGGTGAGCTTGCAAATACTGGGCGGGAGAAAAGAAAAAATTCGCCCAGGTGATGTCTTGGGTGCGCTAACCAATGACGAAGGCGGGCCCGCATACACGCGAGACCAAATCGGCAAAATTCAAGTGACTGAATTTTGTACCTTTGTGGCGGTGGATCGACAAATTGCCAGCGCGGCCTGCGCCAAACTCAATGCGGGACGCATCAAAGGAAAGTCGGTCAAAGTTCGTATGATGTAAGGGCATCATTCAGGAGCACTGCCCTATGTCTACCTCTGCCAAGCGTCCGCTGTACCGCGATTTCACTGAGCAATCGCAAATCGATGCCCAGTACAACCCTTCTATAGCTTTAAGCGACCCCAGCGCGCCGGGCAAACACTTTGTAGCGCAAAGTACTTTGGCGCGCTCGACCTTGCGCCATGTGCTGGACGTTCCCTATGGGCCAACCGTCCACGAGACCTTGGATATTTTTCCGGCAGACCAGCCCAATGCCCCGGTCTTTGTGTTTATCCATGGCGGCTATTGGCGCGCACTCTCAAGCAAAGAATTCAGTAGCGTTGCCTTGGGTCTGCACCAGCGTGGCATCACGACCGTCGTGGTGAATTACGATTTATGCCCGCATGTCACGCTCGATGAAATTACCCGCCAAGTTCGCGCTGCCGTGGCTTGGACTTTGCGCAATATTGCTTACCATGGGGGCGACCCACAACGCGTCGCAGTGGGTGGACATTCGGCGGGTGGGCACTTAACAGCCATGTGCTTGCAGACCGAATGGGCGCGCGACTATGGCCTTCCCCAAGACCCGCTGAAAGCTGCGCTTTGCATCAGCGGTTTGTACGACCTCGCACCCCTGCGCTGCAGTTATTTGCAACCCCTGATTCAACTCGATGTTGGCACCATCCAAAGAAACTCCCCCGCCTTTTTGGTGCGCCCCAGCAAAACGCCCACATGGATCACTTGGGGTGGTGCAGAGACCACCGAGTTTTCTCGCCAATCCCAGTTATTTCACGCATCATGGAGCGCCCAAGGCAATCATTCGACTTTAAAAGCCATTGACGGCGCGGATCACTTTACAGTGATTGCGGGCTTCGACTCGCCTGACAGCGAACTTTGCAACTGGCTCGCGCAGTCACTGGCGTGACCCTCTGCGGGTAAACCCGCAAAACAGTCCTGCATAGGCGCTGCACAATAGGTTTCGTTTTATCAAGATGCCTATTGAGCGCACCTGCCCATGACCACCGCAAACCTGCACGCCGAACCCTACCGCGACCACAAACGCTATGCGTGGTTGTTGTCCCTGCTTATTCCCACCACCGTATTGATCGGGCCAGCTTTGATGCTCAACTCCGGTGAAGCATGGATGCTTTGGCTTCCAGTGGTTTTCTTTTATACGATCGTGCCTTTGTTCGATCGCATACTCGGCGAAGATCAGAGTAATCCACCTGAATCGGCAGTGCCTGCGCTTGACGCTGATCTGTATTACCGTTGGATTACCTATTTACTCGCGCCCGTGTTGTGGGCTGCGTTCATTTTTAGCGCTTGGTTTGTTTCACGCTTTGACTTACCTTTACACGCGATGTTTGCGATGGTACTGATCAGCGGCTCAGTGGGTGGCTTTTGTATTAACTTAGGTCATGAACTCGGGCATAAAAATACCCAGCTTGAAAAATGGTTGGCAAAAATAGTTTTAGCTCCTTCAGGGTACGGGCATTTTTTTATTGAACACAACCGAGGCCACCACCGCGATGCGGCAACCCCCGCTGACCCAGCGTCTTCACGGATGGGGGAGTCCATCTACCGCTTTGTTCTTCGGGAAATGCCAGGCGCCTGGTTTCGCGCATGGGAGCTTGAAAAATCCCGTTTACAGAAAGCAGGTTTGCCCGTTTTTTCACTCCACAACGAAATCATCCAACCGGCGCTATTGACCCTGGCTTTGTGGTCGGGCTTGGTGGCGTGGTTGGGTTGGAACGTATTGCCATTTTTAGTTGTCGCGTCGTTTTGGGCTAATTTTCAACTGACCTCGGCCAACTACATTGAGCATTACGGTTTGCTCAGACGCCAACGCGCTCCCGGAAAATACGAGGCGTGTCAGCCCCACCACTCTTGGAACAGCAACCATATTTTCTCCAATTGGATTTTGTTTCACTTGCAGCGCCACTCCGACCACCATGCACACCCCCTGCGCCGTTACCAGTCTTTACGCCACTTCGACAACTTGCCGACTTTGCCCAGTGGCTACTTTGCGATGTTTTTGGTCGCCTATATTCCGCCGCTGTGGCGGGCCGTCATGGATCCTCGATTGATCGCCAGCGTGGGTCGCGATACCGCAAACATCAATATCGATCCGCAAAGTCGCGCAACCCTCATTGCGCGCTATGGGCTCACCGAGAGCCATTCATAAAGCACTTAAACCATGTCACTTAAAACTTGGCTGACTCCGAGAGTCATGCAGTACCTGCTGTCGCCTGCGCGTTTGGAATTCAAACGCCTCCGCTTTGAATCCCGAAGGGCCGCTCGCAAAGAAGGACAGGTGGTTCATTTTTTTCACCAAGAAGACGATCCCTATAGCCAATTATTGGCGTCCGTATTGCCGCAGTTTCAAGCGCGGTACCACATTCAAATGGAGATCCATTGCGTCAGCGCACCCAGCGACGCTGCCGCGCCGGAGCGCGCATTGCTTGAGGCCTACAGCCAGCGCGATGCAGCCCTCTTGGCGCAACACTACGGCATTGATAGTTCAAACGCGTCGCCCTTGCGCGCAAGTAACCCCCATGAAACACGAGAACAAGCGGACAAGTTGCGCAAGCGCCTAGGGCACTACCTGGGCGCGACGCTGTGGTTTGGCGGAGAGTGGTATTGGGGGGTTGACCGCTTACACCACCTCGAAAAACGCTTGCAAGACTTAGGGCTCCAAACTCCGCAATTCCAGCAAGACGCTGCGCCTTTTCTTTTCCCTCCTGGCGAAGACCTTCAACACGCGGTTTCTTTAACGAATCCACCAGCCATTGATTTCTTTTTCTCCTTTCGCAGCCCCTATTCCGCCATCGTGGCCCCCCGGGTGTTTGAACTCGCGCGCCGCACGGGCGCGCAGGTGAATTTGCGCTACGTTTTGCCCATGGTGATGCGCGGGTTGCCTGTCCCCCGTGAAAAACGCATGTACATCGTCTTTGACACCGCCAGAGAAGCGCGCATGCGCAGCATTCCTTTTGGCCGTTTGAATGACCCCGTAGGAAAACCCACCGAGCGCGGACTCGCGCTCATGCCCTTGGCCTTGGCGCAAGGCAAAGGCGAAAGCTATGTGCTGTCGTTTATGCAAGGGGTGTGGGCTGAAGGTCTTGACGCTGGCAGCGACACAGACTTGCGAAAAATCGTTGAACGCTCCGGGCTGCTCTGGACGCAAGCTAAGGAAGCACTCGATCTCGATGAATGGCGAACGGTGGCAGAAGCGAACCGCAGCGCGATGTTTGCACTCGGGCTTTGGGGCGTCCCTTCATTTCACGTTGGCAACACCGCGGTTTGGGGCCAAGACCGCTTGTGGGCGGTCCAAGAGGCGCTATTGAATAAGTAAGCTCAAGCTCAATTACATATTGCGTCGGTATTGCCCGCCGACTTCAAATAAGGCGTTGGTAATTTGGCCTAGTGAACACACACGGACTGCGTCCATCAACACGTCGAACATGTTGTCGTTCGCAATAACTGCCTGCTGCAAGCGCAACAGCATCGCAGGCGCTGCTTTCGCATGGCGAGAATGAAAATCATGTAGCCGCTTGAGTTGGCTTTGCTTTTCTTCTTCTGTTGAACGGGCTAACTCCAATTTATCCATGACCTGATCGCCATGGGGATTGCGGAAGGTATTCACACCAATAATCGGCAACTCCCCCGTGTGCTTGAGCATTTCGTAATGCATCGATTCGTCTTGGATCTGACCACGCTGGTAACCCGTTTCCATCGCACCCAACACGCCGCCGCGTTCGGCTAATTTTTCAAATTCTGCCAACACCGCTTCTTCGACCAACTCGGTGAGGTCTTCAATAATGAAAGCGCCTTGGCTGGGGTTTTCATTTTTGGCTAGGCCCCACTCACGGTTAATGATGAGTTGAATGGCCATGGCACGGCGCACACTCTCTTCGGTCGGCGTGGTGATGGCTTCGTCAAAGGCGTTGGTGTGTAAGGAATTGCAGTTATCGTAAATCGCAATCAAGGCCTGTAGCGTGGTGCGGATGTCATTGAATTGAATTTCCTGGGCATGCAAACTGCGCCCGCTGGTTTGGATGTGGTATTTCAGTTTTTGGCTGCGCTCGTTGGCGCCGTATTTGTCGCGCATGGCGACCGCCCAAATGCGCCGTGCAACGCGGCCCAAGACGGTGTACTCTGGGTCCATGCCGTTGCTAAAGAAGAACGAGAGGTTAGGCGCAAAGTCATCAATGTGCATACCCCGCGCCAAATAGGCTTCTACAAAGGTAAATCCATTAGACAAGGTAAATGCCAGTTGGCTGATCGGGTTCGCGCCGGCTTCAGCGATGTGGTAACCACTGATCGATACGCTATAGAAGTTACGAACATTGTGATGAACAAAATACTGGGCGATATCGCCCATGACTTTGAGGCTGAACTCGGTGGAGTAAATACAGGTGTTTTGGCCTTGGTCTTCTTTCAAAATATCCGCCTGCACCGTGCCGCGTACATTGGCTAAAACCCATTCCTTGATTTTCGCAATCTCCGTATCGGTGGGAGCGCGCTTGTTTTCGGTTTGAAACTTTTCGATATTTTGGTCGATCGCGGTGTTCATGAACATCGCCAATATGGATGGCGCGGGTCCATTGATCGTCATGGATACGCTAGTTGCTGGGTTGCATAAGTCGAAGCCGCCATACAACACCTTCATATCATCCAGCGTGGCAATACTCACGCCTGAGTTGCCGACCTTTCCGTAAATATCAGGACGCAGATCGGGATCGTTTCCATAGAGCGTGACCGAATCGAATGCCGTAGACAAACGCTTGGCCGGCATGCCTTCCGATAAAAGCTTGAAGCGCCGGTTGGTTCTAAACGCGTCACCTTCCCCTGCAAACATGCGGGTGGGGTCTTCACCCTCACGCTTAAACGCAAACGTACCTGCGGTATAGGGGAAGCTTCCAGGAACGTTATCGAGCATCAGCCACTTCAATATTTCGCCATGGTCTTCGTAGGTTGGCAAAGCCACTTTGCGAATGGTGGTGCCACTGAGAGATTTACTAGTAAGCGCCGTGCGAATTTCTTTGTCGCGAATTTTCACCACATATTCATCCCCGGCGTAGGCCGCTTGCATCTCGGGCCACTGCGTGAGTAATTTACGGGCGTTGGCGTTTTGCAATTGTTCTCTTTGAACCGCTAAATCGATTGCAGCCTCTGAAGCGCGGGCTTTTCCGGGTTTACCGACCTCTAGCATCGCAGCCGCAGCGCGCAACTGCTGAATTTCACGCGCAAGCGCGGACTGCGCTTTGGCTTGTTTTTTATACCCATGCACGGTATCGCTAATTTCGGCAAGGTAGCGGGTTCGTGCAGCGGGAACCACGGGGGTTTGGTTACTGCTAAAGCGAACATTGACCAGAGGCAAAACGCTGGGCTTAACGGTTAAACCCAAGGACTGCAAACGCGGCAGCATGGCTTGGTAAAGGGCCGTTACGCCATCGTCATTAAAGCGGGCCGCCATAGTTCCAAAAACGGGCATGGTGTCGGCTGCCACACTCCACGCCTCGCGGTTTCGTTGCACTTGCTTAGACACATCGCGCAGCGCATCACTGGCCCCCTTGCGATCAAACTTATTGATCGCTACAAATTCAGCGAAATCCAACATATCAATTTTTTCAAGCTGGCTGGCCGCACCAAACTCAGGTGTCATGACATACAAAGGCACATCCACCAAGGGTGCAATAGCCGCATCGCCTTGGCCGATTCCTGAAGTCTCCACCACAATGAGATCAAACCCCGTTACTTTGCAAGCTGCAATCACATCAGGCAAGGCCAGACTAATCTCGGAACCGAAATCTCGGGTGGCCAAACTGCGCATAAAGACGCGTTGCCCGCTCTCTCCTTGCGACTCCTGGGTTGTCCATGGCGAGATCGCATTCATGCGAATCCGGTCTCCTAGCAAAGCGCCACCACTTTTGCGGCGCGAAGGATCGATGGAGATGACTGCGATGCGCAAACTGTCAGCACAGTCCAAACGCAAGCGGCGAATCAATTCATCGGTCAACGATGATTTCCCTGCGCCGCCGGTTCCGGTAATTCCAATCGTTGGGATTTTTTTGTTGACAGCTTTTTTGCGAATGTCTTGAAGTAAGCCATCGTTGAGTTGCTTTCCCTCGATAGCCGTGAGCAGTTGGGCCAATGCGCGCCAATGGGCATCGGTATGGCCCTCAATGGCTGATATGGCCTGGGGTGCAAAGCCCGAAATATCCTTATCGCAGCGCATGACCATCTCGCCAATCATTCCCGCAAGTCCCATTTTTTGCCCATCTTCGGGGCTGTAAATACGGCTTACGCCATAGGCTTGCAACTCTTTGATTTCAGAAGGAACAATCACCCCGCCGCCGCCGCCAAAGACTTGTATATGCGAGCCGCCTCGGCTTTTGAGCAAGTCCACCATGTATTTGAAATACTCCACATGGCCGCCTTGGTAGGAACTAATCGCAATGCCTTGTACATCTTCTTGAAGCGCAGCGGTTACCACCTCTTCGACGCTGCGGTTGTGCCCGAGGTGAATCACTTCAGCGCCCATGCCTTGCAAGATACGACGCATGATGTTGATGGCGGCATCGTGTCCATCAAACAAGCTGGCTGCGGTCACAAAGCGGACTTTGTGGGTGGGCCGGTAATTGGCTAAGGCGGTGTATTCAGCAGCAAGATTGGTCATAGGACAGGGCTCTCAAAAGACAGTAGAAAACGCAAAGGAGTTGACGTTTACGTAAACGTCAACTGTAAACGATTTTTGCAGTTGGTCATAATGCGGCGTACCCCTTACGCTCCTATGACTTTTCTCGCTCTCGACATTGGAAATACCCGCCTCAAATGGGCTTTGTATGCAACGCCTGCGCCGGGCTCGCCGCTCTTAGCCCAAGGGGCTGAGTTTTTAGAAAATATTGACAAACTCGCTGAAGGTTCTTGGAGTACCTTGCCCCAACCTCAGTTTGTCTTGGGTTGCGTTGTCGCCGGCGACGCCGTCAAGCGGCGGGTTCAAGAACAAATGGAGTTGTGGGATGTCACCCCGCAGTGGGTGGTTGCCAGCGAATCAGAAGCGGGTTTAAGCAACGGTTATGACCACCCCACGCGTTTAGGCGCCGACCGCTGGGTTGCCATGGTGGGCGCGTACCACCGCATGCTCGCTCAAGGCTTGCCCCGGCCTATGGTGGTGGTGATGGTGGGAACAGCTGTAACAGTTGAGGCCATTGATCCCAGTGGGAAATTCTTAGGGGGGCTGATTTTGCCGGGGCACGGCATCATGTTGCGTGCGCTGGAGTCTGGGACAGCTGGCCTGCACGTTCCTACGGGCGAAGTTCGCCCCTTTCCCACCAACACCAGCGACGCATTGACCAGCGGCGGCACCTTTGCGATTGCCGGTGCTGTGGAGTGCATGGTCCAGCACGTCAGAAGTCAATGCAATGCAGAGCCCCTGTGCGTAATGACCGGGGGAGCCGCTTGGAAGATGGCACCCAGCATGACGCGGCCCTTTGAGTTAGTTGACAACCTGATTTTTGATGGCTTGCTGCAGTTGGCCTCCCTGCGTTTTAGTTTGGACTAGCCAACCACGCTTCTGTCAGTCGAGCCCAATACGTAGCGCCCAAAGGGATGAGGTCGTCATTAAAGTCATAACTGGGGTTGTGCAACATACAAGGGCCGCCACCATGGCCCATTTCACGGTGGGCCCCATCTCCATTGGCGATAAAGCTATAGCAACCCGGTTTGGCCAGCAGCATATAAGAAAAGTCTTCCGCACCCATGGTCGGTTCCTGCTCACCGACATTGGACGCTCCCACAATACTTGCCATCACCCCACGCGCGAAATCTGCTTCATGGGCTGCGTTGATGGTGGGCGGGTAGTTACGAACAAATTCAAATTCGCATTGAGCGCCAAAGGCTGCCGCAGTGTGTTGTGCCACTTCGCGCATTCTTTGCTCGATCATGTCGAGCACCTCGATGGTGAAAGTTCGCACCGTGCCTTGTAACTCGCAGCTGTCGGGGATCACGTTGGTCGCCTCGCCTGCGCGAATCATCGTCACTGAAATAACGCCGGCGTCCACAGGCTTTTTATTTCGACTGATGATGGTTTGAAACGCTTGCACCATTTGGCAGGCTACAGGTACGGGGTCGATGGCGTTGTGTGGCAAGGCAGCGTGGCCCCCTTTGCCGCGCACCGTGATTTTGAATTCATTGCTGGATGCCATCACGGGCCCTGCGCTGACTGCGAATTTCCCTACGGATGCGCCTGGCCAGTTGTGCATGCCAAAAACGGCCTGAACCGGGAACTTCTCAAACAAGCCTTCTTTGATCATTTCTCGGGCACCGCCGCCGCCTTCTTCGGCAGGCTGAAATACGAGATAAACCGTTCCATCAAAGTTGCGGTTTTTAGAAAAATAATGTGCTGCGGCCAACAGCATAGCCGTGTGCCCATCGTGGCCGCAGGCGTGCATTTTTCCGGGGTGCTGACTGGCATGGGCAAAGGTATTGAATTCCTGCATCAGCAATGCGTCCATGTCGGCGCGCAATACGATCGCTCGGTCTGAGTTTCCCGCTTTCACGATGCCAACAACGCCTGTGGTGCCCAAGCCCCGGTGAATCGGAATTCCCCATTCGCTTAACTTGGCCGCCACAACGTCTGCGGTTCGCACTTCTTGAAAACATAATTCTGGGTGGGCGTGCAAATCGCGGCGAATTGCGGCCATAGACGCTGCGTTTGTTACGATAGATTCAATCAGGTGCATGTCGAATTCCCCAAATCAGCCATAAAACCTGTATTGTGCCGATGATCGGCTTGTTCACTTTGTCACTATGTCAAAAACCCTGCTCCCACCGACCACCTCCTTTCCACACCTTGGCACACAATTCGTGCGAGGTGCTTGCCCCCATGACTGCCCAGATACATGCTCGCTTGTCACCACGGTACAAGATGGTGTTGCTATCAAGGTTCACGGCAATCCCAGCCACCCCGCAACGGCTGGCGTCCTGTGCACCAAGGTATCTCGCTATACAGAGCGCACTTACCACCCCGAGCGGATATTGCAGCCCCTTAGACGCACCGGTCCTAAAGGTTCAGGGCAATTTGAAGCTGTCTCTTGGGAGCTCGCTTTAACCACCATCGCCGATCGCTTGAAATCCATTGCCAGCCGCGGCGCTAA
>CAMDAN010000009.1 GCA_945888535.1 Bordetella parapertussis
GACCACGGGCCAACGGGCAATGTCATCCTTTGAAATAAATCGGCAGTGGCGAGCAGCGTGCATCACGATAATGTCCAGCCAAGAGATATGGTTTGCCGCGAGCAACACGGGGCCAGTCAACGGCGCTTGTCCGAGAACGCGAAGCGCGGCGTGACGCCCTGCGGGGGGTTCACCACATGGCTGAGTTTTTACAAAACGACGAGGTACTTGCGGTGTTTCCCGAAGGCACGACGGGCGACGGAACCACCGTGCTGCCGTTTCACGCCAACTTGTTCCAAGCCGCCATCGCTGCCAACGCGCCGGTGATGCCTATTGGTCTGAAGTTTGTAGACGCTGCGAGCAAAGAGCCCAGCTTTGCCCCGTGCTACGTAGGAGACGACACGCTCATCGGTTCGGTTTGGCGAACCTTGTGCGCCGACCCCATCGAAGCCGTAGTCCAGTTCGGCCCAAGCCAAAACGCCCAGGGGCGCGACCGACGCGCTTGGGCGGAAGAGGTGCGTGACGCGGTGGTTGAGCTGCGGGTCTGAGCCTGGTGCCCCCGACAGGAAATGAGCCTGTTGATAGCCTCAATTAAATCAATGACTTACGAATCTGCGTGTCCCGTGAGAGGGTTCAGGATACCTCATTTGTCCCGTGGCTTGTCCCGTGAAAGACGGGGCTAAAGGGGGGCATGGGGGTCTGTCAGGTATTTGCATCGACCCTCGAAAAAATCTCTGAAAAATTGCATTGCTCAGAGTAAATGAAGCTTAGACGCCGGTTCGATAAAAACCATGCAGATTTGCTGTGTATATTGCTGTAAGACTCTGATTCACCACTTTTATAACGCTTGCATTCTCAAAATATGTCTTCTACCAACAAGTTAATCGTAACAATTTTATTTGCCTGCCTGCTCGGAGCCTGCTCCTACACTCAGCCTCCAGCACGCGTTCAACTTGGCTCTGAGGTTGGTGGCACTGGTGATGTCGGCTTTAGTCATGAACCGTTGGGTAGCAATAAGCACCTCATAACCGTGACAGCTGCACCGGGAATGATGGAGACGGAAGGCTCTATAGCTCAACGTATTCTGGTTTTCGCTAATAAGTTCGCAGCGCAGACCTGCCCATCGAATTTTGAGTTCGTTAACGACCCGAACTTTTCTCAACCAATTGCTGCAGGATTTATGAAACGGACTAAAACATACATCTTTGTTTGTAAGTCTTGATCTAGCAGTTCACATGTTTTTCCCCTAAAAAGACAGCTGCAATCGACGAATGCACAAACGGCTGTTTAACGCAATACCCTGCGTTGTAGCCACGTAACACCACCCCTTGACCCAGCACCTGTCCTAAGGCATCTTAGGCTCCAGTCAACCGCCCAACGCTGCAGTCCTACGGATTGTGAGCAGGGTGGTTTTCCTTTGGGTAATTTGTTTAAGGAGAAGTCATGGAAACGCTGCAGACGGTGGAAGATACTTTGTGCACCCGATTCATCAATGGTGAGGCAGGTGCTCGAAAATGGATTGAGCAGACCTTTCCGGTGGAGTCACATGCTGTGCGTGTCAGTCACGGATTGGATCGCAATGGACAGCCAACGTTTCGCTATTGGTTTGATGCCACAAGGGTAGATCGAGGTGTCTTACTGACTTTGATCTGCAAAGAATCCCTGTGCCCAAAACACCAAGACACGATGGCTAAGTGGTGCAAGTTTGCAGGGCAAGCAGTTGCCAAGCCTGCAAAGCCATTTAGGACACCTGTTTACATCGACAAGCTTGAGGTAGAGCGTCTTATTCACTTCAATGGAAAGTCTTACTCGGCACGCCCTGCCAAGTTGCAGTGCAAGTGGACATGCCCATTGGGGGCACATCCCCCTGTGGTGTTGCAGCGTGATGGATGGGACTTGTTCAGTGCGGAAGGTAAATGCATTGCTGGAGGACTTGATCCGGCACGACCAAAGGAGTCTGCTTATCCCTTGTTCCCAACCGTTTCGGCTGTGCAGTCGTGGCTTGCTACTCAATGACCGACCAACAAACCTCAAAACATAGAGAACTGAAAACCATGGAATACATCACCGAAATAACTGTCGATGGCAAAGCCACTGTAGTGGCGATACCTGACACCATTAGCCTGCTGATTCGTGTTGGCAGTAAAGCGACGGAATACACAGAGGCAGTTCAGCGCTTGAATGAGGGAGCCAGGGCAGTGGCGCAGACTCTGGCCTCGTGTGGAGTTATCGATAAACCTCAGACGCGGGAATATGCAGTCAATGAAGAGTGGGCAGACCGGTTTGATGATGCCAACCGCAGGCTAATTGGCTATGAGGGTGTGCAGCAACTGGTGGTGGACTTTCCTATCGACATGAAAGTCCTTGGGGGCGTATTACAGGGGTTGGGTGCTATTGCTACTCGTCCGACAGTTGACACCTACTTTCAGGTGAAAGATCAAACGGGCATTCTTCAACAAGCGAGGAAAGATGCACTTGATGCTGCTACTGCGACAGCGCACGATATGGCAGAGCAGATGGGTCTGAAAATCGTGGGGGTGAAATCGGTTAAGCACAGCATGTCTAGAGATGCGTCACCGCATTCGCTGCATGTGGCTTTTGAAGGGGACTCAATGTCGAAGATGTCTTACTCAATGCCGGATATAGTGCCTGAAGAAGTCTCCAATACTGCCAGTGTTTCGGTGACTTGGATTGCTAAAAGTTAACCAACAGGGCGCAACATGAATCGTTTTCAAATAGCATGCCTCATCACGCTTTTCATGCCGCATTTGAGCGCATCCTCACAAGGGACTGCTGCAGGAAGTGTCTTTGAGGTTCCAAGACCAAAGATGGACGCATCGCAATCTACAGCCTTCCCAAACTACATTAAAAATGCTTTAGATGGGGATAGAGCAAATGCAAGTAGTTTCACTATCCAGCCTGTCAGTAAATCTGAACTCATCCAATTCTTGTTTTCTACAACGTACTTAGATAGTGTCTTGCGGAGGGTTGTTGAGACTCAGAATGCTCTGGAGTGTCAGGGGCCTATGCCACCGGATATGGATACGATTATTCAAATATCAGATACTGGCACCCTGCGGGAAGTTGCGTATCAATTGTTGATGGCTGAATCGACGATTTCAAAGTCCAAAGACCAGACAACTCAAGAGCAATCTTATCGGAGGCTGGCTACTAACCCAAAAGAAGCTGCAACTTTGGTCGACACAAATGTTGCTAACGAGTCCGACAAGGAGTCAAAGTGCGTAACGCTGACAACCCTTCAGACTATTAGCTCAAAGAAGCTCTCAATCGTTCACAATGAAAAACAAAAGACCATTGTTTTTTTGCGAGAAATGCAGCGCGTACTTGTTGCTATTGGGAAGGGGCAAGTCAAGTGATGGTTTCGATTTTCATTGCCCACTAAATTTTTGTAACAACGTCAGAATAGAGTCCACCGCGTGTTGCTCTGAATGCAATTGATGCGTTGTAAGTCTCTATGTTGGAATTTGCTGTTCCATGCTAAGCATTAGATTGCAGCGTTTGACCAGAACCTAAGTTGAAAGCGCCGGAGATAGTGGAAACACAATTTTTTCAACTAAGGAAAATCTAGCGTAATCGTTGAACTGTTTTGCGTAATTCACATGCGACTGCACTCATATCGCCGGTTTTGAAAATCACTGTAGACTTTTGGGAGATTATTTCCGATTAACCATAGAATTTTTGCGTTGTCTTGATTTTTCTTAAAGCACTCAGACGCACCTAAGGATTTAGCATCGTAATAGTCGCTGCTGTAAAAAATGTCGTCGAAAGCCTTTTTGTAGGGTGATGATGTCGGACTTTGGAGTTGCGCAGGCGGTGCAGCCGGTGGGTAGCGATCGACTATGTAAGTGCATGCAGCCCATCTGCTCCTAGCTTCTTTGTCCTTCGAATCCAGTACATCGACTAGCCTGCCACATTTTTTATCTGATTCCGATAACGTTTGTGCGGAAATCTGCGATGTATGTATAAGGGCGCATATAGCGAGTAAACCAATCCAAATAGCATTTTTAGAAATGTTAACCATAAGTTCACTTCCTGCTTCTATAGGTGCTTGCAAGAGATGTGATCTGGCTTTCTAAACATGCTTTCATCAGCGGAATGTTACACGCAGGCGCATATAGTTGATCGTGGCACGTTAATACAGGTGCATCTTTTGGCAGTGATCGTATAACTTGGCGCATTACATACGCTTCCATTGCTTCCAACAAATTTCCGACCTTAGGGGGTTCTGAAAAGAGCTTCCTATAGCTGGTCTTGATATGTAATGGTCTACATTGAATACCATGTTTTTCATGTAGTTTTGATTTTTGACTGATTTTGTAACCATCTGGAGTTTTATCAAATATTTCTAACTCTATAGAAAGATCCGGAAAATCTCTCTCTAAAGCTTGCTTTACAGCTAAATTGAATTTTTTGCTGTTTGGCATGGTCGCAATCGGGGCTCCAATCTTATCCTTCCATGCATCAATGAATGATGGGTTTTTGGAGCCTCTGATCATCAATAATGCAATAGTTTTCTTCATTGTCCTACCTATGTCGCTGGGTAGGGCGTCCATGGCTGAGTGGGCAACTACAAAGTCATCCCATGGACTTCGATCAAAAGGGATGACAGTCCCTCTTAGAGCCAGTGCAATTCGAAGTTGCGAGGCGGAGACATCAAAGCTCTTAAGCGACTTGCCTTTCCACGTAAACAGAGCACGATCCCCAGATTTCTGAGCTTGAAAGCACAACTTGCGTTTGTCAGAAACCATTGTGGTGTAAATACGCCCACTGTGTTGTACCCTGCTAGTTGGTTTGAATGTTTCCCCTGAATATTCGTACTCAAAATCGTCATCCAGACGTTGAATTAACTCCAAGTACCCTAAAGGTGCGTGTGGTGGGATTAGCCGTTCACGCCACCCATGTATCCAAATGTTGCTAGTTGGAGGGATTGTTGGTAACGGTTCTTTTTCACATGTGCAACCCCAAACCTTTAGCTTAGCAATGACAGCTTCATTGTTGTAGTCGTTGCTTTCAAGAATATTCTTCAGATGGTAGGTATACAAGTTAATTCCAATTACTAATAATCTCTATTACTCACAGGGCGGGACGCCATATTACGGGCAGCAATGTTGAATGTTGATCTAAGCTGCTGATTTGTATGGGTATATTTCTTGGCTGCAAGTCATTTGTGAAGGCGTTAAAAGGGTTTCTGTAGCGTCATCTTTGTTTGATGGCACTCCTCCTTCTTTGTTCAACTCGACCCCTTTGAGGGCAGTTTTAGCGCCATCTGGAGGCGTATTCAGTGGCTTAAATTGCAACAATTTGGCATTGCTTGTTACCGACCCTTGCGCTTCAGCATTACTGTCTTCAATCGTTGCTATTTGGGCGTATACAAGTTGAACTGCTACGCGCTTTTTTGTAGTGATTGCATTGACCCCGTAATGACGCATCATCGACTGATCGCTCCAGCCCATGAGTTCTTCGATCAGGTTAGAAGGCGTATCAACCTCAACAAGCCTTTGCTTGAAGCCATGACGTAAACAGTGTGCAGTAAGCCTAAATCCGTTGCTTTTCAAAAACAATGCGGTGGCGGCACTTGCTGCGTTGGCACTACCTGGGCGTTTAGCAGACAAGTACAAGTCAAGCCATTGATTTAGTTCTGGCAACGCGGGGAATGGACGCTCACTGTGATCGGTCTTAAGGCCTCGCAGTTCATTGGGGCGAATTAGGAGTTTCCCTGCGCTTCTATCCCAATCTTTGGTTTGTATGCCCCATGCTTCAGACAGACGTAGTCCTGTCAAAGATATGACAGCGAGCATCGGGATGACATAGCTTTGATCTTTCCGTGGGTGATCGTTAAGTAATTGCATCAAGTTCTTATGCTGCTCGACAGGTGGGGTGGGGCGACGAATAGCATCTGTACCTAGACCATGAATCGACTGACGCTCGAAAGGGTTTCGACCGCTAATGTCTAATGCATCAGCGGCCTTGTTCCACACTGCCCGCAGAGTATGTATCTCACGATCAACTGACGTTGTTTTAACAGTTTTGCATCGGTGTGTAATGTATGCGGTCACGTTGGATCGCGTGATCTGATCGATAGGCCTATCCCCAGCAAACTCATTGAAAGCGTCGATAAAGCGGTTTGCATCGTGTATTGGTTTGTCTGTGGGCTTGAGGTGTGAACGGTTCGTTTGTTTTGCCCATATTGCTACAGACTCACTGAAGAGCGTGCCAGCTTGACCGCTGTTCAAGACTCCTAAAAGGTGATCACCAAAAGGGGTGAAAATGGTTTTGTGTGAATAGCCCTCTCCTTCAACGCGATAGAACGCTTTGACGGCATCTGTTAGGACTGTGAGTGTGTTTGCTGCTGACTCGCCCTCCGAGGTGCTCCGTGTGCTTTGGGTGTGAATATCAGATAGATCTTCTAATTCATTGAACCATAGCCACGTTTTCGCAGCCGATACCAAGTCTTTTGTTGTATTTGTGCGCCCAGCCTTGTCGCGCATGGAAACGGACTGCAGGTGCTCAATGTCAATTGATCGCTTTTGCGCGGTGGCTCCTGCCTCGTGGATGGTCATGGCAGGGGTGGTCCCAAGTTTTCGTTTGAATCGTTCAGGAAACGTATCGTGGTGAGTTGGAAAGGTTCCTTTGTTGGCGCTGATGCGCTTAATGAACAGGAACGACTGACCACTGGCAGTGTTGCCAATTTCCAAGTAGCGAGGTGATTTCATATGTTTGTCCCGTGAGTTGTCCCGTAGGGCGGACAGCAATACCACATAACTCAAATGAAATCAACAGCTTGTGTTGTTTTATTGGTGCCCCCGACAGGAATCGAACCTGTATCACTCCCTTAGGAGGGGAGAGTTCTATCCATTGAACTACGGTGGCGGGGACTTGTATTTTAGGTGCTGGTCTTTTTGATCGCTAAGCGAGAAAAACCCCAAAGCGGAATAACCCCTTGCGCAATCAAAACGCCTAAGCCGACAATCGCGGCAGCAAAGGCTTGGGTCCAATTCCATGCTCCGCCCATGGCGAACAGAATAAGCATCACGTAAAAAGGCGTCGCGTTCATGTGCAGGGAAGACAGCGCGATACCGATATTACCAATCGAGACAATCCAAAGAACTTGGCTAATCGCCAACCCGCCAATAGAGTAAAGCGCCAGCGCACCGAGTTCTTTGAGGCCGAGCACGCTCCAGTCGGGCCCTTGGCCGCCCAGCAGAGCGTTGATTGCAGCGGCAGCGCCCATGCCAATGGCCGCGCCGCAAAGGGTGATGGTGGTTTGTCCGAGGGCGCTGAGTTGGGGGAAGGACGTAACAGTCATTCTGGAGCCTAAGGTGTAAAAAACCATGGAGCTAAAACACAGTGCCGCGCCAAGCCCGAGCCCCACGCTGTCTTTAGAGCCGCTTAGCGCCATCAATCCGCCCGCAAAACTCAAAACCAAACCCACCAATAAGCTCGCGGTGATTTTTCGCCCGTCCAAAACGACTTCAATCGCGATTCCCACCACCGGCATGGAGGCCGCGATCACAACGGCAGTCACCGCGTTGGTCATGCCTTGCCCCGCAGCGAGAAGGAATGCCCCAAAGCCGATAGTGCCCCCGCCTATCGCAATGCCTTTGAGCCAACCCGCGGTTTTAATCGTTTTACCACCCTCCATGAACCACCACACCGGAAGTAGACAAAGCGCTGCTAAGGCAATGCGAACCGCAGTTAAAAGCAAGGGTGGGACAGGGCCGATCAGTAGGTCAGCCGCAGGCAGACCCGCAGCCCAGACCAGCATGGACAACATGCAGGCCAGGTTGGCAAGGGGGCGGCTCAGTGAGGCGGAGGTAAACGAACGCACCCCGGCTCAACCAAAGCGGCTGTTGAGCTGGCGCATCAGGTGGCTGATGTCTGGGTCGTTAACCAATGCGGCAAGTTCATCGCTGGAAACATCTGCCTGGTTTTTTACATTAGGTGGCGACGCTGTGTTTGTTGAAGGCGTCGCCATAGCTAAGGATGTCGGCGCATCGAGTTGAATTTCTTCAGGGCGGCGCTCGATCGTGTTGGAAGCGGGAGATGTTTCAAATCTCATCACCACCAAACTCACAGCGGCGACCAAAATACCTAAGAACCCGAGGGCGATGAGCGCCCAAAAAAGCGCGAGCCACACCGATCCAGCGGCTGGGATTTGCATTTGCGCATAGCTTTGGCCCAACTCGGTTCCCCAAACCATCCAAGGCAGTTGTTTAAACCACGCCGTAGGCCCAGCCTCGAGGCTTAAAAGCAAACCAGAGACCAACAAGCAATACCAGTGAACCCAGTAGGCAGAGAGCAGTTTCTTAGACATGGGCAGTTTTAATCAAAAGGGCTTTGGGGCCGCAGGAACTTTAAGCGCCAGTTGCGCAATCAAGTCACGTCGGTAATTGCTGATTTTGAGATTGCGCTCTTCGGTGGCCTTGGCTTCTTGCATATCGGCCTGAACTTTGGCTTGTAATTGGTTGATGTCAGTGCCCATTTGGAGAATGATGGTTTCCAACTCATATTTGCGAAGCTTGAGGTCGTCAAGTTCAGCCAGCGTTCTCGAGACGCGGAGCAAAATATCTTGTGATTTATCTGCTTGGTCGAGCCGGCTAAAGAGTTCGCGTACGAGCTCGGCCGTCTCTGCAACTTTAGGGATTGGTAATTTAGAAGGCACTTGCTGCGTCGAATTTTCAGAAGCGTTGGGTGCTTGTTCAGAGATATTCAAACGGGACCCTTGGCGATTAAAGTGGTACACGCCTGATGTATCAATGGATGGAGGCGGCACAACTGTAGTCGCTGGAGCCTGCGATTCAGCGTTACTGTGAATCCACCCAACAGTGGGATCAAATTTTTTCATAAGGCGTCTCGCTCAATCAATCAAACGGCTTTTTTGAACTTACTAAAGAAGTTACCAAAAGACCGGGCTGGTTCCGCTTGCACAACGGTGTGCGTTTGAAACTCTTTTTGGCGACTATGCTGTTCAAAAACAAAAGTATCCAATAATGTAGCACCCAATCCTGCGCGTTTTTTGCTATTCCAAATCGGCGTGACTTTATCACCCACTTTCTTCAACTCGCGCGTTTCTTGAATTTCAGTCACCGCTTGGCTCAACTCGTGGCCGATTTGCAAAAAGCTCTCTCTGCAGTGTTGGTTTTTGGCGTTAAAAATGTATTCTTGGCCAAATATCGATTGGATATCCAAGAAAAACGGCAGCGGGCTGGTGAGAGAAAACCGCACGGGGAAGTTATTTTGCGTCAGGATGTCTTGGTAGTCCTGTTCGCGGTGTAAGCGGCTTGGAACAATCACCAACTTGGGCGCGAAGTCCCCCGGAGTATTGAAAACCGCTTTAAAGCGAGAGACAAACTCGATCGAACTGCTGAGTTCAAGTTTGGAGAGAGACGTAGGAACAATGACGATATCAAAGTCCAACATCAAGGATGAGGGAAAAATATTGATCCAAGTGAGATCAGCGAATACAAAATCTGCATCGCGCTCGGCCAAGCGGATGGCCTGGCGCATTTTCAAAACCGCCAGCTGCGGATCGCGTTCGGTCACCACATCACACACCGTGGGGGTTGCACCTTCAATGGGCGCCCTTGTGAGCCACGTGCTAGAAGAGGCTTGGTGGTCAAAGTCAACCAATGAAACTTTGCGTTGGTGGTGATGGGCAAAGAAGGCCGCCAAATTGGCAGTCAAGGTACTTTTTCCAACGCCACCCTTTTGGCTCGTCACCAGAATTTTGATTGCGCTCATGTCGCTGTACTCTTTGAAAAGGGGGAGGGTGACGATAGAGCAATACTGGGAAATAGGCAAGTATTTTTATTACATTGATGTAATTTGGCCCTATTTCGTTAGCATTCGCATTGCTTCTTCAAGCCCCTTGAGGGTGAGCGGGTACATACGTTGCTGCATGAGTTGTTGGACCACGCTGATACTTTGGCGGTATTGCCAAACGCCTTGGGGCTCTGGGTTGATCCAGGCAAATTTGGGAAAAGCGCTGGTAAGCCGCTGCAGCCACTCCGCGCCAGGCTCCTCGTTGTTGTACTCCACGCTGCCCCCGGGTTGCAAAATTTCATAGGGGCTCATGGTGGCGTCACCCACAAAAATCAGTTTGTAGTCTTTGTTGTATTTGCGGATGATGTCCCAGGTCGCAAATTTTTCAGCAAATCGCCGCCGGTTGTTTTTCCACATGAAGTCATACACACAGTTGTGGAAGTAGTAAAACTCCAAGTGTTTGAATTCGGTTTTGGTGGCGCTAAAGAGTTCCTCGACACGTGCGATGTGGTCGTCCATGGTTCCGCCTACGTCCATCAGCAACAACACTTTGACGTTGTTGTGGCGTTCGGGAATCATCTTGATGTCTAAATAACCTGCGTTGGCGGCGGTACTGCGAATCGTGTCATCTAAATCGAGTTCGAAATCATTGCCTTCACGGGCAAATTTACGCAGCCTGCGCAAAGCGACCTTGATGTTGCGGGTACCGAGCTCTTGGGTGTCGTCGTAGTCTTTGTAGGCGCGCTGGTCCCAGACCTTGACCGCGCTGCGGTTGCGACTTTTGTCTTGCCCAATGCGGATGCCTTGCGGGTTATGACCGTAAGCACCAAAGGGCGAGGTGCCGCCGGTACCAATCCATTTGCTACCACCTTCGTGGCGTTCTTTTTGTTCCTCAAAGCGCTTTTTAAGCGTCTCCATCAACTCGTCCCAACCGAGTTTTTGAATCTTTGCGAGCTCTTCGGGGCTAAGTTGAAGCTCTAAATTTTTACGCAACCACTCAAGTGGGACTTCTTTGGTGAAGTCGGCAATCATCTCAACGCCCTTGAAGTACGAAGCAAAAGCCCGGTCAAACTTGTCGTAGTGTTTTTCGTCCTTGACCAACGCGGTGCGACTTAGGTAGTAGAAATCGTCAATCGCATAGCCGCTGGCTTCTTCGTCATTGTCTAGTTCGGGTGTATTCGGCCCGACAACGCCTTTTTGCAGCGCTTCTAAAAGAGTCAGGTACTCTTTAACGGAGACCGGCAGTTTGGCTGAGCGAAGGGTGTAAAAAAAGTCGAGCAACATAGCGTAAAAATCAGCGTGGTTTGTTTAAAGCGTGCAACAGTTGCGCCCGAACTTCGGGCCACTCTCCATAGCGAAGGCTGTACATCACCGTATCGCGAATCGTCCCATCGCGTCGCAGGGCGTGACCGCGTAACACGCCGTCTTTTTTGGCGCCTAAACGCTCAATGGCCGCGATTGAAGCGAAGTTAAAGTTATCTGTTCTCCAGCCAACCACGTGGCAGCCCAGTGTTTCAAATGCGTGGCTCATTAACAGCAATTTACATGTGCTGTTCACGTGGCTGCGTTGGTAGCTTTTGGCATACCAGGTGTAACCAATTTCAAGGCGTTGAATCGCTGGGACAATGTCGTGGTAACTGCTGGAGCCAATCACTTTGCCACTGCTGTCTTCTATGACAGCAAAGGCAAAGCGGTGACCCGCTTCGCGCATCGCCAAGGAGTCTTCGATGTATTTGCGGGTATCTTTTGGCTCGGGAACCGACGTCACGCGGATATTCCATAACTCGCCGTCCGCCGCCGCCGCGCGAAGTCCCTCTTCGTGGGCCAACGCAAGGGGTACGAGAGAAACACCGCGAGCACTCAGCGTAATAGGTTCTACAAAAGCCATGGATTCCTTTTATTCTTTCTCTTTGCGTGATTTTTGCCAGCGCCTTGCCCATTGCAAACCGAGTCCCCCGCCCAAGCCCACGAGCAAGATCGCAAAAATGCTCGCGTTTCCATAGCCTGGCGCAAACAGGTCGAGGCCTAACAATCGACCCGCCCAAAACCCTGCCAAGGCGCCACCGACGAAGCCAATCGCATCAGACAGACCTTCGGCCCACAGATTTTTTTTCATGGCGTATTGCCTCAACGGTTATTGCGTTGCATGAACATCAGTTTCTCAAACAGCGAGACGTCTTGTTCGTTTTTCAACAGCGCACCAACCAGCGGAGGAATCGCCATTTTTTCGTCTTTGGATTGCAGTGTCTCTAAAGGGATATCTTCGGCAAGCAAAAGTTTGAGCCAATCCAAGAGTTCGCTGGTAGAGGGCTTTTTCTTAAGCCCAGGCAAATTGCGAACCTCGTAGAAGGTTTTCATTGCCGCACTCAGCAGTTCCTTTTTGAGCGCGGGAAAGTGCACGTCCACAATGTTTTGCATCGTCGGCGCATCGGGAAATTTAATGTAATGAAAGAAGCAGCGGCGAAGAAAAGCGTCGGGCAATTCTTTTTCGTTATTGGATGTAATGAATACCAAAGGGCGGTGTTTGGCCTTGATGAGTTCGCGGGTTTCGTAGCAATAAAACTCCATGCGGTCGATCTCTCGCAGCAAGTCATTTGGAAACTCAATGTCGGCTTTGTCGATTTCATCAATTAAAAGCGCTACAGGTTGGTCGGCAGTAAAGGCTTGCCACAAGACGCCTTTGACAATGTAGTTGTGAATATTCTTGACCCGCTCACCGCCATCAATATCTGAGAGCTGCGAGTCGCGCAGGCGGCTCACGGCGTCGTATTCATAGAGTCCTTGTTGGGCTTTGGTGGTGGACTTGATGTGCCACTGAAGCAAGGGCAAATCGAGTGCTTGGGCTACTTCTTCTGCCAACATGGTTTTACCGGTTCCGGGTTCGCCTTTGACCAAAAGCGGCCTTTGCAAAGTGATTGCCGCGTTAACGGAAAGCATCAGGTCTTGGGTGGCAACGTAATTTTTAGTTCCGTGAAATTTCATAACAGTCGTTTTTCTTGACAATAGTCATTGTTTGCAGGGGCGCGATGGGCTCGGATAGTCATCGATATAATCGCAGAGTCAATTTATACCAATCTCTACCTGATTGTCTGCGCAAAATGAATCAATTGCTTCTGTCCCTGTCTGCTTTTCTTGTCGCTTCTGTGACCGTACTTTCTGCCAATGCGCTAGAGATCAAGGGTGATGCCAAGGCGGGGGAAAAGAAAAACGCCATGTGCATCGGTTGCCACGGCATCGTGGGATACCAAGCGAGCTTCCCTGAAATCCATAAAGTTCCCAAAATTTCTGGCCAAGGCGAGAAATACATCATTTCCGCACTCAATGCCTACAAAAAAGGCGAGCGCAAGCATCCAACAATGCGCGGAATTTCTGCATCACTCTCTGACCAAGATATGGCTGACTTGGCTGTTTTCTACGCGACCAATGGCGTCGATATGAACGCCAAGCCCTTGGAAAAAGCGGCTGATGGCTCAGCCAAAGCCATGGAGTTAATTGCTAAAGGCGCGTGTTTGTCTTGCCACGGCGAAAGCCTCAGCAAGCCGATTGATCCAAGTTACCCTAAGCTTGCTGGCCAACACAATGACTATCTTTATGTCGCGCTCAAGGCTTACAAGGTGGACGGAAACCCCCAAGTGGGCCGTGGTAATGCGATCATGGGCGGTGTCGCAAAACAGTTCACCAATGCGGAGTTAAAAGAGCTGGCCAATTACATCGGCCGCTTGCCGGGTGATCTGAAAACCGTACCTGAAAGCCGGTTCCGTTAATTTCTAGCCTCGGTTAATCACGGGTTGCGTGCCTTTGCACGCAGGCGATGTAAGCGTCCCCGTCTGGGGGGCGTTTCGCACTCTGGCTTTCTTCCAACATCTTTCCTAGGCATTCCATGGTTTCATGGTGTGCGTCGTGAAGGGAGTTGCGCTTGTGGGTCAGCAGTTCAACCGCTTGACGAATTCCACGGGGCTGGTCAATGCTGCACTGCTCGCTGATGGACAGGTGCATCGACAAGTGCAAGAAAGGGTTGCTTTGTCCCTGGGCGTTGGGATACACCTGACCTAAGGCCGCATCCACATTGGAAAAATCTGCGTGGTACTCAGGATGCTCGGCGATCCATTGGCTGGCTAAAGTTTCGATGGCCTCCATAGGCGCTTTGAGAACCGATTTTTCGTAGACGGTGCAAAAAAATCGACGAACATCTTCTTGTGAGGGACTGAACATGCGCCGAGGTTACCATGGGCTTTTAAAGCTTTATGAGCCACCAAGGTATGAAAACTTTTGAAACTTTACAAGACTTAGCCGATTGCGTCGGACAAGAAGTAGCGACCAGCGACTGGGTTGAAATTACCCAGGAGCACATCAACCAATTTGCCCAAGCCACGGGCGACCACCAGTGGATCCATGTTGATCTTGAACGCGCAAGCCAAGGCCCTTTTGGAGCGCCTATTGCGCACGGTTTTTTTACCTTGTCGTTGATCCCTCAATTTTTCGACTCGGCGCTCAAGATCACTCAAGCGCGTATGGGTGTGAACTACGGACTCAATAAGGTTCGTTTTATGGCGCCCGTTCCCGTCAACAGTCGCCTGCGGGCGACTTTAAAGTTGCTCAAAGCCGACCCGATAGAAAACCACGGGTTTCAATTTACGTGGGAAGTCACCACCCAGCGAGAAGGCGTTGCTAAGCCGGTGTGTATCGCCGAGTCGTTGGCACGCCTTTATCCTTGAAGAGCTTTCTTTAGGCAAACCCGTTTTGTCGCCAAGCCTCAAAGACTGTGACTGCGACCGCGTTAGATAAATTCAGGCTGCGCTGGTCTTTTTGCATTGGGAGTTTGAGGCTTTGCCTAGGCCCAAACGAGGCCCTGACGGCATCCGAAATTCCCTTGGTCTCCGATCCAAAAACCAGCCAATCGCCGGGTTTAAAGGCCGTATCGAAAGGATTTTTCGCCCCTCGGGTTGTCAAGGTAAACAGCCGATCAGGCGCGGGGCGTTCGGTGTCTAAAAAAGCTTGCCAATCGCGGTGGCGTTTAAGCGTTGCGTACTCGTGGTAGTCCAAGCCCGCCCGGCGCATGTGTTTGTCATCCATCGAAAACCCCAAGGGCTCTACCAAATGCAAGATGCATCCGGTATTGGCCGCGAGTCGGATGACGTTACCGGTATTGGGGGGAATCTCGGGTTCCACTAAAACAATATTAAACATACGCAGATTGTCGCTTGACCGATGGCCTTTTGGAATGGTTTCTTTTTAGTCGGTTCTTGCAAAAACCAATGCAGTGACGTGTTGTGCGCCAGCTTGCTTTAAGGCGAGGGCGGCGGCGTTAATAGACGCGCCGCTGGTCATCACATCGTCCACCAAGACAATCCGTTTGCCTTTGAGTCGGTGGCGTTGTAGAGGTTCGATGGCGAAGGCGTGCTCTACGTTAGCCAAGCGTTCGCGGCGTGGCAAAGAACTTTGGGCGGGTGTATCTTGGATGCGCAGTAAAAGAGTGTTGTTGACCAATTGCGGTGCCAACTCCCGCGCGAGTAAAAAGGCTTGGTTAAAACCCCTTTGACGCAATCGCTCTGGGGATAAAGGCATGGGTAAAACCCAGTCGGCAGCATCGAGTGCGGGGTCGACCCAAGGCGTACTTCGCATCAGAGTGGCCATGCTTCGTGCCCAAGCGGGGTTGTCATGGAATTTAAAATCGTGCACCATCTTTGCCCATGGAAAGCTGTAAGTCACGGCGGCGAGCGCGGCGTCGGTGTGCGGCGGTTTATTTGTACAAGCAACGCATTGGCGCATCCCCAGTAAAACCGGCAGGGCGCACCGACTGCAACGCGCACAAGGCTGGGCAAACAACTCCACGCAAGATTCACACACGCTCTGACTTGGCCACGCGTTACACACCGCGCATTGGCTCGGGAGTCGATAAAAAAACCTTTGAACCCATTGGCGAAACATCAAGCCAATATACTGCCTTTATGACAGCAAAGCGACCGCCTACCCTTGACCCTGTTGCTGCGGATCGATGGGCAAAAGTGCCCGCGTTGCTAGAAAAATCCGGCTCCCCTTGGTTGCATGAAGAGGTTGCAAGAAGAATGGAGAGCCGCTTGCAGTGGCTGGTCAAGCAGCCTCGCCAATGGCTGCATTGGGAACCCTTGCGCGGCGGGGTTCAAGCCCATAAATTGCTTGCTAAACGCTACCCGAAGTCGGAATGCTTTGTGATGCAAGAGTCCGCAGATCCGCTTTCACAAGTTCATGAATTCTTAAGTTCTCCTTGGTGGAGTTTTCGAAGGTGGGTGGGTCCGTCTCTTCGATTTGACGCGCCCAAGCGGCCGGTACAAATGCTCTGGGCCAATATGGCTTTGCATATGGCAGCGCAACCTCAGGCGCTGATTGCGCAGTGGAGCCACATGCTCGAGTCAGATGGCTTTGCGATGTTTTCCTGTTTGGGGCCCGACACTTTGCGGGAGTTGCGCCCGATCTATGCGGCCATGGGTTGGCCCGCTCCAGCGCATGAATTTACGGATATGCATGATTGGGGTGATATGTTGGTGGCCGCTGGTTTCGCTGAACCGGTCATGGACATGGAGCGCATCACGTTGACTTTTTCGAGTCCCGAGCGGCTTTTAGAGGAGTTGCGGGGTTTGGGGCGCAATTTGCATGTGGGGCGCTTTCAACATTTGCGCGGAAAGGGGTGGCTCAAAAAGCTTCATGCGCAATTACAAACGAACTTAACCGACCCCCAAGATCCTCAAAGGCTGCGTTTGACCTTTGAGATTATTTATGGACATGCGTTTAAGTCCCAACCGCGTATCCCAGTCAAAGCCGAAACTACTTTGACCATGGATGAAATGCGTGCGGCGTTGCAATCCCCTAAAGGCGTCAAAAACAACCCTTTTTAGCTGAGAAACCTTGGCGGTCCATCGGTTGTTAGTTGAAAAAAACTCTCGGATACAATTGACTCAGGTCAATAAAGCGGTTTTTCTCTGGAGGACGCACACCTTATCTGTGTGAAGTTCTACCCCAAACCTAACCTACCCTTTTAGTTTTTGAGTTTGCTTACTTTTGGGCATTGAAAGTGAATACGATGAAGAGCATTTGGAAAAAATTAGTTTCCCTGTTGGCCATGGCCGGCGCTTGGTTTGGCACTGCGGCCCTAAGTCTTGCTTATGCGGTTAATGATTTGCCAGGTGGTCCATCCGTTCGACAATTAGACCTGCCAACGCCTGTTACGGCTATTGCCCGTGATCAACAGTGGCTGCATTGGTTCATGATGATTCTTTGTGTCGTCATTTTTCTTGCTGTTTTTGCCGTGATGTTCTATTCCATCTGGAAACACCGCAAATCAGTCGGGCACAAAGCGGCTACTTTCCACGAGTCAGTTACCGTCGAGATTATTTGGACAATTGTCCCCTTCATCATTGTCATTTTGATGGCTCTGCCCGCTACCAAAGTGGTTGTTGCTATGAAGGACACCACCAACGCAGACCTCACCATCAAGGCCACGGGAATGCAATGGAAATGGGGTTATGACTACATCAAAGGTGAAGGCGAAGGCATTGCTTTTGTATCCACCATCGACACTGAACAACGTGAGATGTCCAACAACGGCGGGCCCAAAAAAGGCGAAGTCGTTGATGATTATCTTTTAAAGGTGGATAACCCCTTGGTGGTCCCTGTGGATAAAAAGGTTCGCATCATTACGACAGCTAACGACGTCATCCATGCGTTTGCTGTTCCTGCGTTTGGGATTAAGCAAGATGCGATTCCTGGATTTGTGCGAGATACTTGGTTCCGTGCTGAAAAAGTTGGCGATTACCACGGGCAATGCCAAGAGTTGTGCGGTAAAGAACATGCCTACATGCCAATCCACGTCAAGGTTTTGTCCGCTGAAGACTACTCCCTTTGGGTTGAAGGCGAGAAAAAGAAGTTAGCTGCCAAGGCTGACGACCCAAGCAAAGTGTGGACATTGGCTGACCTCACCCAACGCGGCGAAAAGGTATACGCCCAAAATTGTGTGGCTTGCCACCAAGCCAGCGGCAAAGGCGCAGGCCCGATCAAGCCCTTAGATGGTGCGGCCGTGGTACTCGATGCCGATAAAAACAAACAAATTTTGGTTTTGTTGAACGGTCAAAATAACGGATCGATGCCCGCATGGAAGGCAATGAGCGACACCGATATTGCTGCTGTGATCAGCTATACCAAAAACCATTGGTCCAACAAAACGGGGCAGCTTGTGCAACCTGCTGAGGTTTTGGCTTTGCGCAAGTGATGCCAAGGCAGTAGACGCAAGTTCAACAACTCCCCGCACCGAATTTAGAGAATTGAAAAGGAAATCAGTATGAGCGCAGTTTTAGATCACCACGATCATGCCCATGACGACCACCACCACGCGCCCACCGGCTGGCAGCGTTGGCTTTTTGCGACTAACCACAAAGACATCGGGACGATGTATTTGTTGTTTAGTTTTACGATGTTAATCATCGGCGGCATTTTGGCCTTATTGATTCGGGCCGAGTTGTTTCAGCCGGGGCTGCAATTGGTCAACCCTGAGTTGTTCAACTCTTTAACCACCATGCACGGCTTGATCATGGTGTTTGGCGCCATCATGCCGGGCTTTGTGGGATTTGCGAACTGGATGATTCCTTTGCAAATTGGCGCAGCCGACATGGCCTTTGCCCGAATGAATAACTTTAGTTTCTGGCTGATGATTCCTGCAGGCTTGATGCTCGCCGGATCTTTCTTTATGCCTGGCGGTGCCCCTGCAGCAGGTTGGACCTTGTACGCGCCTTTAACGCTGCAAATGGGCCCAAGTATGGATGCTGGTATTTTTGCGCTGCATATTTTGGGTGCCTCGTCCATCATGGGCTCCATCAACATCATCGTGACGATTTTGAACATGCGTGCGCCGGGCATGACTTTGATGAAAATGCCGATGTTCTGCTGGACCTGGCTGATTACCGCTTACCTTTTGATTGCAGTGATGCCTGTCCTCGCCGGTGCGATCACCATGACGCTCACGGACCGCCACTTCGGCACCAGTTTCTTTAATCCCGCTGGCGGCGGTGACCCGGTCATGTACCAGCATATTTTCTGGTTCTTCGGCCACCCAGAGGTGTACATCATGATCTTGCCAGCTTTCGGCATCGTCAGCCAAATCGTTCCGGCCTTCGCGCGTAAAAAATTGTTTGGCTACGCTTCTATGGTTTACGCCACTTCATCGATCGCGATTTTGTCGTTCATCGTATGGGCGCACCACATGTTCACCACCGGTATGCCAGTCACCGGTCAGCTGTTCTTTATGTACGCCACGATGTTGATCGCGGTACCAACGGCAGTGAAGATCTTCAATTGGATTGCTACCATGTGGCAAGGTTCGATGACGTTTGAAACGCCCATGCTCTTTGCCGTAGGCTTTATCTTTGTGTTCACCATGGGTGGCTTTACCGGGTTGATCTTGGCCATGGCGCCCATTGACATTCAGTTGCAAGACACCTATTACGTAGTCGCACACTTCCACTACGTTTTGGTGGCCGGTTCCTTGTACGCCATGTTTGCGGGCTACTACTATTGGTCGCCCAAGTGGACCGGTGTGATGTACAACGAAACCCGCGGGAAAATCCATTTCTGGTGGTCATTGATCGCCTTTAACGTGACTTTCTTCCCCATGCATTTCTTAGGCTTGGCAGGCATGCCTCGCCGTTACGCCGATTACCCCATGCAGTTTGCTGACTTTAATGCTTTGGCTTCGGTCGGCGGTTTCGCATTTGGTCTTGCACAGGTCTACTTCTTCTTATATATCGTGGTTCCAGCCATGATGGGCAAAGGCGAAAAAGCCGCCCAAAGTCCTTGGGAAGGCGCTGAAGGTCTAGAGTGGGAAGTGCCTTCTCCTGCGCCTTTCCATACGTATGAAACACCGCCCAAGTTAAATGCTGCGGCTAACAAAGTCATTGCTTAAGTGCGATTGACTTGATACAAAGAACGCAATGACACTTGAACAAAAAAAGTCCAATCGCAAATTGGGGCTGATTTTGGCTTCGGTAGCCATCGTGTTCTTTGCTGGCTTCATGCTCAAAATGATCGTTTTAAGTCGGTAGGTTTGCAATGAATTTGCAGCGCGAAAACTTCTTAATGGTGCGAAAGTTGGCCGTCGTTACGGTCCTGATGTTTGCTTTTGGTTACGCTTTAGTCCCCTTGTATAAGGCGATTTGCGAGATGACAGGCATCAACGTATTGGCTTTAGGCGAGCAGGCATTAAAGGGCATATCTCCCACATTGCCGGCGAATACCCAGGTCGATACCTCTCGAACGATTACGATTGAATTTGACGCTAACTCGCGTGGCCCTTGGGATTTCAAGCCGGCGCAGAGTTCAGTAGAAGTTCATCCTGGCGAGTTAACAACCGTAATGTACGAGTTCCAAAATACCCAAAATCGTCGGATGTCAGCGCAAGCTATTCCGAGCTATGCACCTCAACAAGCATCTGCCCACTTCAATAAATTAGAGTGCTTTTGTTTTAACCAGTACACCTTGGAGCCTGGTGAAAAAAAATTATGGCCGGTGGCTTTTGTTATTGATCCTAAGCTCTCCAAAGATGTGAAAACCATTACTTTGTCGTACACGTTTTTTGAGGTAGGCGGTAAAACGCCAGCGGCCCCAGTTGCCAGTGCGCCCCAATGGATAACAAAAGGCGCGGGGTCTTAATGTCTGAGCATCAAAAAAAGAACAAGCAAAAAACATCCTTTTGGCGCAGCGTTAAATTGGTGGCTTGGTCCTTTTTGGGGATTCGCAGCCGCGCGGGTTACCAAGATGATTTAGCAAAAGTGAACCCCATGCACGTGGTGTTAGTTGGGTTGATGGGAGCGCTGCTCTTGGTGCTGGGCTTAATTTCACTGGCTACTTGGGTGGTCGCAAAATAAAGAGCTGCAAGGGCAGGACGAATTTTTAGAGATGAATTTGGAAAAATGGAGCTGAAATGAGTACAAGCGCACACGCAACGACACCGTATTACTTTGTCCCTGGGCCTTCGCGCCATCCGGTGCTGGCTGCCCTGGGTCTGTTTTTTGTGATCTTAGGCGCTGGCCAATGGGTCAACGGAGCGGACTGGGGTAAATATTCTTTGGCGTTTGGCCTGGTTTTTTGGCTGACCGTTTTGTACCAGTGGTTTAGTGAGGCTGTTTCTGAAAGCGAAAGTGGTCAGTACGGCCGAAAGATCGATTTGTCTTTCCGCTGGAGCATGAGTTGGTTCATCTTCTCAGAAGTTATGTTTTTCGGCGCTTTTTTTACTGCTTTGTGGTGGGCTCGTTCGCACTCCATTCCAGCTTTGGGAAGCTTAGACAATGCTTTGTTGTGGCCTGACTTTAAGGCTGTGTGGCCGAGCTTGGTTGCGGGTGCAACTGCGTCGCCGGCAGGAATTGTCGAGCCCTTCACTACCATGGGGCCTTTCTGGTTGCCTACGATTAACACGGCCTTGCTTTTGACTTCGGGCGTGACCTTGACGATTGCACACCACGCACTGATTGACGGTAACCGCAGCAAAACCATCAACTTCATGTGGATGACTGTCTTGTTGGGTGTCACCTTCTTGGGTGTGCAGGGCTACGAGTATTACCACGCTTATACAGCGTACAACTTGAAATTGAGCTCAGGCATTTTCGGCTCCACTTTCTTTATGCTCACCGGCTTTCACGGCTTTCACGTGTTTGTTGGAATGTTGATGCTCTTGTTTATTACCTTGCGTTTGCAAAAAGGCCACTTCACCTCAGAACGCCATTTTGGTTTCGAGGGAGCGGCTTGGTACTGGCACTTCGTTGACGTCGTATGGCTAGGTCTGTACGTTTTGGTGTATTGGCTCTAAGGGCTGTGTCCTCAGAAAAAAGGCACCTTCAAGGTGCCTTTTTTAGTGGAGTGTGAATTCTGTATTCGCGCAGAATTTGGAAGACTTTAAGTTCCCTGAGGAATGCCAGTCGGTTGTATCAGGCCAAACTTCCATGAGATCAAGATGCAGGCGAACAAGAATATCGATACCCCCACCCGCATTGCAAGCGCTCGGGCCATTCGCTTGGATTTTCCTGAGGCATTAGGATTTCCGCGGAGCATGAAAAAAAGTGCTGTGGCTAAGCTGGCGAGAATAGCAAAGAAGGCAAGACTGACAAGGTAGGACATAGGTACAGGATATGCAGTTGGATTTAAAACGTAAGTCACTTTTATTATCACTTGTCGCCGCGTTCTTTGCCACGCTGGGGATATACCTCGGGTTTTGGCAGTTGGATCGGGCTGCCCAAAAAGAAGCCTTGCAATCTGCGATGGAACAGCAAGCAAGCAAGCCGCCGTTAGAGCAACTCGTGTTCTTGAACTTAAACGATGTCAAAGAAGTGCTACACCAGCGGGTTCTTATTTCAGGCAGTTGGGAGTCGCAATCGACCGTGTATTTGGACAACCGACAAATGGACGGCAAAGTAGGGTTCTTTGTCCTCACGCCTATGCGATTGGAGGGAAGCGATAAGGTGGTGATGGTTCAACGCGGGTGGGTGCCGCGCAACTTTGAACAGCGCGAAACGGTTCCAGTGGTTGAGACGCCATCTGGTTTGGTTCAGATTGAAGGCACTATTGCCCTGTCACCATCCAAGCTTTATGAGCCAGGCCAAAGCGCGAAGGGACTTATCCGGCAAAATCTAGATATGCAAGCGTTTCGCGGCGAGACCGGTTTGCCACTTTTGAACTTTACTGTCCGCCAAACGGGCTTACCGAGCGAAGGTTTGCGGCGCGATTGGCCTGCGGTCAATTTCGGGATTGATAAGCACTACGGCTACGCGTTTCAATGGTTTGGTTTATCGGCGCTGGTGATCGTCTTGTACTTATGGTTTCAAATTTTTCGCCGAACTATTTTTCGATCTAAGGATGCTTCCCCCCATGTCTAAGCCCCACGCAAATGAAGACCAGCCACTGGGCTTGACGGTGCATTCCATGCCCAACCCCCAAGATTTGGACGCTGCAGGGGCCTATAGAACGCGCGGAGGTCGGTGGAAAATGCTGCTGGTTTTGTTGGTTTGCGCTGCTCCGGTGATTGCCTCGTATTTCACCTATTACGTGATTCGCCCCGAGGGGCGACGTAATTTTGGACAACTCATTGATCCGCAGCAACCGCTGCCGGATGTTCAAGCGATAGCCCTTGACGGCTCCAAAGTGAATTTGCGTGCGCTCAAAGGGCAATGGCTGTTGGTGAGTGTGGCCGGTGGTGCGTGTGGCGATAGCTGCACCCGCAACCTGTATTTGCAACGGCAGTTGCGTGAAGGTTTAGGCAAAGAAAAAGACCGACTGGATTGGATTTGGCTGGTGAGTGACGGTGCCCCATTAGCACCTTCTCTGCGACCGGCACTTCAGACTGCCACGGTCTTGCGAGTTGACCCTACAGATTTGCAGCGATGGCTCCAACCCCAAGACGGAGCGCAGTTAAGCCAACATTTGTTTTTGGTCGATCCCATTGGAAATTGGATGATGCGTTTCCCAGCGACACTTACGAACGAACAAGTGCCGCAGGTTAAGCGCGATATCGAACGCTTGCTTCGCGCTTCTTCCTTTTGGGATAACGAAGGCCGTTGAAATGACGACTTCACTCTTTGATCTCTCACCACTGCTTCGCCTGGTAGGCATAGGCATGGTTTTGGCAGGGCTGCCTTTGATTTGGGTGCTGTGGCGTAAACGCCATGCGCAAGGTTTCGGACGTTTGCAAGCACTGACCTTGCTCACTCTTTTTTTAACCTTTGACTTGGTTTTGTTTGGCTCATTCACCCGCTTGTCGGACAGCGGTTTGGGTTGTCCGGATTGGCCGGGATGTTATGGAAATGCGTCGCCCCTCGGTGCGCAAAGTCAAATCAGTGATGCACAAACCGCCATGCCTGATGGTCCTGTGACGCACAGCAAAGCCTGGATTGAAATGGTGCACCGTTACTTGGCGTCTGGCGTAGGACTGCTGATCTTTGCTTTGGCGCTTGGCGCTTGGTGGCTTTGGAAAAAAGCTAGCCCGCAAGATAAAGCCAAATTGCTACATCCTGGATGGGCTGCGTTGACTTTTGTTTGGGTGTGTATTCAAGGGGCTTTTGGTGCGCTGACGGTGACCATGAAACTTTTCCCCGCGATTGTGGCCTTGCACCTTTTAGGCGGCTACATTTTGTTGGCTTTGTTGGCAGGCCAAGCCGTCGCTTTGTCGTTGCGCGAACGTGCTGAGCCGGTGTTTTCAGTACCCTACGGTTTGAGGCTTTTGATGGCCTCGGCTTTGGGTGTCTTGATATTGCAGGTTTTGTCTGGTGCCTGGGTCAGTACCAACTACGCTGTGTTGGCCTGTACTGATTTCCCAATGTGCCAAGGCCAGTGGTGGCCTCAGATGGACTTTATCCGGGGCTTTGAAATTTGGCGGCCTTTGGGTTTAAGCCAAGACGGAAGCCCATTAAGCTTCCAAGCCCTGACGGCCATCCATTTTTTTCATCGCCTGCTTGCTGGTCTGACATGCCTGGTTCTATTGGTTTTATTTTGGAAGCTGCGCGCCTTTTCAGCCCTTCGCAAACCCGCATATTGGCTTTTGGTTCTGCTGTTGCTTCAAGTGGTCACGGGATTAAGCAACGTCGTGCTAGGCTGGCCTTTGTTGGCAGCGGTACTCCACACCGGTGGCGCCGGCGCTCTGGGCGCATGCTTGGTTTGGCTGCTTGTGGCTAGCAAGACGCTCCCACAATTTGAGAAACAACTGTGAAAACGACTGAAACCTCGCAAGCTATGCCCGATAACACGCCTGACACCAATCCTTCGGTCATGCGTCAGTTTTACGGGCTCACCAAACCTCGTGTGATTCAGTTGATTGTGTTTTGTGCACTCATCGGAATGGTCTTGGCCGTCCCGGGCGCTCCTACCTGGGCTCAGGTGCAATTGGCCGCTTTGGCTTGTCTAGGCATTTGGTTGGTCGCAGGTGCGGCTGCAGCGTTCAATTGCATTGTGGAGCAGGGCATTGACGCCAAGATGAAACGAACCGCATGGCGACCCACCGCGCGGGGCGAACTCAGTAACACGCAAACTTTGCTGTTCTCAGCTGTGTTGGGCATGTTGGGATCGGCCGTGCTGTACTTCTGGGTCAACCCGCTCACGATGTGGCTCACCTTTGTTACTTTCGTGGGATACGCAGTCATCTACACCGTGATTCTCAAACCCTTAACGCCTCAAAACATTGTGATCGGCGGCGCCTCGGGCGCGATGCCACCGGTATTGGGATGGGCGGCGATGACGGGCGACGTGGGACCTGAAGCCTTGATTTTATTTTTGATTATTTTCTTGTGGACCCCGCCGCATTTTTGGGCGCTTGCGCTTTACCGGGTTGAAGACTACCGCAAGTCAGGCCTGCCCATGTTGCCGGTGACCCATGGCAGTGAGTTCACTCGCTTGCACATTTTTCTCTACACCTTGGTTTTGTTTGCGGCTTGCTTGCTGCCGTTTATTTACGGAATGAGCTCCTGGTTGTATTTGGTTGTGGCTTTGGGGTTGAGCGTGGGGTTTTGTGTTTACGCGTGGCGCTTGTTGCGTAACTATTCTGAGGCCTTGTCACGTGCCACGTTCCGTTTCTCTTTGATCCACTTGAGCGCCTTGTTTGCGGCGCTGCTGTTGGATCACTATCTCTTGTAAGGCTGATATGCCATTTTCTAAATCTTGGGCTTCTGCGCTAATGAAGGTCGCCTTTGCCGCTGGTGCACTTTGCGTGGCGCTCTTGTCTGGCTGCTCAGAGCAAAAGCCCGCGTTTGCTTCGGTTGATGTTACTGGCGCCGATTACGCCAAAAACTTTGAGCTCACGGATCACAATGGACAAGTGCGCCACCTCACTGATTTTGCAGGCAAAGTGGTTGTTATTTTCTTTGGCTATACCCAGTGCCCGGATGTTTGTCCCACGTCGATGGCAGAGTTAGCTGAAGTCAAAACGCTGTTGGGTAAAGATGGCGAGCGCGTTCAAGGTTTGTTTGTCACTGTAGACCCCGAGCGCGATACGCCCGAGTTGCTCAAAGCATACATGGCCAACTTCGATCCGAGTTTTTTAGCGCTGCGCACCACGCCAGAAAAGTTGGCAGTGTTAGCCAAAGACTACAAGGTGTATTACAAAAAGGTTCCCGGCAGCACAGCCACCAGTTACACCATGGACCACTCAGCGGGCAGCTATGTGTATGACACCAAAGGTCAGTTGCGCCTCTTTACCCGCTACGGCAGTGGCGCTAAGGTGCTGGCTGCAGATATCGCGTTGCTGTTTCGCTGATTTAAGCGAAAGCAACCTAATACGCTAGCAGTTTTAAGCGTAAGCAGCTAATGCGGTCCGCATTTTTTTCATCGCCGCAACTTCAATCTGACGAATCCGCTCGGCGCTGACGCCATATTCATCTGCCAAATCGTGCAGTGTCATGCCGCCTGAGTTGTCGTCATTGACCTTGAGCCAACGCTCTTCAACGATGCGTCGGCTGCGTGGGTCAAGCGCCTCTAAAGCGGCTGCAATACCGTCGCTGGCAAGTACGTCGCGGCGGTGGGCCTCAATCATCGCCAAAGGCTCATGGCTGCTATCGGTAAGGTAAGCAATCGGTCCGAAGGTATCTTCGCCGTCATCGGAGGCCATCGGGTCTAAAAGAACATCGCCCCCTGACAAGCGGGTTTCCATCTCCAAAACTTCTTCGGGTTTGACGTTGAGCTCCCGCGCCATGGTCTGAACCTGCGTGGGGCTAAGAGTTTCGCGGTGCGTCGCAGCATCAGCCGCGGCATCTTCGGATTTAAAGCGTTGCTTCATCGAGCGCAAGTTAAAAAATAATTTGCGCTGTGACTTGGTCGTAGCCATCTTCACCATGCGCCAGTTTTTTAGAATGTATTCGTGAATTTCCGCCTTGATCCAATGCAGCGCGTAGCTCACCAAGCGCACGCCTTGGTCAGGATCAAAGCGCTTAACGGCCTTCATCAGCCCAATATTTCCCTCTTGAATCAAGTCGCCATGTGGCAACCCATAGCCCAGATATTGGCGAGACACTGAGACCACCAAACGCAGATGCGACAACACCAGTTTTCCAGCGGCCTCAAGATCGTTGTCGTTTTTAAATTGGCGCGCGAACAGCTGCTCTTCTTCCAGCGTAAGCATTGGCAAGCGATTAGCCGCAGAAATGTAGGCATCTAAATTCCCAAGCGGTGGCACCAACGCCCACGGATTGGCAACGGCCAGGTTCGTATTTGTTTGAATGACTGAAGACATAAAAAACCTCCTTGAGTCCAATGGCTTCTATATTAGCACTCTTGTGGTGGGAGTGCCAATTGGTTAGGTATTTACCCTTGGTTTGTTTTGCTCTTGTTATTGGTGTCTACGCGCTCTTGGAAGATGCAGTAGGTGTCTTAGCGAGGTCCTTCTGTGAAAGATACGGTTTCATTCCTCTTGTTGATACGCCAATGTCCCTCTGCTTACCGCTCGGTTGTGTATGATCAAATCAGTTCCAAATGTTTGAGAAAAGCCATGAAACCGTCCCTCGCATTGCAAACACACCGTTCCGCGATCAGGTCCGTAGTGGAACGTAACCGTGCTTGCAATGCCAGAGTTTTTGGCTCTGTTCTCCATGGTGATGATCAAGAAGGTAGCGACTTAGACATTCTGATCGACCCCACCCCGGAGACAACGATGTTCGACATTGGTGCGATCCGACATGAACTGTTGCAGCTATTGGGGGTGAGTGTGGATGTTTTGACCCCTAACGCTTTGCCGGACTCTTTCCGTGCCAAGGTTATCGCAGAGGCCCGGCCGGTATGACCCGAGATCCTCAGCGGTTGGCCGACTACTTGGCCCATATTCTTGAGGGGATTAAACGCATTGAAGAATACGTCTCAGACATGGATGAAGTGACTTTTCTTGGTCACAAGCTCGTTCAAGATGCGGTGATCCGAAATTTCGAGATCATTGGTGAGGCCAGTAACAACATCGAAAAGCGCTTTCCTGAATTCGTGGCAGACCATCCCGAGTTACCGCTTTCGTCGGCCTATCAAATGCGCAACGCTGTAGCGCACGGGTACTTTAAGGTGGACTTTGAAATCGTATGGAAGACGATTCAAAATGAACTCCCTGGGCTGTATTCGAAGGTTCGAGAGGCACAGGCGAATCTGGTTTAACGTTTCTACACTCCCCAAACCACCTCTTTACCAGCCTTGTGGCAGCGCTGAAGCATTTGGATAAATGGGACGCAGCGTTGGCGTAGGCTGACAGCATTGGGCTTGTTGGGGGCTTCATGCCCTGTTGCTTGGGCCTTTTTGACCGCTTCAGCGTGCGCTAACTCTTCTAAGGCAATCGCATTTTCCAAAGCCAAGATGGCCGTGGGCATGTCCTCAGGTAGCAGAATGCCTTTGGTCAGCGTTTCAGCGTCTGCTTTACCGATAATTTTTAAAACGGCTTGGCCGTTGGCTTCCAACATAATCAGATCGCCAGTTACTTTGGATTTGAATTTATAAATCATGGTCGGTAAAGCATACGCCTGTAAATTTGGAATAGTAAGGTCTATAATAAGAGCCAATTAAGGAGCTAATTTATGGAGACGATCTTTTCTGATGTAACAATCAGCATGTCCGAATTCAAAAAGAATCCTGCGGCCGTGCTGCGCGACGCGAAAAGCAAGCCTGTCGCCGTCTTAAGTCACAACAAGGCCGCGTTTTATATGGTGGAGCCGGCGCTCTTTGAAGCCATGCTCGACGAACTATCAGACCAAGAGTTGCATCGAACCGTCTTGTCTCGTATGAGTGAACGATCTCGCGCGATTGAAGTAGACATAGATGACATCTGAGACGTCTCAAAAGTACAAGTACCGATTGCAGTTTGTACCCAGCGCCTGGGCTGAGTGGCAGGCATTGGATGGCTCCGTGAAGGAGCCTATGAGAAAGCTATTAAAAAAACGGCTGGAGAATCCGCATGTGTCAGGTGGAGAATTACACGGTGCGCTGACTGGTTATTACAAAATAAAACTTCGAAAACAAGGATATCGCTTGGTCTATGGAGTTGAGGACGACATTTTGATGGTCATGGTGATGGCTGTTGACAAACGTGAGGACTCAAGCGTTTATGAGTCTGCAATGTTGCGAATGTCGCAATTGATATCTGCAAAACCGAAGATTAAACGCTAATCGCCTTGCTCTTATGCCCACCCTTCACATCACCCGCCAACACAGCTTAAGCCTCGACAAAGCCCAGTCGATCGCCCAACAATGGGCTTTGGATGCTGAGCGCGATTTCGGGGCGGAAATTTCTTTGGTGCTGGGAACCGACAACGATCAAACGGCTGAGCGTTGGAACTTTAAACGCGCTGGCGCACATGGCAGCCTGGCTACTAGCTCCCAAAGTTTTGAGCTAGAACTGCATCTTGGGTTTTTACTGGGGGCCTTCCAAGACAAGATCAAACAACAAATAGAACAAAACCTTGATCAGCTTCTAGGCCCAGCTAAAGGCTAGTGTGGGGCGTTAAAAGCAGGGTTTCTCCCCGATAATTCCCCCATGAAATCACCCTCAATCACCCCCGTCATCCTTTGCGGTGGATCTGGAACGCGGCTATGGCCCTTGAGCCGCAAAAGCTTCCCCAAACAATTTGTTCCCCTCATTGACAACAAAAGCCTTTTGCAACTGACCTTAGAGCGTGTTGCTTTGCTTAGTCAAAAAGTCATTTGCGTTGCTTCCGAAGAACACCGGTTTTTTGTGGCCGAAGCGATGCAGTCTGCGCATGTTCAAGGTACTGTTTTGTTAGAACCGGTGGCTCGCAATACCGCCGCTGCCATGGCGATAGCAGCTTTGTTGGCAGAGCCTGAAGAGTTACTTCTGTTCTGCCCATCTGACCACCATATTCCGGATGCTTCTACCTTTACCAAAGTTATACAAAGCGGCGTGCAAGCTGCTCTCGCAGGCGCAATCGTGACTTTTGGAATTAACCCCACTTTTCCAAGTACCGCTTACGGCTATATCCGCCAAGGTGCAGCTCGCTCCGATGGGTCTTTCAGTGTGGAAGGGTTTACAGAAAAGCCCGCCCAGGACAAAGCTCAAGCCTTGTTGCTCAGCGGCAAGGCCTTATGGAACGCCGGTATCTTTTTATGCACAGCCCAGACACTGCTCAATGCCTTAGACAAACACGCGCTTGACATTTTGAAGTCTTGCCAAACGGCAATCGCCAACAATGCGATAGATGCAAGCTTCGTGCGCCCAGAACCTGAAGCATTCGCTTCTTGCCGCTCTGAAAGCATCGACTACGCCGTTATGGAGCAATTTGCCAACGTCGTTGTGATTCCCTTTGTAGGGGCTTGGAGCGACGTAGGAAGCTGGGGTGCAGTTGCCGAAATGAGCCAACCTGACGCGGGTGGCAACCGGATTCAAGGCCAAGGCATCGCCCTTCACAGCGCCAACACCTTTATCCACGCATCAGACCGAACCGTCGTCGCTTTAGGTACGAAGGATCTTTTGATTATTGATACCCCAGATGCATTGCTGGTCGCTGCAAACAGTCACGCTGAACAAGTCAAAGAAGTGGTCGCCCGCTTAGATGCAGACGGCATTCCGCAGTCCGCCCACCACAGGAAAGTCGCCCGCCCGTGGGGCTCCTATGACAGCGTGGACGTGGGAGAGCGTCACCAAGTCAAACGCATCACGGTCAAACCCGGCGCCAAACTCAGCCTGCAAATGCACCACCACCGCGCCGAACATTGGATTGTTGTCAGCGGAACAGCCTTGGTCACCAAAGGCGAAGAAACCTTAACGTTGACTGAAAACCAAAGCACCTATATTCCCTTAGGCGTTACCCACCGATTAGAAAACTCAGGGACAACGAACTTGGAGTTAATCGAAGTGCAATCGGGCAGCTACTTGGGGGAAGACGATATTGTTCGGTTTGAAGATGCGTATGGGCGGGCTGCTGGTACCCAAAAGGAATAAAGCCTGCGATGCATTGGTACCTTATCCACACCAAACCCAGGCAAGAAAATATTGCCTTGGAAAACTTACAGCGACAAGGCTATACCTGCTATTTGCCGCTGCTCAACGTTGAAAAAATACGACGAGGCAAATTGGCAGTCGTTTTAGAGGCCTTGTTTCCTCGCTATTTGTTTATCCAACTCGATACAGCGCTTTCGTCCCAAAGTTGGACGCCGATTCGCTCCACCAAGGGCGTAAACCGCTTGGTCGCTTTTGGGGGGCAACCTGCAAAAGTGGACGAAGCCTTGGTTTCCCTCTTAAAGCGGGCGGAGGATACTCAGCCAGATCGCTTGCAAAAGATGTTTACCGCGGGAGATAAAGTCCAACTCACCCAAGGAGCATTTGCAGGCTTAGAAGGAATTTACCAAATGGCGGATGGGGAAAGCCGCGCGATGGTCTTGATTGAAATCTTAAGTAAACCGGTTCGAATCGCCGTTGAGCCGGCAGAACTGCGAAAGCTGGCGTAGGTTTATTAAATCCGGCATCCGTGCTACAGTGCGTTCATGCGGTGAACGGTAATGCCTAACAGCAACTTCAGATAGCCGCAAATCGCGCTTGCTGATCGTGAAACAGTAGGGCGGTAGCGTGGTTAAACGCGTAGTAAACTAAATATTAACAACTCAATGAACTCCAAGCTTACTTCTCAAGATGAGATTCAGCTCAAAGTCTTGCGCATTCTGGAAGAAAACCCTGATGCGAGTCAGCGCAGCATTGCGAAAGAATTAGGCGTGAGTTTGGGGGGTATAAATTATTGTTTTAAAGCTTTGGTAGAAAAAGGGTGGGTGAAGTTAGACAACTTCGCCCAAAGTAATCATAAGTTAGGTTACGCATACTTACTTACGCCATCAGGAATAGCGCACAAGTCAATTTTAGTTGCGAGTTTTTTGAAACGCAAGATGGCAGAGTACGAAGAATTGCAAAATGAAATCAATACTCTTAAAGTTGAAATTTCTTTGACAAAAAACACAACATCAAAAGAGTAGTATTTTGAAAATACTGGTCACAGGTGGCGTTGGATATATTGGAAGCCATACAGCTGTAGAGCTCGTGCTCGCTGGTCACGAAGTGGTGTTGTACGATAATTTAAGTAACAGTAATTCATCTGTAGTTGATGCCATTGAAAAAATAGTAGAAAAAAAAATATCACTGATTGAAGGTGATGTAAGAAATACGGATTTATTAATTAATTGTTTTAAACAATTTGAAATCAATGCCGTTATGCATTTTGCGGGTCTAAAAGCTGTTGGCGATTCCGTAATCAATCCAATTGAATATTTTTCAAATAATGTTCAAGGTGTGATAAGCCTGCTGCAGGCAATGCAAAAAGTTGGTATTAAAAAATTAGTTTTTAGTAGCAGTGCGACTGTATATGGTGAGCCTAAATACCTTCCCGTTGATGAAATGCACCCCCTTCAAGTTACTAATCCTTACGGAAGAACAAAGCTTCATATTGAAGAAATGCTTAGTGATGTTGCAAAAAGTGACCCTGAGTGGGGAGTAGTTTGCCTTCGATACTTTAATCCAGTGGGAGCGCATGTAAGCGGTCTCATTGGTGAGAGCGTAAAGGGAGCTGCTAACAATCTAATGCCCTATATTGTCAAAGTCGCATCTGGTGAAAACCCAAAGTTAAATATATTTGGTTCAGACTATCCGACTCTAGATGGAACCGGCGTTAGAGATTATTTACACATAATGGATCTTGCACAAGGTCATTTAGCTGCTTTAAAGTACTTAAATAACAACAAAGGTTGGCATGCATTTAACCTTGGTACTGGAATTGGTTATTCTGTATTACAAATTATTGAGGCATTTTCTAAAGTTAGTGGGAAATCAATCCCTTACGTTTTGTGCCCAAGGCGTGAAGGTGATGTTCCTCAATGCTATGCCGATCCCGCAAAGTCAAACCAATTACTAGGTTGGTTTGCAAGTCAAAATATTCATGCAATGTGTGAAAGCGCATGGAGTTACCAAATCAGTACACCTTCTTAATAGTTGCCGCTATAACAGTCGAATGCATTTAAATTTGCGATGTTCAATTTCAATAAATACCATCGTGCACTTCTAATCCGTTTGTGGCACCACATCAGCCCCCGCCGGCGTGGACAATTCGGGTTGTTGCTGTTACTGATGTTAGCGGCTTCATTGGCCGAAATCTGCAGCATCGGTGCAGTACTGCCCTTTTTAGGCGCATTAACGGCGCCTGTGCGCGTGTTTGAGCATCCGGTCGCGCAGCCTGTAATCAACGCGTTTGGCTTCACCCAGCCTGCACAAATGCTTTTACCCCTAACGGTGGTTTTTGCCTTCGCAGCGCTGCTGGCAGGAGCCATGCGCCTACTTTTATTGTGGGCTAGCACGCGTCTTACCTACGCTGCAGGAGCCGACCTAAGCATCAGCATTTACCGCCGTACGCTTTACCAGCCCTATACCGTGCATTGCTCGCGCAACAGCAGCGAAATCATCAACGGGATCTCCAACAAGACTGGCAGTGTGATTTACATCATCACCCAACTATTGACTCTTGCCAGTTCAGGCCTCATGCTGACGGTAATTTTGGTAGCCCTGCTGTCAGTAGATCCTTTTATCGCGCTGTCTGCATTCGGTGGCTTCGGGCTTATTTATCTGATCATTATTCAGCTGACCCGCTCGCGCCTGCAGGCAAATAGTGCCCAGGTTGCATTTGAGTCCACCAATGTCATCAAGTCCCTGCAAGAAGGGCTGGGTGGCATAAGAGATGTGCTTATCGACGGCAGCCAAGAAACCTACTGCCAAGTCTATCGCAATGCTGACCTGCCCCTGCGCAGGGCCCAGGGTAACAGCTCCTTCATCCAGTCCAGCCCACGCTTTGGCATGGAGGCCTTGGGCATGATTCTTATTTCCGGTCTCGCCTACTCCCTTGCTTTACAAACAGACGGCATCGCCAAGGCCATCCCCGTGCTAGGTGCTTTGGCTTTGGGGGCCCAGCGCCTGCTGCCGGTGTTGCAGCAAGCCTACGCTGCGTGGACAGGAATACAGAGTGGACGTGAATCTTTGAAAGACGCGCTAGATTTACTTGATCAGCCCTTGCCCGACTATGCAGACCAACCACCCGCAACGCCTATCCCCTTTAAGAAAGACATTCGTCTAACGCAGTTGTCTTTGCGATACCAACCAGAATCGCCCTTTGTATTGAATGGCCTCAATCTAACCATTCCCAAAGGAAGCAGGGTGGGTTTTATCGGCACCACCGGCAGCGGCAAAAGCACATTACTTGACATCATCATGGGCCTTCTGGAGCCCAGCGCCGGCAGCCTGCAGATCGATGGCCAGGTGCTTACCCCACATAATCAGCGGGCCTGGCAAGACCATATCTCCCACGTACCACAAACCATATTTCTGTCAGATAGCACGATTGAAGAAAACATTGCCTTCGGTGTGCCCAAAGCGCAGATTGACCCAGCGCGCGTGCGCCAAGCGGCGCAGCAGGCCCAAATTGCCCACAGCATCGAGTCCTGGCCCCAGGGCTACCAAACCTTTGTGGGTGAGCGGGGTATTCGTCTCTCTGGTGGGCAGCGACAACGCATTGGAATTGCCCGCGCGCTCTACAAGCAAGCCGACGTTATTATTTTTGACGAAGCCACCAATGCACTGGATGGAGAAACCGAGCGATCCGTCATGCAAGCCATTGAAGGCTTGAGTCAAAACATCACCCTGCTTATAATTGCCCACAGACTAACAACGCTTAGAAATTGCACGCATGTTGTGGAACTGGCTGGCGGGCGTATCAAGCGTGCTGGTACTTACCAAGACATTGTGGATCAACCCCTAGGCGCACACCCATGAACATCATCCCCTACAGTTGCCAAGACATTAACCAGGCCGACATCGACGCGGTGGTCGCTGTCTTGCATTCTGATTGTCTGACCCAGGGCCCCATCGTGCCCGCTTTTGAAGAGGCCGTGGCCCTACAGTGCGGTGCGCAGCATGCGGTGGCTGTTAACAGCGCTACCAGCGCGTTGCACATCGCTTGTTTAGCGCTCGGTGTTGGCCCGGGTGATTGTGTGTGGACCACCCCCATAACTTTTGTGGCCACGGCCAACTGCGCCCTGTATTGCGGTGCCACGGTGGATTTTGTAGATATCGATCCTCGGACCTACAACCTCAGCGTAGACCGCTTGGCTGAGAAGTTGGCTGTGGCAGCTAGATTAGGTCAATTGCCCAAAGTGGTCATCCCGGTGCACCTGTCTGGTCAACCGTGTGACATGGTCGGCATCCATGCATTGAGCCAGCAGTATGGTTTCAAGATCATCGAGGACGCCTCTCACGCTATAAGCGGTAAATACCAAGGAGCCCCCATAGGTAACGGCCGCTATGCGGACATTACCGTCTTCAGCTTTCATCCCGTCAAAATCATTACCAGCGGTGAGGGCGGCATGGCCTTGACCAACGATGCTGCGCTTGCCACCCGCTTGCGCCTTCTACGAAGTCATGGTATCAGCAGCACCCCAGAAGACATGCAGCCCCGCCCCGCGCAGGAAATCTGGAATTACCAACAAATCGCTCTGGGCTTTAACTACCGCATGACAGATATTCACGCGGCACTGGGTCTGAGCCAAATGCGGCGCTTAGACGAATTTCTAATCCAGCGCCACACCATAGCCCAGCGATATAACCAGCTATTGGCTGAGTTGCCTGTTACCACTCCATGGCAGCACCCGGACAGTTATTCGGCGTATCACCTCTATGTCATTCGCCTCCAATTGTCTTCAAAAAGTAAAACTCAGCGCCAGGTTTACGACGCATTTCGCGCAGCGGGTATCTTGGTCAACCTCCACTACATTCCCGTCTACCGCCATCCTTATTTCGAACAAATGGGCTTTACTGCAGGCTATTGTCTAGAGGCGGAAGAATACTACTCACAGGCCATCAGTATTCCCATGTATCCGGGACTTACGGTCATGCAACAAGACTTAGTTGTGCAAGTTCTAGGGAGGGTATTTGGCGCGTAACCTTGTATTAATTTATATACTTATGGGGAGAATTTTAAATGATTGAGATATCACCAGACGACAAAGATTTATTTTTGAGTAGGGGGTGGATTTCTGTTTCATTGAATTTGAAAAATGAAAAAATTGCTCAATATTTTGAAGGATTAAAAAATACAAGAATTCGCGCAATTGAAAATAAAGATATTCCGCGGCGAGTCTACTACGATCACCTATTTGACTTCAATTTGGCAGCAATTGAAACTCCCTTTAGAAATGACATATGTTCTCCAGAAATCAGAGAAATGTTTATGGAGATAAAATTGGGGTCAGCAATAAAACAACTTTCAGGATGGGATGAAATTTATTGTCCTTTGGCAAGATTGTTTTGTATGGGAAATTATAAATACAGAGGAGTGTGGCATCGGGATTCCCCGCTACAAATTAACAACTTTGACCAAACGCCTTCGATTCAGGTTGGAATATATTTCGAGCGACAATTCGGTTTTCGAATTCTAAAGAAGGAATTTGATTTTGGAGGAAAACGTTCTTTGTTTTGCAGCATAGAGGATTCAAATAATTTACAAAATATTGGTATCCCTGTATCGCTTCCGAGCAATGGATACGATCGAGTAGGCGGGGAAGCTGGATCCATTTTGTTTTTTGATCCAAAATTGCTACATCAAGGCTCAACGAATGGATCTAGGTATGACTTTCATATGCGCTTTATTCCATTGAATGAAGATGTAAATTTGGATCGTTTGGTTACGAATGATTTTCAGGATTTTCAGGTTGATGGATACCTTGGTGAGTCAGCAAACACCGATTTGCTAAGAACTGAGGGTATTACAACCCATGACCGACAGCGGATGGGGCTGAGGGTCTTGAATTCATTCGGATATTGGTCAGGGTTGCGAAACGTAATGAAGCTTTGGAAATATAAACCATCGAATGAAGATAAGTGGAGAGTGGATACTTTTGCGAATACTATGCTTCAGTCAGAGTGAGATGGTCGACCAACAAATTTTGCTAATGCTGATTTCATTGCATGCATGACAGCAAGTAGATTTATTCGATGAACATCGCCATCATCCCTGCCCGTGGCGGCAGCAAACGCATCCCGCGCAAAAACATAAAGATGTTTTGCGGCAAGCCGATGATTGCCTGGTCTATCGAGGCGGCCAAGTCGTCGGGTTTGTTTGAACACATCATCGTCTCCACCGATGATGTAGAGATTGCAGACGTGGCCAAGCAATGGGGGGCGGAGGTGCCGTTCATGCGCCCGCCGGAGTTTTCAAATGACTTTGCGGGCACCACCGAAGTGATTGCCCATGCCACCCAGTGGGCACAAGACCAGGGTTGGTCGCCTGAGGCCGTGTGCTGCATCTATGCCACGGCCCCCTTTGTGCTGCGGGATGATCTCGAACGTGGGTTCGATGCACTGCGCTCTGGCCCCTGGGCTTACGCTTTTACAGCCACCGAATTTGCAGCACCCATTTTTCGGGCCTTCAAGCAATTGGAGACAGGCGGGATAGAAATGTTCTTCCCAGAGCACTTCCCGACCCGCTCGCAGGACCTGCCTGTGGCATTGCATGATGCCGGTCAGTTCTATTGGGGCCGGCCCGATGCATGGCTATCCGGTGCTCGCATATTTGATATGCATTCCATTCCGGTGTTGATTCCACGTTGGCGTGTGCAAGATATTGACACCGTGGACGATTGGATTCAGGCTGAAATACTGGCTCCGTTGGTTATGAATTCCGCGGAGACTGGAAATGCATGATTCAGTTTTAGTAATCGCGGCCCATCCGGATGATGAGGTGCTAGGCTGCGGCGGCACTCTGGCCAAATGGGTGGACGCAGGTGCCAGTGTGCACGTGGCATTTTTGGCCGATGGTGTGTTTTCGCGCAGTGGCGAGCCGCAGGCGCAACAAGCGCAACTCGCGGAGCGGCGCAGCGCAGCCCGGACGGCCTGCGGAATTCTTGGGGTCCATTCAGTTTCCTTCGGAGATTTTCCGGATAACCGGATGGACACGGTTGCACTGCTGGACATCGCACAAGCAGTCGAGGCGCTGGTCCGGGAACACCTCCCCGACACGGTGCTGACGCACCACGCAGGCGACGTCAACGTTGACCATAGGTTGTTGCATGAAGCGGTGGTGACTGCCTGCAGGCCGCAGGCAGGACATCCGGTGAAAACGATATTGTGCTTTGAAATAGCCTCCAGCACGGAATGGCAGCTACCTGCTAGTGCGCAACCTTTTGCCCCAAATTGGTTTGTCGACATTTCCGCGACATTCGCACGAAAAATGGACGCATTGCAGACTTATTCCGAAGAGCTGCGTGAATGGCCCCATCCCCGATCCCTGCAAGGGGTCGCTCATCTCGCACATTGGCGCGGCGCAACAGTGGGGGTAGATGCGGCAGAAGCTTTCATACTGGGGCGGCGTCTGTTGTGAATGTTGTATTTCGGGTCGATGCGGCAAAAAGTATTGGCGCTGGGCACCTTGTCCGTTGCTTTAACTTGGCTCAAGCAATAAGCGGGCGTGGGGCAGAAATACGCTTTATTTGCCGTGACAGCCCTGACAAAATTTTTGACCAGATAGTTGGAGATAAATTTGAAGTGATGGTCTTGCCCATAGTGCCCAGCCAGACCATTTCACAGCTGCAAGATGCCCAGGAAACGATACAGGCAATGAATGGCAAGGTGCCCGATTGGCTCATAGTTGACAGTTATGTGCTGGACATGACATGGGAGTCGGTGCTACGCCCCTATGCCGGTAAGCTTATGGCTGTCGATGATCAGGCCAATCGGAAGCACGACTGTGATCTGTTGCTCGATCAGAATTATTCTCTTGCCGGCAGTGACCGGTATGCCGGATGGGTGCCGTCCCATTGCAAGATGATGCTTGGTCCTCAGTATGCACTGTTGCCTGAAAAATTCAGAAGCGCGCGCGATCAACAAACTGAAAAAAAAGGTCAACTGAATAAGTTGCTGATATTTTTTACGGCGGGAGATGACCAGCATGAGACCTTGAAAGCGATGCATGGCGTAGCTCAATTTGGAAAAGCCTCCGGCGTGGATGTCGTGATCGGCTCCTCAAACGAGGATAAGAAAGATATTGAAGCAATGTGCTGGCGATACGGATGGGGCTATCACTGCCAGGTGGACTACATGCATGAACTACTGGCAAATGCGGATCTGGCCATCGGGGCTGGCGGAATCAGCAATTGGGAGCGATGTGCGCTTGGAGTACCTGCCTTGGTAGTTGTGCTTGCGGAAAATCAAGCAGCCATTGCGAACGACCTGGCGAAAGCCGGCGCCATTATTAATATGGGAAAAAGCAGAGAAACGTACCCCGATGTTTATGCAAGACAGCTGGCTTCCATGACAAGCGAATTGCTACGGTCTATGTCTGAAACTGCACGGCAGCTAGTGGATGGAATGGGGCCAAACAGAGTGGCGCAGGACATTTATTTAAATAAGATCCTACCGTAGGAACGAATTACCATGAACAAACCTCAGAGCATTTTCCAGATAGGCTCGATTGCAATCGGGCCAGATGCCCCTCCTTATTGCATTGCAGAAGTTGGCCTAAACCACAATGGAGACGTGCAGGTTGCAAAGCGGATGATTGACGTCGCAAAGGAAGTCGGTGCTGACGCGGTCAAATTTCAGACATTCAGGGCAGAAGAGTTTTGCGGGGATGCTGAGCAACTTTTTACGTATAAATCTCAAGGCCAAAGCGTAACAGAGTCAATGCTTGTCATGTTCAAGCGATACGAGTTCCCGGAAAGCTATTGGGCGGAAATTAAGAGTTATTGCATCGCGGCCGGCATAGAATTTTTCTCGACCCCACAAAACAGATCAGACCTTGATCTGCTGCTGAAGGTGGGCGTACCCGCCGTTAAGGTCGGATCAGATGACTTTACAAACCTTCCGTTACTGCGGAGTTACGCCGAAACAAAATTGCCGTTGATTTTGTCCTGTGGCATGAGCGACCTGGCTGAGGTGCATCAGGCACTCGAAGCCGTAGGCTGGTTTGATGGATACCCGGTATCGTTGTTGTTGTGTACCTCTCAATATCCGACGCCGCCACAGGATGTGAATATCATCAAAATAAAGACCCTGCAAAATGCCTTTCCGGGCCTTATCGTAGGTTTTTCAGACCACACGACCGGGGCACAGGCCGCCGCGCTGGCAGTTGCATGCGGAGCGAAAATTTTCGAAAAGCATTTCACCTTGTCACACGACATGGCCGGCCCGGACCACTGGTTTTCCGAAGAGCCAAAAGGACTTGCTGAGTGGATACAAGGTATCAAGACGGCACACGAGCTGATGGGTAGCCCATTCATCAGGCCCACTGCTCCCGAGCGCGACATGCGGTTAATTGCCCGCCGAAGCGTGGTGGCGCTGACTGACATCAAACAAGGCCAGACACTGGACCAGCACAACACGGGGCTGCGCCGCCCGGGGAGCGGGCTTCCGCCGGAAATGCTGAATCAAGTATTGGGAATGCAGTCAACGCGAGATATTAGCAAGGGAGATCGCCTGAGAATCGGGGATATGCAGCCATGATGAGAGATCCATCGAAGGCGGAGTTGCAGGAATGGTTCACGAAGTTGACGACCTTTGCAGGCAATCAATTCCATCCACTGGTGTGGGTTGTCGGGGAGCCGCACATTGGAACAGGTGTTTATATTGGGGGATTTTCAGAGGTAAACGCAAAACATGCTATGGTGGAAATTGGTGATGGATGCGATATTGCATCGTTCGTCAGTATTAATTGTGCAGACTCGCACCGGAAATGTATTGGCATAAAGGATGATGTCGAGCGCGCCGACATCATCATTGAAAACAATGTTTTCATAGGCTCTCATTCGGTGATAAGGGGAGGTGCGAGAATAGGACACCATTCAGTCGTCGCTGCGGGCACTATCGTTGGCCCGATCACGGCACCACCCTATTCGCTAATCATTGGAAATCCAGCTACAGTCAAACCAGGTTATTTTCTCAACCAAGCAGGATTGGCAGAGTGATACCGCATAACAGTCCAACACTCGGCGCGGCTGAAAAGGCGGCAGTTGACCGCGTGCTGGATATTCAATGGGTCGCCCAAGGGCGTGAAGTCAAGGCATTTGAAAATGAATTGTGCGAATACTTGGGGGTACCTGACGGGCATGCGCTGCTGGTGTCCAGCGGGACTTCAGCGTTGTATCTTGCATTGTTGGCGCTAAATGCGCGCGGTAAGAAAGTCGGGTTGCCCGTCTACGTTTGTTCGGCTGTTCGCAATGCCATTGGGATGATTGGTGCCGAATGTGCCTACCTTGACTGCGCGCCGGATAGTCCGAATTTGGATCGTGACGCAGTACCAGAATCTGGTGCAGACATTCTTGTTGCACCTTCGATGTTTGGTATACCTGCGAAGCTACCGGCGGATGGAAATGTTGCAGTTATCGAGGACATAGCGCAGGCATTGGGGTCAAAGGTTGGCGCAGTTTATGCGGGTTTGCGGGGCAGCATCGGAGTCTGCTCGTTTTATGCCACAAAACTCATCACAACCGGTGGGCAGGGTGGAGCGCTGATCAGTAAAGACAAAAGCATCATCGACCAAATCCGGGATTATCGGGAATTCGATTCCCGGCGGGATCAAAAGCTACGTTTCAATTTCCAGATGACGGATCTGCAGGCTTCCGTCGGGCGGACCCAGCTTTCAAGAATGCCAGAATTCCTGCGCTTGCGCGAGAATGTATTCGAAATCTATAAATACGCAGGCTTGCCAATGCTCGAAGACAAAGGCAGCAATATTGCCGCCGTCCGCTATCGGGCCGTAATGCGGTGCGCTGAGCCCGAATCGCTGATAAGTACACTGGGTGCTCAGGGCATTCGGGCAATAGTTCCCATCGAAGATTGGGAGTTGTTGGATGCTTCGGACGCGCACCACAATGCAAAAGCGCTGACTCGAAGTACGGTCTCATTGCCGATCTATCCATCACTTTCAGAGCAAGACGCAAAACGAATCGCACAGGTGGCCAGGGCATTCGCATGATATTGACTGCACATCAACCGGTATACCTGCCATGGCTGGGACTATTCCATAAAATAGCCATCGCTGATGAGTTCTGCATATTCGATATTGCACAGTATCAGACCAAGGATTTCAATGCGCGGAACCGCATTAAAACGAATACTGGACCGATTTGGCTGTCGGTGCCGATTGAATCAAAGAATCACTTCGAAAAAAAGCTAAGTGATGTAAAAATCATCAACAACGGCTGGAATAAGAAGCACTTCAAGTCAATAGACTTGGCGTACCGGAAGTCGCCATTTTACTCAGACTATATCGGGGCCATTGAGCGCATGTTGATGAGGCGTGAGTATGAGTATTTGGCGGACCTGAATTTGGCAACACTTGAATTCGGATTGAATTCTCTCGGGATAGATGTTCCCATCGTGACTGCCAGTCACTATGAGTTCCAGGGTAGCAAGTCGGATCTTGTTCTGGATATGTGCAAGCAGTTGAAGGCTGATGATTATATTTTTGGCTCACAAGGAAAAGATTATGCCGACGTGCAATCTTTCCAGAATGGCGGAATTCGACCCCATTTCCAGGATTACGTCCATCCCACGTACCCTCAGTTGCACGGCGAATTTGAACCCTACATGTCGATCGTAGATTTGCTGTTCAACGTGGGGAAAGACTCGTTTGCCGTCCTGATGTCCGGCAATATTGAATCCATTTAAATTTTGTGTTGGTTTAACTTTATAAAGAGAATATTATGAGCTTTCAAAATAGCCCATGCGCAGTGGATAAAAAGCTGGCAAATTTTTCGAAATATGTGCGTCGCCAGAATATCGCGCGGTTTCTGGTGCAGGTTGAATTATTCAAATTACAGCTGCCGGTCAAAGGCAGCATCGTCGAATGTGGCGTGCATCATGGTGGCGGCGTAATGACATGGTCTAAACTCTTGACAACGCACGAACCATACAACTACCACCGCAAGATCATTGGATTTGATACTTTTGAAGGCTTTCCCCACGTGGCAGAAATTGATGTCAAGAATCACCCCGACGTCAAGGAAGGAATGTTTGCAGAAGAATACAATATCTTTGACGAATTGAATTCCTGCATCGCTGAATATGATGAAAACCGATTCCTGAATCACATCCAGAAAATCGAACTGGTTAAGGGCGATGCGAACCTCACGATCCCCGAGTATGTTGAAAAAAATCCCCACCTGCTCGTGTCAATGCTTTACCTGGATTTCGATGTATACGAACCGACGGTCAAGGCGCTGCGCACACTCTTGCCAAGAATGCCCAAAGGTGCAGTACTTGCATTCGATGAGGTAAACAATCCCGACTGGCCTGGCGAAACGATGGCAATGCTTGAAGAGTTGAATATCCGGGACTGTCAGTTGCGCAGCTTCGAATTTGAACCAAACATCAGTTATTTGGTGTTGTAAATGGCTTACTCGAAGCAATGGGACAACGTGTACCAGCAGGGTAGCAACCTGTCAATATGGCCCTGGTCAGACTTGGTCAGTTATGTCTACCGTTATGCACCAATCAAAAGCAGCGAAACAAAAGTCCTTGAGATAGGGTTCGGAGCCGGCGCCAATATCCCGTTTTTCAGGACGCTGGGCGTCGGCTATTTGGGTATTGAAGGCAGTGATGCCATTGCAAGCAAAGTGCGCGAGCGCTACCCCGACTGGAGCCCTAACCTGATTACAGGTGATTTCATAGAACACCGCTACGGCGGTAAATATGACCTGGTCGTGGACAGGAGTTCCATGACGCATAACGATACGGGCGCCATCCTTCGAGGCTTGCGGAACATCAGTGAAGCGATGGCGGAGAACGCCAAATATATCGGCATAGACTGGTTCTCAATCTTGCACTCCGGTTTCTCTCTGGGTGAGGTGGTGGACGAGCATACCAAGTGCAACATTGCTGACGGGCAGTTCCATGGGGTAGGAAAGGTTCACTTTTCCGATGAGCGGCATCTCATTGAATTGTTTCAGGCGTCCGGATTGCGCATAACAAGACTGGAGCATAAGGAAGTTCACAGCATGGTTCCGGAAACCGGGCAGGTGTTTGCTTCCTGGAACCTGGTCGCTGAAAAGATGGTCTAGCCATTATCGGCCGGCTATATTTTGCGTAAAAACATCTTTTTCCTGCGACTCGACTGGCTCACGCTGCTGCCAATGGTCCTGTTTCGGATTTTGGGTTACCGTGCCTGGTTCTTCGATGCATCTGATTATTTCAAGGACGCTGCCCGTATTGAGGAGTATGCAAAGTGGGATGTACTGTGGCTGAACCATCATGACCATGGAGTGTCGTTTAGCGCCGGTGAGTTTGAGAGGAACCTTCGCATCCAGTCGGACAAGATCGTCTTGAATCTGTGTGGCTTGGAAAGTTTTCGGCGGCTGTCCAAGGCCATGCAAAGCCAGGAACTTGAGGCGGTCCTCTTCCAAAAGGTGTTTGCAAAGATATTCAAGCCACTGGAGCTGATCTATCTTTCAAGAGCGGCCGTGCCTGGGCGGGAGCCGATCTATTTGTGGTTTCCCAATACGCTGATTACGCGTCGGTTATTGGACTCCTATACGGATGTCAGGAATAATTGTCCGAGGGTAGTGGCTAGTATCGACTGGACAATTCTTTTGCTGGAGCGGA
>CAMDAN010000010.1 GCA_945888535.1 Bordetella parapertussis
ATCGTATAATCTTTCTTTATAAATTTTCTGGTAATCCTAGTGGAACATATTGGGCAGCGCAAAGTGTCCCACCCTAATTCGCAATTAAAACAAAAAAAATTATAGTTGCCATCAGATGCTTTCATAGCACCGTATTTATTACAATTTGAGCACACATATTTTGACATATCACCTTCGTGATTACATCCTGGACAGCTGTATGTAGTCATATTAACAAATGAAGAGTTTAAGTAAAGAACGCAAACGGCAAGAATATGAAAGCAACCAAAATTCTCAGTCAATTTCTTTACATTCTAACAGATATCGAATTTCACTTATGTGCAGAGTTACGCATCAGCTCATCCTTGTTGCTTTAGTTGTTGCGTTATTGATAGCCTGCGGCGGCGGCGGCGGAGCATCTAATTCCAACACTACTCCTACTTCCGTTACTGCGATCAGAGTGCTAAACGAAAGCGCTTTCCAAAATAAAGTTGAAAACTACGCCGTTGGTGATCTCAACGGAGACGGACTTGATGATGTAGTCATTGGTGGTTGGACAGGGGTGGCGCCTGGCAGTGATTCCTACCTTGCTGTGCTAATTCAAAATACCAACGGTTCACTGACGGATCGAACTGCTCAACTGGCAGGAACCCACATTTACCCTGGCAGTAATCGCATCTTCATACTGGACGTTGACAGCGATGGGTTCGTTGATATTTGGCTACCAGGATTCAATGACTGCACGGGTTGTTCTGCCCAAAGTGTCATGCTTTGGGGTAATGCGAATAGTATCTTTACACGGCAAACTTTTGCGACTGCCATAGATAGTCATGGAGCTGGTGTTGCTGATCTCAACGGCGATGGACGTAAAGATTTTCTTATTCGCGGGGTCTGGGACGGAACCACAAACAACTACGGCTATTACTTGAACAATGGCAATAGAACGTTTACTTTTGTGGCCAACGCGCAATTAAATGGTGCGGCTACGTGTGCAGTAGCCAAAGATCTGGTTTCGGGACATCTCGCAGTGGCTCAAGGCAACAACAACCAAGTGGCAGGTTTTCAACACAGCATCAATATTTTTGACGCTAACCTCAATTTAATCACGCGAATCGGCGTAGTCAGTCAAGATCTAGCAGTCAATGATTTGATCAATAGCATCAGTGTTGATGTCAACGCAGATGGCCTGATGGATTTTGTGCTGGTTTTTAATCCACTAGCGGGGGCAGGTGGCAAAGGGCAACCATTTGGTGATATGCCCTTTGCATTGGATTTCAAAGTTAGAGTGTTTCTCATGTGCGTTCCTTAGTAAACGCCGCATTGCCAAAGCACTGTGAAGATCGTAAAATGTGAGCGTCTGCTTCAACCAAAGCTCTCACAAAGCCGCCTTCCCATTGCAGTGGGTTGCGCGGCTTTTAAATTTTTGATTTGGCTTCGTATTTCAGTACTAGGTCTCTACATGCCTGCTTACGCAGTTCGTAGTCAACATGTAAATTGATTAGCCGTCGGTTCATGCATATGACGCGTCGGACTAATGTATTTTTTTCCCTTGGTACGTTTTTTAGATTGCAGGGCGACTTGCAGTGCCCCATAACGGCGAAGTGGATCAGCCTGACTTCATTCGCGTAGTGGTAGGGTTTTGTTTCTTTGCCGGCAGTATCACGGTGGTTTTTAAGTGCTACTTGTACTGATGCAATATTGATTGTTTGGATGTTCATGTCATACCCCCATCAATTTACGAATACCAGCAACGGGCCAAGCTAGGCGACCTCCCACGCGAAGGGGTTGAATTGGGCCACCGCCTCTACACGCCCAAATGCGGAGGGTTTGCGGTGATCGGTTCAGGTGGTGTGCGGCTTCGCGCGTTACCAAAGTGCTGCGATGTTCTTGAGCAAGCGGTATACAGGCTTGCTGTTGATTTTTGTGGGAGACCATGTCGTACCTTTCGGATTTGTTGTACATGGTTTCCTATTGTTGTCATATTTCGGCAGGTAGGAGCCTGCATTTTGCCTGCCGTTGACATGCAATTTTTTACTAGGCCCGCTCCCGATACTTATTCAAATCTTCCGTTAGGGTTTGACGTTTGATTCCAAGTTGTTTTGCAACTTTACCTATGCCTCTAGGGAATGGCCTGTAAGTATCGGTTGGCATCTTTAAACCCATAACTTCGCAAAGCTTCCAACGTTCTGCTTGGCGCACCTCAGCGGATTGATGGGTTAAATTTGACATCGATGCAGTCGGACGATTTTCCGGATTCCAAAATACGTCGTATGAATTATTCTTCAGCCAAAAATTCACATCCTTAACGCGGACGCAGAGCGGCACTGAAAACGGTATTGGCACTTGCATTTCAGTGCCGTCTTGGTGACTGTATGCAGTGATTTGACCTTCATGTATTGCATTGAATATTTTCTTTGCGAATTCCTCCCTAAAGTATTTATTGTGTTCAAGTCGATTACTGATTTGTTCGGCAGCTTGTGAGTGGAAATACAAGTCAGGGTCACTGTTCAACTTAATTTTTTTAGGGGTGGAAATTCCCCCTTTTTTTGTTTCGTCAGCAAGAGCAATGGTAACTTTGACCTTGCCATCAATCGCGCAAGTCGTTCCAAGATCTGCTGTATTTACAGCCTTATGCTTTTCTTCGCCGGGTTTAGTTCGCGATTTAGCCATTTTCAAAAAATCTTTTTTCCGGTAGTTGATTTAGGACGTTTTGATCAGGGCCATACTTATGCAGCAGCCCAAAGTTTTACGGGTTCTGCTTTGGCTTCAAATGCAATATCGGCTTGCTCCAAAATCCAAGCTTCGATGCGGTAGTGGTGCAGGGCCAGCAGTTCTAGCGGTCTGATGGTGTAATGTTTTTCAGCAGTGGCGCTCGGTTTGTGTCCCTGTATTTGTGCAACTACGCCTACGGGTACTTCCAGCCATTCGGTTAGGCTTTTGAATGAACGGCGCAGGCCATGCAGAGTCAACCCTTCCAGTCCAGCAACCTTGCAGGCACGTGCATGTGGCGTATTCGGTACTGTCAAGCAGCCTGTGCCGCTTGTGGGACTTGAAAACACCCATTCATTGCGACGGGGCAGAGTTACCAGAAGTTGTGCCACATAGGGGGTCAAGGGAATGGTGCGTTCACCTTCTACTTTGTCACGTATGGTCATGCCGTGCCATTGAAGGTTAACGTCATTCCACTTCAACGACAGCACTTCGCCACGCCTTGCACCTGTAAGAAGCAATGTTTGAAGGTAGGCGGCAATAACGGGATTTTGTAATTGCTGCACAGAGGTAAACCATGCAAGCAGTTGGCCTCGCTGAAGAACATCAGACTTTATGTTTGCTTTGCCTAGAGCTTCGCGGGCTTTTTTGGTTTTGGCAGGATTTTGAGTTGGCAGGAGTGCAGCGTATTCTTTTTGTTCGCTGCACCATGTCAGGAAAACGGTCAGAAGTCGCCACGCCAGCCTTGCTGATGATGGGCGGGATTTACCTTCCAACGTAGCCCATTTTTGGATATGTTCAGGTGTCAGGTCTACCATTCGGCAGTCCATCAGGCTCGCTAGGGGGCCAGCTTGGGTTGTTGTGCCCTTGCTTCCACGTCTTTTAGACAACTCTCCACCACGCTTTGCTTTGTCAAGATGGTCACGGTAGTGCAATGCCCCCCAAAAGGGACGACGCTGTTCAATGTAGTCATCCCAGACCGCTGCAACAGTAATTAGCTGATGTTGCTCTTTCGTGTTCTTTGCCTCAAGGATTTGTTGCTCTAAGTCAGCCTGCGCTGCTTTTGTCTGCGCTTGTTTGCGCTCTAGCTCCCTTGGATCAATGCCTTGCTCTGTTAAACCACGTAGGCGGTGGGCTTCAGCTTGAGCGTGGGCAATGCTAACGGCAGGCCATTCACCTAATGAACGGGTGAACAGTTTTCCTTTAATGCGAGTTTCAAACTGCCAGTGTTTGCCGAACTGTGTAATACGGTTACGCAGTCCTTTTTTTCGGCATCTTTCAACAGCACAAATGGTTTGTTGATCGGACAGGTGGCACGTTCGAGCAGGCCATGAGTTAGGTCGTGTGCAGCGGTAAAATCAATCGCAGATGTTTTACTTGGTCTCGCCATTGTTGATGTCCTCAAGTGGTTACAGACTAATTACAGACTAAAAATCCAAATTAACCCGAATATCAATCAACAACTTTAACTGTTTATCTGTACAGTTAATAGCTCTAAGCTATTGATTTTTATGGATTATATCAACAATGCTCAACCTATGTAAACAGCTATTTTTCAGGATTGTGATTCCGGTTGTCGTGGGTTCGAGCCCCATCAGCCACCCCAATATTCATGCGCCCTAGCGACCTTTTTGGTTTCTAGGGCGTTTTGTTTGGGTGACTTTCTAAAATGCGCAGTTCACTGAATTAGCTTGCCACAGCTAATTCAAATTCAAGTTGTATCCATGCCAATGAACATCAATGCTGATTACAGTGAAAGAGTCGTGATTAATCATCACGACCTTCCTTGGACTTCAAGTCCCGATTCAGGGGTGGAGCGACGTATGCTTGAGCGCCAAGGTGATGAGGTGGCGAAGGCAACTTCTATAGTGCGCTACAAGCCAGGATCTAAGTTTCAAGCGCATCACCATGAACTCGGTGAAGAGATTTTTGTTTTGGATGGGACTTTTAGTGATGAGACTGGCGACTATCCTGCTGGCACCTACATCATGAATCCCCCTGGCTCCTCCCATGCGCCATTTAGCGAGCATGGCTGCACCTTGTTCGTGAAGCTGCGTCATCTTGGGCCCGACCAAGTCGTGCGCGAAGTCATTGATACGACAACTTCGCCTTGGTATCAGGGCATGGTTCTAGGCTTAAATGTCATGCCGCTCATGCAGCAAGGAAGTGGCTCGACTTTAGTGAAATGGGCCCCGCAAACTTTTTTCAATCCTCATAGACATTACGGTGGAGAAGAAATCTTTGTCGTTGATGGTGTGTTCGAAGATGAACATGGACGCTATCCAGCTGGGTCGTGGATCAGAAGCCCCCATATGAGCCAGCATCAACCTTTTAGTAAAGAGGGCTGTACTATATTTGTAAAGACGGGGCATCTCCTTGGCTAGTTTCATCAAGGCCCATTTTTTCACAATCCACTTCTTACCTAAATCCGCGAATTTTCTCTGGTCTTTATTATTTTGTTTCCATTTCCGAAGATTCCAACTTCTGGCGTTGACATTGTTTACCTCTGGGTAAATGGCAACGATGATGAATGGCGCGCCAAGCGCCAAAAGTATGCCCAAAAATTAGAAGCAACAGGAGACTTCAACATTGCCAAGTTTGGCAATGTTGAAGGCCGGTACCGCGACAATGACGAGTTACGATTTAGCTTGCGGGCACTTGAAAAGTTCTTTCCTGAGCACGGGCACATTTTCATCGTCACCGATGGGCAGGTGCCCGATTGGTTCCAAGCTTCAGATCAAGTTACCCTGATCGACCACCATCAGCTGATTCCCCATTCGGCATTGCCCACATTTGATTCAGGCAATATCGAATCGTATATTCACCATATTCCAGGACTGTCCGAGCGCTACTTCTATTTGAATGACGATGTATTTTTTGGCTCACCTGTCTGTTTGGAGGATTGGTTTTTTGAAAGTGGTATTTATGTCTCTTGGTCTGATGAACCTGAGGTGATAGGTAGCAAGTTGCAAGCTGAATCAACATCCCTAGAAAATGCCAGTCGCATGTCCGAGCAATGGCTTCAAGCGAAATCAGACCATTCGAATTTAAATACAGATTCATTAGTCCGAAGAATGGATCGGCAGTACCAACATACGCCCAGAACTTTCGCGCATTCTCCACGGCCCATGTTGAAGTCTTTGATGTTGGAGATTGAACGTGAGGCGCCCGAGTTGTTTGAGCGAGTGAGGTCTACTGTTTTTCGTACTTGGAATAAGCCCACGATCATTTCCGACTTTGTATTGCGCTGGGCGTTGGCGTATGATTTTGCCAAAACAATAGATCACTCGCATTTGTACATAGCGACTGGAGAATCGTTAGAGGAGCAATCTCTCGTTCATCTCAAAAGGCTATTTGGCAGGCTAGATTTTTTTTGCATCAATGACACCACGGACGATGCTAAAGATAGCGATCCGCGACTACTTAAAATCCATCAGGTTTTAAGTGATTTATTACCCGATGCTTCCCCTTGGGAGCTTACAAATCGCACTGCGAATACCATGCTGCAACTTCATGCCAATGTTTAGTGTAGAAAGCAACCGATCACGATTCCTGAATTAAGCGAACCACCGATTCCAATCGTTGCAAGGGATCTAATTCCACAAGGAGCTGCTGCTTTTGCTCCGGGCTCAGGGACATAGCCTCCGCGTATCGGTTGGCTAGCCACCCGCATTGGTCCAAGCGGTAGGGTTCAAAAATGGGTAGTTTGTCGATGACTCCCTGCTGCTGAGCGGTTGCAATGACTTTGCCAAGTCGATCCGCATGGGCTTGCATGGCTAGGGGTACTTCAACCTCAGGATCTTGAGCCAAATACGTCACCTGACCTTGCCATACCCCAAACGGTCCCGGTTGCACTTCATGCAACTGAAAGCGCAGTCCGCCTTGGCATAAGATCCGAAAAAAGGTGGGCTGTACCTGTTCGAATTCTTTAATGTGTGCCATGCACCCCACTTTGTGGAGCGACGGCATTTGGCCTGGCACTTGAACTTCACTTCCTTGTTGAATCCATGCCACTCCAAATGGCAGTTTTTGTTGCTGGCAGCGTTTAATGAGGTCGAGGTAGCGCACTTCAAAAATTTGAAGCGCCAGTAAACCATCTGGGAATATGCCTTGTGAGAGTGGAAAGAGTGGAATGGTGTCGTACATGGATAAAAAATGGAATAGTAGAAATTTCTGCCATCGCATTTTGAGGGATGAAGTGAAAAGCTGCTCACTTAGGCAACATGCCCCCACGCGCCTAGTAACTGCTCGGATTATTCAATGTGTGCCAGAAGAATTTACAACCTTAAATACCCTATGAAGTAAGGCTTTTTGGGCGTCGGTGGTAGAGTTAGGTTGAATACTCAAGCATTGCACAAAATTTAAGCTACCTTGCTCGTGGTTGTATCTCTTATCCGTTCAAGAAATTAACTCCTAACGAAAAAAAATGACAACAGTACAAAAATGCATATCAGCTAAAGGCGCAAAAATATATTCAGTGTCATCGACTGATACTGTCCATAACGCACTGCAACTTATGCGCGATAACCGCATAAGATCTGTGATGGTTATAGATTCAAAAAAATTAGTTGGAATTATTTCTCAAGGGGATTGCGCCATTAAAGTCCTGTTGCCAGGTAAAAATGCTACTTCTACTGTTGTTGCTTCAGTGATGACAACTAATCCATTAACTGTCACTTTTGAAAATACGCTCAGCGAATGCATGGCCATCATGGATTTGAAACGCATAAGACACCTTCCCGTAGTCAATAACGGTGATGTTGCTGGACTGATTTCAATTGGCGATATTGTGAAAACTTTGATGTCTGACCAAGACAGCCAGATTAAATTTTTAGAAATTTACATCCGGGGTCATTAAACTTTTATTTGTTACTTCTGCAAACTAGATGACTAGCCATCAATTTTTGAAAGCATAGATATATGTTTAATCGATTCAAGATTTTCTCAAATAGTTTGGGAAATGCGTTGGTTTATATATTTCACACCTTGGCACTATTTTGCATAGGTGCCGCCACTATTTGGGCTGCAGCGTACACATTTTTCGACCTTTTCAACCAATCAAGGGCTGGTGTAGGTGACCTTCTTTTGCTGTTTATCTACTTAGAGATAGGTGCAATGGTCGGTATCTACTTTAAAACTAACCATATGCCGGTGCGTTTTCTTTTGTACATTGCCATCACCGCACTTACGCGCCACATGGTTGACCTCATGAGCCATACACCGGTAAATATTTTAGAAATGTTAAGTGTGGCTGCAAGCACGGTAGCCATGGCAGCGTGCGTTTTTATTGTTAGGTACACCAGCGCGCAATTTCCTAGCAAAAATCACGATGATTCACATTGAAGCTCTGGTCTCTGTCTCTTAGTCGCAGGTTGTCGATGCCGCTTCCAATAGCGCTTACGTTTTTTGTATTTGCATTTTCCACTTTAGCTAACGCTTGGAGCCCCTTTGCAGGTAAAGATATAGCTGAAGTCGCATTAACCCCATTGGAACTTCAAAAGATCAAGGTTGCAGCGGGTTGGGCAAAAGGTGAGGATCGTCCTTTTATTCCCAAATTCTCAATACCGGCAAATGCATCACGCAGTGCCAGCTTGTCTGTAATTAAGGGAAGTGTGAAATCATATTCCCTGAATTGCTATTGTTACAAAAAAGCGGACCAAAATATTTGTGTCAGTCCGACTTTATGAGTAGCAGCTTAAATCACTTGGGCAACATGCCCTCACGCGCCAAACGCACAGGGAAATCGGCCCTGAGTTGGGCGTCCATTTCAGGGGAAATATGTGAAGGGTAGTGGCTGTCTAAGATGAATTGCAGCTTTTTCGACGCTGTTTCAATCAAGCTAGGGCGGCCTTGCTCGACCCATTGGTTGGGGCTGGAGCGGTTGGCGATTTGGGGGTAGAGGTAGTCTTTTTGCATGAGCTGCAAAGTTTGCGGTGCGCCAAGATAGTGACCCGGGCCGGTGAGGCAGACGTCGCGAATGGTATCAAGCGACAGGGTTTCGTCGTTGACCTCAATGCCACGAATCGTGCGCTGGACTGCGCCAATGATATCGTTGTCAATGAGCAAACTTTCCAGAGAAAAACCGAGCAAACTAGCCAACATACCTGCTGATTCATAAATCAGATTGGCACCCGCGTTACCAACGAGCGCGTGGTTGTAGGCCTTCTCGAAACCAGCTTGGCCATCGGGCATTTTGGAGTCGCTCATGCCAGAGGCAGTCGCTCCGGTTAAGTCGTAAAAGCGTGACATTTGGGCGCTGGCTGCGGACAAGAGCGCTTGCTCGGGGCTGCCGCCTGACATGGCGCCGGTGCGTAAGTCAGAGACAAAACACCAGGTACCAAACATGGCAGGGGCTTTGGGTTTGATGGCGTTCACGTACACCAAACCTGCCAAACACTCTGCAGTTTCTTGAACCAGCGCGGTCGCTAACGAAGCGGGTGCGGTGGCACCGGCTTGGCCAGCAGACAAAAGCAGCACGGGCATACCGCCGCGTACCGCAACCTCTAAACACTTGCAGGCGTCGTAGGCAAACTTCATGGGCGGCACGACAAAGCAGTTGGACTGGCTAACAAACGGACGCGCACGCCATTTGTCTTCGCCTCCGGCAATCACGTGGAGCATTTTGAGCGTTTCTTCTAAATGCTCGGGCGAAACCCAGCTTGCGCCAACGTGTTTGGTAGTTCCTGAAACACACGCGTAGGTGGTGTTGAAATCCATCTCGCGGGGAATATCGAGGTCACGGCAGACTACGGAGCGTTGGAAGAAGTGGATGTGCTCCAGGGTATCGACCACGCGGGCGATGTTGTAGAGGTCTTGGGTGGTGGAGTCGCGGTATTCGCCGGTCTGGGCATTCACCATGCTCACCGCAGCGCCTGCCGTTCCGAAGTAAACGTTCGATCCCCACGGCTCCATGTCATGCTTGGGGTCTTGGCCGTGCAATACAAAATTGCGCGCTGCGTTGGCAACCGTATCTTCAATGAGAGCGCGAGGAAAAATCAAACGCCCGGTGTCGGTCAATTTGGCGCCTGCTTTGGTCATGAGCTCGATGCCGCTTTCAGGCGCATCGGCCAAGCCAATGTGCTCTAAGGCATCTAAAGCGGCGTTATGAATTTTAAGAACATCAGCGTCGCTCAAGGGCTTGTAAGCGCCGCCGCGCATGCCAGGGCGAACTGGGCGCAAGCTGTCAGGCAGTGGCGCAGAGCGGGCGGCCCGACGTGCATCACGTGCACCGCCACGGGGTGAAGATTTAGTCGTTGGTTCAATCATTGTTTCGCTCATGGTATTGCCTTATGAAAAAAGGATGAATCGTTCTGCTTAGGCCCGAAGCCGCAGGTTGGTGGGGTCGTAAAGGGGTTCTTGTTGCACGGTGGCGCTGCGCATGTGACCAAGGATTTCGACGTGCACTTTGGTGCCAGGAGTCGCTAAATCAGCGCGAACGTAGGCCAGTGCCACGTTCTTTTGTAGCGTATGGCTCCAAACGCCCGAGGTCGTTAAGCCCACGTTGGTTCCATTTTGAAATACTTGGGCGCAATACGGCGCTTCGGCGTCCCCGTTTTCATCAAAAATCAACGGTACAAAGCGTTGCGCCGCGCCGCGCTGGTGTTCCGCAAGCAAGGCGGCTTTACCAACGAAGTCAACGGTTTTCTTGACATCGACAAAACGGTCAAGCGACGCTTCCAAAGGCGTGTAGCCACTTTCCAAATCGCTTTTCCAGCCGCGGTAGCATTTGTCAACGCGCAGGCTGTCCATTGCATAGAGACCGAAGTCGCGAATATCAAACGCTTTGCCGGCTTTCCAAATGGCTGCGTACAGGGCGGAGATTTGGTCCACGGGCGCATGCAATTCCCAGCCCAGCTCACCCACATAATTCACTCGCATGGCAAGCATTTTTCCGGTGACGGTGGTGATTTCTCGGGCTGTGAGCCACGGGAAGCCTGCGTTGGATAAATCATCCTTTGTCACTTGGCTGAGCACGTCGCGGGCGTGGGGGCCGGCAACGATCAGGGTGCCGAGTTGGGCCGAGATGTCCGTGACTTGAACCGGGCTGTTGTCCGGTAAGGATTGGCGCAGCACGTCCATGTCATGGGTCGCGGCGATGGCCGCACTGATGATGTAGAAATGGTCTTCGGCCAACCTGGTAATCGTGAATTCGCTGAGCAGCTTGCCGGTGGGCGTGAGCGCGTAGGCCAAAGAAACGCGGCCTAAGCTAGGCAGCTTGGAGCACGACACGCGGTCTAAGTGCGCTGCAGCGCCTGGGCCTTTGAGTTCGTATTTGGTAAAACCTGGCAGATCTAAAACGGCAACGCGTTCGCGCACTGCTTTGACTTCTTCAGCCACCGCGGGGTGCCAAATGTTTTCCCTACGGAACGAGTGCGTGTCTGCGGGGAGCTTGCCGCCTAAGTCGAAGTACACCGCGCGTTCCCAACCCCCACGAGCGCCAAAGCGTGCGCCTTTGGCTTTGAGTTGGTCATACAAAGGCGAGGTGCGCAATGGCCGGCCAGCGGGGCGTTCTTCGTAGGGGAACGAAGACGCGTATTCGTTTTGGTACACCTCAATGGCTTTGGCCACGGTGTAGGCGGTCGTGGCGTAGTCGCCAAAACGGCGGCGGTCGAGTGACCACAGGTCCCACTCGGTTTGCCCGTGAACCACCCACTCGGCCAGCGCTTTACCAGCGCCACCACCTTGGGTGATACCAAAACTAAAGGTGTTGCAGTGAAAGAAGTTGCGTAAACCTGGCTCGGGCCCGATGTAGGGGTTGCCGTCAGGTGAGTAGGGAATCGGGCCGTTGACGCCCCGTTTGATACCTGCGCGAGCAAGCGCAGGTACACGGGCCATCGCATCTTCGATGTAACTTTCTAAGCGCTCAAAGTCGTCGTTCCACAACTGGTTGGCAAAGTCATCGGGCATACCGTCCAGCCACATCGGTGTGGCCTTCCATTCGTAAGGGCCCAAGATAAAACCTTCGCGTTCTTGGCGCAGGTAATACGAGGTATCGGGGTCGCGCAACAAAGGCAAACGCGCTGCGCTTTCTTTGAGCTCGGGAACATCTTCGGTTACCAAATACTGGTGCGACATTATGGCAATCGGTAAGTGCCGCCCGACCATGGCCATCACTTCGCCAGCGCGGTAGCCCGCCGCATTGACCACGATCTCTGCAGTAATTTGGCCTTTGTCGGTGGTTACGATCCACTCGCCGTTGGGCTTTTGTTCTAGGCCGGTCACGCGGGTGTGGCGACGAATGGTGGCGCCAAGTAAGCGGGCTTCTCGTGCCAAAGCTTGGGTGAGCTGGGAAGGGTCAATGTCGCCATCGAGCGGGTCCCACAACGCGCCTAGGATGTCGTGGGTTTCAATCAGGGGATAGCGATCTTTGAGTTCGCTGGGCGACAAAATTTCGTATTCCAGTCCGTTAGCTCGGCCCATGCTTTGAACATGGTGAAATTCATCCATGCGGTTGCGCCCGTGGGCCAAACGCACCGAACCTGTCAGGTGGTAATTGATGGGGTTCTCAGAAGACGCCGCTAATTTACGGTACAGGGCAGCTGAGTATTTTTGAAGCTTTAAGATGCTCCAGCTGGTCGAAAAGGTAGGCAAATTACCAGCGGCGTGCCAAGTGGAGCCCGAAGTTAATTCATCACGCTCAAGGAGCAATGCGTCTTTTATTCCTAATGCCGCTAAGTGATACAAGCAGCTGCAACCCACCACGCCGCCGCCTATAACGACAACTTTCACATGCTCTGTCATGTCTGTCTCCGTTGACTTGAGGAAGAGGCAAACGGGCTTTAACGCGCCGCTTGCCGCTTATTTTTTTGGATTGTAAGCACAAATCTAAAATTCTTTGATAAATTTTTACATTAGAATAATTTTTGGCTTATTTTTTACTTTTCGGAGGTCGTATGGATCTACCTAATCGGGCGAGTGTGGTCATTGTGGGTGGTGGAATCGTGGGCTGTAGCCTGGCGTATCACCTTACTTTGCGTGGGTGTACCGATGTTGTTTTGCTCGAGCGCAAGCAACTGACCTGCGGCACCACGTGGCACGCGGCGGGATTGGTAGGCCAACTGCGGGCGACCTACAACATGACCCGGTTGGCGCAGTACACCACTAATTTATATAAATCGCTCGAAGAAGAAACCGGCCAAGCCACCGGCTTTCGCCAAACCGGCTCAATCGCAGTTGCAACTCACCAAGCGCGATTTGAAGAGTTGAAGCGCGGCGCCTCGATGGCCAAGTGCTTTGGCCTAGAAGTCCAAACCCTCACGCCCAGCGAAATTGCCAGCCTCTGGCCTGGCGTTCGCATTGACGATTTGGTCGGCGGTGTTTATTTGCCCAAAGACGGTAGGACCAATCCGATTGACACCACGCAAGCTTTAGCCAAAGGCGCTAAGAGCCGGGGTGCACGTATTTTTGAAAATACCGCCGTTGAAGAAATTCTGATTGAAAACGGCAAAGCCGTAGGCGTTCGTACCGCACAAGGTGAAATTCGCGCTGACATGGTTGTCAACTGCGCAGGCATGTGGGCCCATGAACTCGGTGCCAAATCGGGCACCACCATTCCATTGCACGCGGCCGAACACTTCTACATCGTCACCGAACCGATGGAAGGCTTGTCTTCGGAAATGCCGGTCTTGCGTGACCCCGATGGTTGTGCCTACTTTAAAGAAGATGCGGGCAAGTTGTTGGTTGGCTGGTTCGAGCCTGTCGCTAAGCCCTGGGGCATGCGCGGCATTCCTGAGACCTTCTGCTTTGATCAGTTGCCCGATGACTTAGAGCATATTGAGCCTTTGCTAACCGCCGCGATGCACCGCACCCCTGCGTTGGAGAAAACCGGTATCAACTTGTTCTTTAACGGCCCCGAAAGCTTTACGCCCGACGACCGCTATTTGTTAGGTGAGACGCCAGAAGTGCGCAACCTGTTTGTCGCCGCTGGCTTTAATTCGATTGGTATTCAGTCAGCCGGTGGCGCTGGAAAAGTGCTCGCTGATTGGATGCTCGACGGCCATCCGCCCATGGACTTATGGGACGTGGATGTGCGACGCTGCATGCCGTTTCAACGCAACCGCAGTTACCTTAAAGACCGCACGGTGGAAACCTTGGGCTTGTTATACGCAATGCACTGGCCGTTTCGACAAGCTGAAACGGCGCGTGGCGTTCGCCGTTCGATCTTGCATGATCGCTTGTTGGCCAAGGGTGCCTGTTTTGGCGAGGTCGCTGGTTGGGAGCGGCCGAACTGGTACGCCCCTGCGGGAGTCAAAGCCGAATACGAATACAGCTACGGCCGTCAAAATTGGTTTGACTATTCCGCCCAAGAACATGCCGCCGTTCGCAACGCCGTGGGCTTGTTTGACCAATCGTCGTTTGCGAAATTCTTGGTGCAAGGGCCGGACGCAGAAAAAGTGTTGAACCACTTGTGTGCCAACAACGTCTCAGTCCCCGTGGGCAAAGTGGTTTATACCCAATGGCTCAATGCGCGGGGTGGTATTGAGGCCGATTTAACAATTACCCGAGAAGCGTTGGACCGTTACTTGGTCGTCTCAGCAGCCGCAACCCAGACCCGCGACTTTGCGTGGTTGAACCGCAATATTGACCCCGATGCCCGCGCTACGGCGGTTGATGTGTCATCAAGCATGGCGGTATTGGGGGTGATGGGTCCGCGTTCACGCGAGTTGATCAGCCTGTTGACAAACGCGGATATGTCCAACGCAGCTTTCCCTTTTGGCACCTCGCAAGTCATTGACCTCGCCTACGCGCGGGTGCGGGCAAGCCGCATTACCTATGTCGGTGAATTGGGTTGGGAGATTTACATTCCGGTCGAGTTCGCGCCCTCCGTTTTTGATGCGCTCATGAAAGAAGGCGAGCCTTTGGGATTGCGCTTGGCGGGTTACCACGCGTTGAACTCTTTGCGTATGGAAAAAGGCTACCGCCATTGGGGCCACGACATCAGCGACGAAGACACCCCGCTGCAATCCGGCCTCGGGTTTGCAGTGGCTTGGAACAAGCCCAGCGGTTTCTTAGGAAAAGACGCGTTGCTTGCGCAAAAGGCGACGGGTACCACCCGCACCTTGGTGCAATTTGCGTTGGATGCGCCAGATGCTTTGCTGTATCACAATGAGCCGATTTGTCGCGATGGCGTGATTGTGGGCCGCATCTCTTCCGGTATGTTTGGCCACACCTTAGGAAAATCATTGGGGATGGGATACGTAGAGCACAATACCAAGTACGCATCGATGCTTGAAGGCGTTTACGAGATTGAAGTGGCTGGGGTGAGATTAAAAGCCCAGCCTTCTTTGATCCCGTTTTATGACCCGCAAAGTTCACGCATCAAAGAAACCGCTAAATAAACGGACCTACTTCACTTTCAATGGCCATCCAATCTGCACGCCTTCCCCAACCAGCCGAGCCGTTTGACGGCTCTATTGGCTTGGACGCGATTGATCCGAGCGCTGCGATTGGAGAGCAGTTGCGTGAGCTGCGCCAGGTTAAAAACTTACCGTTGCGTGAGGTTGCAGAAAGAGCCGGAATTTCGGTGGGCTATCTCAGCCAGCTCGAGCGCAACCATTCGCGTTTGCCGATTGGGGTACTTAAGCGAATCAGTGATGCTTTAGGCGTTCACATGAATTGGTTTTTTCAGCAAAACAACGAAGGTGATCCTGCCGAGCGGGATGTCGTGGTGCGAAGCAATAACCGCAAACGTATGTCTTTTACGGGTCTGGGAATTCAAGAGGAACTGCTTTCTCCCAACTTGAGCGGCCCATTGGAATTACTCATCAGTACGATTGACCCCAAGGCCGACAGCGAAGACTATTTCCACGACGGCGCAGAAGCCGGTTTGGTCCTCACTGGAACCTTGGATTTGTGGGTGTCAGGCCGACACTTTAAGCTTAACGAAGGCGACAGCTTTTCCTTTAAGAGCACCGAGGTTCACCGCTGCGCCAACGTCACAGACACACCTACGCGGGTGCTGTGGGTGATTACCCCGCCGCACTATTGAACCGTAGGCGGCGACGTTTGCGGGACCATGCCTTGGTGACGCAACAGTGCGTCTAGGTTGGGTTCACGGCCCCGAAAGGCTTTAAACGATTCCATGGCTGGGCGGCTTCCGCCAGCTTCCAAAATCGCTTGGCGGTACTTTTGGCCCGTGCTGGGGTTGTGTTCGCCGCTGGGGTGTGCAGTTTCTTCAAACGCAGCATAGGCATCGGCGCTCAAGACTTCGGCCCACTTGTAGCTGTAATAACCTGCGGCGTAACCCCCCGCAAAAATATGGCTGAAGGTGTGGGCGTTGCGGCTGAATGCGGGGCTTTGTAAGACGGCGACTTCTTTACGCACGGCGTCAAGCAATGGCATGAAATCCATAGCGGGGTCGTGTGCGGTATGGAGCAACATGTCAAACAAGGAGAACTCAATTTGTCGCACGGTTTGCATACCGCTTTGAAAGTTGCGAGCGGCCAGCATCTTGTCAAACAGAGCCCGGGGCAACGCTTCGCCCGTATCGACGTGGGTGGTCATGTGTTTAAGTACATTCCATTCCCAGCAAAAATTTTCCATAAACTGGCTTGGCAGTTCAACTGCATCCCATTCCACACCGCTGATGCCAGAGACATCGCGTTCATTGACCTGGCTCAGCAAGTGGTGCAGCCCGTGACCAAATTCATGAAAGAGGGTGGTCACGTCGTCATGCGAGAGCAGGGCGGGTTTGGTGATGCCATCGACTTCACTGCCTTGGGCAAAGTTACAAACCAAATGCGCGACAGGCGTTTGTAATGTGTGCGTATCAGGGCGCAACCACCGGGTGCGTACATCGTCCATCCAAGCGCCGCCTCGCTTACCGCTGCGGGCGCTGGGGTCGAGGTAAAACTGCCCGACCAACTCTATGCCACCGGGGACTGCGCGTTCAATGCGGTAAAAGCCCACATCCGCATTCCAAACGGGCGCGGTATCGGGTCGAATCGAGACTTCAAACAAAGTCTCCACAATCTTGAACAGCCCCGCCAAGACTTTGGGGAAGGTGAAATACTGTTTGACTTCTTGCTCACTAAACGCGTAGCGGGCTTCTTTGAGCTTTTCGCTGATAAAGGGCCAATCCCACGCTTGCGGATCTGACAGGCCTAAATCGGTTTGCGCAAACGCGCGCAACTCTGCAACATCTTGTTTGGCATACGGCTTAGCTTTGACGGCTAAGTCACGCAAAAAAGCAATCACGGTATCCGGCGAGTCCGCCATTTTGGGGGCGACAGACAGAGCGCCAAAATGATCAAATCCCAACAATTTAGATTCTTCTAGGCGCAAGGCCAAGATCTCCAACATGACCGAAGTGTTGTCAAATTTTTGCGCGTCTGGGGCGGCTTCTTGCGATGCGCGGGTCACATAGGCGCGGTACAAGGTGCTGCGCAAAGCGCTGCTTTTTGCAAACTGCATCACCGGCAAATAGCACGGCATTTTGAGCGTCAGTTTGTAACCCGGCGTGTTCTCAGCAATCGCTGCGGTGCGCGCGGCGTCTTGAACGTCTTCGGGAACGCCTTCTAGTTCTTCGGCGGTGGCAAAGTAGCTAAAGGCATCGGTGGCATCGAGCGTGTTTTCGCTGAACTTTTGGCTTAATTCGGCTTGGCGTTCTTGAATTTGTGCGAAGCGCTCTCGCGCGGGGCCTTGGAGTTCTGCGCCACCAAGAACAAAGTTACGCATGGCGTTTTTATGCGCCTGCTTTTGTTCCGTTGTGAGATCTTCAGGTCGCATGGCTTTGTACTTGGCGTACAAGCGCTCGTCGGCGCCTAAGCGAGTCCAAAATTCAGTGACCAAGGGCAGGGCGCTGTTGTAGGCTGCACGCAGTTCGGGTGTATCCGCCACGCTGTTGAGGTGGCTGACAGCGCCCCAAGCGATGCTGAGTTTTTCAGTGGCAACGTCAAGTTCTTTGGCAATGGCGTTCCATTGCGCGGGAAAGCTATCGGCGGTGACGGTGTCTAACGCGGTGCTAGCTTGTGCTAACAGAGTCTCGATGGCGGAGGCAACGTGCGCAGGACGAATCTGGTCAAACAGCGGTAGGCCAGTGCCCGATAACAAAGGGTTCATGGGCAGATTTAGTGTTTAAGCGAGACCGCGCTCAGCGGCAGCGCGTTCAGCTGACTCAAGCGTATTGACCAAAAGCATCGTGATGGTCATGGGGCCCACGCCACCGGGCACGGGAGTGATGAAGCCGGCGACTTCGCGCACACCCGCGTAGTCCACGTCACCACACAATTTTCCTTCAGGGGTGCGGTTCATGCCTACGTCAATCACGACCGCGCCGGGCTTAACCATGTCAGCCGTTAACACGTTGCGCTTGCCGACCGCAGCCACGATGACATCGGCCTGGAGCGTCATCGCCTTGAGGTCTTTGGTGCCGCTGTGGCAGATGGTCACAGTGGCATTTTTTTGCAGCAGCATCATGGCCATCGGTTTGCCCACGATGTTGCTGCGTCCGATCACCACGGCATGTTTGCCGCGCAGGTCGAAGCCAATCGACTCCAGCATCTTCATGCAGCCGTAAGGCGTGCAAGGCCAAAACCCGGGTTGTCCGACCATCAACGCGCCGGCGCTGGCAATGTGAAAACCGTCAACATCTTTGGCGGGAGAGATCGATTCAATAACTTTGTTGGCATCGATGTGCGCTGGCAGAGGCAGTTGTACCAAGATACCGTGGATGCTGTCGTCGTGGTTGAGCTGGTCAATGCGGGTTAGCAGTTGGTCCTCGGTCATGCTGGCGTCATACCGGTCTAACACCGAGTGCAAACCAGAATCGGCACAGGCCTTGACCTTATTGCGCACATAAACTTCCGAGGCTTGGTTGTCGCCTACCAAAACCACCGCCAAGCCGGGCGTCAAGCCTCGGGCTTTTAATGCGTTAGTGCGTTGGGTGACTTCTTGGCGAAGCTGGGCAGAGAGCGCGTTTCCATCAATGATTTGGGCGCTAGTTTTCGATGCGGTCATGGCTATAAAAAATACGAAGGTTGAATTAGGCTTTGGGTGCGTGTTGGCCGAGCGCAATTTTGAGCAAGTCGGCAACCGTATTGGCGCTGAGTTTTTCCATGATGTTGGCGCGGTGCGCCTCAACGGTTTTGATGCTGATACCTAAGTCGTCGGCAATTTGTTTGTTCAAGCGGCCTGCCACAATGCGCTCTAGCACTTGGGATTCACGCAACGTTAATTTAGACAACAAAGTCTCGCGGCTTGCAGCTTGTAATGAATCGGCAAACGAGTCTTTAGCATGCTCGAGCATGTTTTCAACCAAGCGCACCAAATCATCTTCATTGAAAGGCTTTTGAATAAAGTCCATCGCGCCTTTTTTCATCGTGTCCACTGCCATTGGCACATCGCCGTGGCCTGTGATGAAAACGATAGGCAAAGGCGAGCGGGTTTCCAATAAGCGGCTTTGGAGATCTAAGCCGGACATCCCACCCATGCGGATGTCAACAATCAGGCAAGCGACCTCGCGGGCGTCATAGCGGCTAAGGAAAGATTCTGCGGATTCAAAGCACCGAACGCGGTAGCCTTTGCCCTCAAGAAGCCATTGAAGAGAGTCGCGTACAGCTTCGTCGTCATCGACCACATAGACCGTACCCTTTTTGGGAATTAAGCTCATCAATTAATCCTGCTTGTGTTGGCTTGAAATCTGGCGGCGTGCTTTGGCAGTTCCAGGTTCGGCGAGTGGAATCCAAAACGCAAATCTGCATCCCACAACTTCTGGGCCATTGTAGATGTTCTCAGCGGTCATTCTCCCTCTGTGGGACTCGATGATGGAGCGGCATAAGCTCAGGCCAATCCCCATGCCGTCGGCCTTGGTGGAATAGAACGCTTCGTACAAGCGGCTCATCACCTCGGGCGCAATGCCGTTGCCAGTGTCTTGAACAGAGAAGTCGATGCCGTGTTTGCCTTCATGAGTTTGCGGAACGACTCTTAACTCCACAATCCGCTGGGGTGCGGGGCGAAGGGCGGCGTCGATGGATTCCGCCGCGTTGCGCAGCAGGTTGACCAACACCTGCTCAATCAAAATTGCATCGACATCAAGAACCGGTAGCCGCGTTGAAACGCGTTTATTGAGGCGCACATTAAAACGGCGCAACTCAATTTCACCAAGCTCCAAAGCTTCGGATACCAAAGTTTCAATGTCGGTGGGTGCGCGGTTGGACTCGCTTCGTTTTACAAAAGCACGAATGCGCTGAATGATTTGACCGGCGCGTTCGGCTTGTTTGGCGGTTTTTTTCAAGGCCAACAATAATTCTTCTTCCGAGATTTGTTTGTCTTTGATGCGCGAGACCATTCCGCTGCAGTAATTGTTAATCGCCGTGAGCGGTTGGTTGAGTTCATGGGCGACGCTTGACGCCATTTCTCCCATCGTGATCATGCGGCTGGCGTTTTGGGCGCGCTCGGCCTGGTTGGCGGCTTGTTCTTCTGCAACACGGCGGCTGGTAATGTCGGTAGCAATCACCATTTGCGCAAGGCGGCCATCCACCCAGCTCAAATAGCGGGTACGAACTTCCATCCATTTCTTAAGCCCTGGGATAAAAATCTCAGCGCTTTCAATATCGCTTTCCGCCAACGTGCTGGTTGGAAACCCGGCAAACGAATCGACATCATCGGAGGTCTCCTCGTTGGTACGCGTTTGCGGCATGCCAGCTTCTGCGACCAATTGCAGGTGCCCGCCGGCCAAGGTGCCAAACCATTGGCGGTACAACTTATTGGCAAAAACCAATTCATCGCTACCTAAAGGAGCCACGGAAATGGAGGCATCAAGCGCTTCTAGAACCGCCGTAAAACGCTGGTGGGATGCAGACAACTGCTCGCGAACGCGGTTGGGCTCGGTAATGTCAGTCATCGAGGTGACCCAGCCGGTTTGCGAACCCATGGCATCAATCAAAGGCGAGACATACATCCGCGCTTCAAAGACGATGCCATCACGCCTCTTAACTTGAACTTGAATCCCGCCCTTGTCCGTTTTTCCGGCCAACTCTTCATCAAGCAACTTCATCAAATGCTCGCGGTCGCTTTCGGGCCAATACGGAAAAGGCGCAGTGCGGCCCATCAACTCCGACTCGCTCCAACCCGTCATCATGCAAAAAGCCGCGTTGACATAGGTGATGCGGCCTTGCAAATCCATGGCCCGCATCCCTGTGAGCATCGAGTTTTCCATCGCGCGTCGGAAATTGGTTTCTGCAACCAGCGCCTGCTGCGCTTGCATTCGTCTGCGCGTGTGCCGCCAGTTGGCAATCAACATCCAACCCGTCATCAAACTTAAAGCGCTAACCAACCAAAACAAACCACTTCCAATCACGCCCAAAGAAGCCCGGTAGGCTTGCGCTCGCAAAACTAAGGCGGGCCCAACGGGCGAGAGGGGCATCGAGTAGCTGGTGGTTCGGCTGCTCCAAGGCATCGCATTGGCGACCGACTTATTCATTGGCAACGCGACACCCGCTAGAACGGCGCCTTTACCGTCCTGGAGTGAAATCGCATAGCGGGCGCTGACGTCATACGGAACCCCGTACCGGTACAACGCATCCACCGAAAGTTCAACAAGCAACACACCAGAAAAACGCCCCCGATCGGACAAGGGAAGGTACATCTGCAACAAGGGCGCGTAGTCTGACGTTTTAGGCCGTTGGATATAAACCGGCTGGCGTTGTTCGCGGGCTAGGCTAAAGCCAGGTTCATAGCTAATTTGAGGTGGTATTTCTAACCCTTGGAATGGCCGTACTGACCAAACTACGGTCGAACCCACACTGCTTTTAATTTTTCGCTTGTCATCAATCCAGCTTGCGCCTTGCAACTCCGGGTATTGATTAAGGAGAACCGATGCCCGAAGGCGGAAATCCTCAGCTTCAAGCTCCTGGTTGGAAATCTCCCGGGCAATCCGAGATAGCTGTTCTTGGCGCTCCAGCAAACGCAAGCGAAGCCGCTGCTGGGCGTATTCCACGTCCCTTTGAACCGCTTGTTGTTCTCGGTCAATTTCTTCGAGCCGCAGGTAACCCAATGCCGCAACGATGGCCGCTAAAAACAAGGCGACCGCTGCCAGCGGCGCCAGCATCGCAAACCGGTCTTGTCGGTAGGGCGTGAGTCGCTTCCACCAACGCTTGGCGCCTGTCACCGTTGGAATTCCAAGGCTGGTGGGGAAAGTGACTAAGTCGGCTATTGGCATAGGTGAAGTGTAGGCGAGTGCCGTGCAATATGTTGCGATGCATCATTAATATTTCATAATACAAAACACAAAAGCATTATTTGAAATTTTATTGGAATTGTGCGAAACTTCGAACAGAGATATAAAAGTAACAACGACCCTAGGAGACAAGCATGTCTGCACAACCCCAAAACACAGTGGGCGCAATGCCCTTTAACGTCGGTAGCGACGTCGATGCCCAAGAAACACGCGAGTGGATGGATGCCCTCTCCGCGGTCATTGAGACCGAAGGCCCCGAACGCGCCCACTTTTTGCTGGAGCAGTTGCTTGAGCATGCGCGTCAAAAAAGTATTGACATGCCGTTCTCTGCAACGACCGGCTATGTCAACACCATCGAGCCCGACCACGAAGAGCGCTCACCTGGTAATTTAGAAATTGAAGAACGTCTGCGCGCTTACATGCGCTGGAATGCGATGGCGATGGTCGTCAAAGCCAATCGTCACCACCCCGTGGATGGTGGCGATTTGGGTGGACACATTGGATCATTCGCGTCGTTAGCGAGTTTGTTTGGCGCTGGGTTTAACCACTTTTGGCACGCAGAAAGTGCCGAGCCTGGCAAAGAGCACGGGGGCGATTGCCTGTATATCCAAGGCCACGTATCTCCCGGCGTGTATGCCCGTGCGTACTTGGAAGGGCGTTTGAGTGAAGAGCAGTTGTTGAACTTTCGCCAAGAAGTCGACGGCAAAGGCCTCTCAAGTTACCCGCACCCTAAGTTGATGCCAGAGTTTTGGCAGTTCCCCACCGTCTCGATGGGCTTGGGCCCGTTGATGGCGATTTACCAAGCGCGCTTTTTAAAATACTTGCATGCCCGTGGCATTGCCAATACCGAGAACCGCAAGGTCTGGGTTTTCTGTGGTGATGGCGAGATGGACGAAGTCGAATCTTTAGGCGCTATCGGACTGGCTGCGCGTGAAGGTTTGGACAACCTCATCTTCGTGATTAACTGCAACCTGCAGCGTCTTGACGGCCCGGTTCGGGGCAACGGAAAGATCGTTCAAGAACTCGAAGGCGAGTTCCGTGGCGCGGGCTGGAACGTGATCAAGCTTTTGTGGGGCAGCAGTTGGGATCCACTTTTGGCGCGGGACAAAGACGGCGCTTTACGCAAGCTGATGATGGACACGCTTGATGGCGACTACCAAGCCATGAAAGCCAATGACGGCGCCTACGTTCGCAAAAACTTCTTTGGCAAAGACCCGCGTACCGCTGCGATGGTGGCGCATATGAGCGACGAAGAAATTTTCGAGTTGCGCCGTGGTGGCCACGACTCCAAAAAAGTCTACGCCGCCTATCACGCAGCGGTGAACCACAAAGGCCAACCGACAGTGTTGTTGATCAAAACCGTTAAAGGTTTTGGTATGGGCAAAAGCGGCGAGGGCAAAAACAATGTGCACCAAACCAAGAAACTCACCGACGAAGACGTCAAAGCCTTTCGCGACCGTTTCAATATTCCGGTTCCAGACAGCCAAATCGCAGACATTCCTTTTTACAAACCGGCCGATGACACGCCTGAGATGCAATACCTGCACGAGCGCCGCAAAGCCTTGGGCGGCTACTTGCCCCATCGCCGCACCAAAGCGGACGAGCAGTTCACCGTTCCCGCACTCGACACCTTCAAGTCGGTCATGGAGCCCACGCCCGAAGGCCGCGAAATTTCAACCACCCAAGCCTATGTGCGTTTCTTAACAACTTTGTTGCGCGACCAAGCGCTTGGCCCCCGCGTGGTTCCTATTTTGGTAGACGAGGCGCGAACCTTTGGTATGGAAGGCCTGTTCCGACAAATTGGTATTTACAACCCGGCGGGCCAACAGTACACGCCGGTCGACAAAGACCAAGTGATGTACTACCGCGAAGACAAGCAGGGCCAAATTTTGCAGGAAGGCATTAACGAAGCGGGCGGCATGAGCAGCTGGATTGCTGCGGCAACCAGCTACTCCACCAGCAACCGCATCATGGTTCCGTTCTACGTTTATTACTCTATGTTTGGCTTCCAACGCATTGGCGATTTGGCCTGGGCGGCGGGCGATATGCAAGCGCGAGGTTTCTTGCTCGGCGGAACATCGGGGCGCACCACGCTCAACGGCGAAGGCTTGCAGCACGAAGACGGTCACAGCCACATCATGGCCGGCACGATTCCCAACTGCATTTCTTATGACCCCACCTTTGCCCATGAAGTGGGCGTCATCTTGCACCACGGCCTCAAACGCATGGTGGAAAAACAAGACAACGTTTTTTATTACCTCACGCTTCTTAACGAAAACTACGCCATGCCGGGCCTGACCGCCGGCACGGAAGAGCAAATTATCAAAGGCATGTATTTGTGCAAACCCGGCGCTGCCAAAGCCAAGGGCGCCAAAGCCGACGGTAAGCGGGTGCAGTTGCTCGGCTCGGGAACGATTTTGCGCGAATCGTTAGCGGCGCAAGAACTGTTGGCCGCAGATTGGGGGATCGAGTCCGACGTGTGGAGCTGCCCCAGCTTTAACGAGTTGACCCGCGACGGGCAAGACGCTGAACGCTTTAACTTATTACATCCACTGCAAACGCCACGTATTTCTTTTGTGGCGCAACAACTCGGTTCCCACGCGGGTCCGGTTGTCGCTTCAACTGACTACATGAAAGCCTACGCCGAGCAGATCCGACCCTTTATTCCTAAGAACAGCGACGGTTCCAACCGCAGCTTCAAAGTCTTGGGGACCGACGGCTTCGGGCGCAGCGACTTTCGCAGTAAGTTACGCGAACACTTTGAGATCAACCGCCACTACATCGTGGTTGCCGCGCTCAAAGCGCTCAGCGACGATGGCCACCTACCGGCCAGCAAAGCGGCAGAGGCTATTGCCAAATACGGCATCAACGCCGACAAAATTAACCCGCTGTACGCGTAATAACGGTATTGGAGACCCCTATGGCAACGATAGAAATACACGTCCCCGATATTGGCGACTTTGACGAAGTCACCGTGATTGAGCTGATGGTCAAACCTGGCGACACCGTTCGCGCTGAGCAAAGCCTGATTACCGTTGAGAGCGACAAAGCCTCTATGGAAATTCCTTCCTCTGCCGCTGGCGTGGTGAAGGAAGTCAAAGTCGTCTTGGGCGACAAGGTAAAGCAAGGCTCTTTGGTGCTTTTGCTAGAAGCCGCTGCAGACACAGCCGCCGCCCCCGTTGCGGCTCCATCTGCTGCCCCCTCTCCTGTTGCCGCGCCGGTTGCAGAGCCAGCAAAGCCCGCCACAGTGACGCCTCCATTGGCCGCTGCGCCAACTGCAACGCCTGCCGCTATAGCCAACACTGCGGTGGCATTGCCCTCCCACGCGCCAGGAACCGCCCCCTTGGGCTTGCCGCATGCATCTCCTTCGGTGCGTAAATTTGCGCGTGAATTGGGTGTGCCGCTGAACGAAGTCAAAGGCAGCGGCAATAAGGGCCGTATTACTGAAGAAGACGTTCAATCGTTTACCCGCTCCGTGATGGCCGGCGCAATACAAACCTTGGCGGCAGCACAAAACAAAACTTCGTCAGGCGGCGGCTCTGAACTCGGCCTCATCCCGTGGCCCAAGGTCGACTTCGCCAAGTTCGGCCCCATCGAACGTAAAGAAATGGGTCGCATCAAAAAGATCAGCGGCGCCAACTTGTTGCGTAACGCGGTGATGATTCCAGCCGTCACTAACCATGACGATGCCGACATCACAGAGCTCGAAGCCTTCCGAGTTTTAACGAACCTAGAAAACGAAAAGTCGGCGAAAGCTGGAAATAACGTGAGCGTTAAAGTAACGATGTTGGCGTTCTTAATCAAAGCCTGCGTTGTCGCGCTGAAGAAGTTCCCAGACTTCAACAGCTCGTTAGATGGCGACGCGGTGGTCTATAAAAACTACTGGCACATCGGCTTTGCTGCCGATACGCCCAACGGCTTGATGGTGCCTGTATTGAAAGACGCAGACAAAAAAGGCGTATTACAGATCAGCACTGAGATGGGCGAGTTAGCCAAGAAGGCCCGCGAAGGCAAGCTCAGCCCTGCAGAGATGTCAGGCGCTACTTTCACCATTTCGAGTTTGGGAGGCATTGGCGGGCGCTATTTCACGCCCATCATCAACGCCCCTGAAGTAGCTATTTTGGGCGTATGCAAAAGCCAAATAGAACCCGTTTGGGATGGCAAGGCGTTCCAGCCGCGTTTGATGTTGCCCCTGAGTTTGACGTGGGACCACCGCGTCATTGACGGCGCATCGGCTGCCCGATTTAACGCCTATTTAGGTCAGATTCTGAGCGATTTCCGCCGGGTCATCCTCTAAAAAACTGAGAAAACTGTATGGCAATCTTAGACATTAAAGTCCCCGATATTGGCGATTTTTCAGAAGTGACCGTGATTGAATTGATGGTCAAAGTAGGCGACACCATTCGCCAAGAACAAAGCCTTATCACGGTGGAGTCCGACAAAGCGTCGATGGAAATTCCATCGTCACACGCGGGCGTGGTGAAGGAGTTGAAGATCAAGCTGGGCGATAAGGTCAAAGAAGGCTCCGTTGTGTTGGTGCTGGAAGGCGAGGGCGCTGATGCTCCGGCCGCTTCAGTTTCGGCAACTGCTGCACCTGTTGCTCCTGTGGCAGTAGCAGCTGCAACCTCAGCTACGGCGCCTGCAACAGCCTCACCCACAGCTGCTAGTTTCAGCGGCTCTGCCGACATCGAGTGCGATGTGCTCGTGTTGGGCGGTGGCCCTGGCGGTTACTCAGCAGCGTTCCGCGCGGCTGACCTCGGCTTGAACGTTGTCATCGTTGAGCGCTACGCCACTTTGGGCGGCGTGTGTTTGAACGTGGGTTGCATTCCATCCAAAGCTTTGCTGCACGTCGCAGCCGTCATGGACGAAGTCAACCACATGGCTGACCTCGGTGTGGACTTCGGCAAGCCGGTGGTCAACATCGACAAGCTGCGCGGCCACAAAGAAAAAGTCATTGGCAAACTCACAGGCGGCTTGGCTGCCATGGCCAAGATGCGCAAGGTCACCACCGTGCGCGGCTTGGGTCAATTTGTGGGGGCCAACCACCTCGAAGTGTTGGAAACCAGCGGTACTGCTCAAGAGCAAAACGGCAGCAAAAAAGTGATCGCCTTCAAGAAGGCCATCATCGCTGCAGGCTCGCAAGCTGTTCGCTTGCCTTTCATGCAGAAGGATGGGCTAGATAAGGATCCACGCGTCGTCGACAGCACTGGAGCTTTGGAACTCAAAGAAGTACCCAAGCGCATGCTGATTCTGGGCGGCGGCATCATCGGCCTGGAAATGGGCACGGTTTACAGCACGCTGGGCGCACGCCTGGACGTGGTGGAAATGATGGACGGTCTCATGCAAGGCGCTGACCGCGACTTGGTCAAAGTCTGGCAAAAGATGAACGCCAAGCGCTTTGACAACATCATGCTCAAGACCAAGACCGTGTCCGCACGCGCCTTGCCTGAAGGCATTGAAGTCACGTTCGAGAGCGCTGAACCCGGTGGCACAGCCCCCGCGCCGCAGGTGTACGACTTGGTCTTGCAAGCCGTGGGCCGCACGCCCAACGGCAAAAAACTCGCCGCTGAAAAGGCGGGCGTCGCTGTGACCGATCGTGGCTTCATCAACGTCGACATTCAAATGCGCACCAACGTGCCGCACATCTTCGCCATTGGCGACATCGTGGGCCAGCCCATGTTGGCGCACAAAGCGGTGCACGAAGCCCACGTGGCGGCTGAAGTGATTGCGGGCGAACTGATGCAAGGCAACGAAGAGTTGGCCCAACAACTCAGGTCCTCGGCGTTCAACGCACGCGTCATCCCAAGCGTGGCCTACACCGACCCCGAAGTGGCCTGGGTGGGCCTCACCGAAGACCAGGCCAAAGCGCAAGGCATCAAAGTGAAAAAGGGCTTGTTCCCTTGGACCGCCTCGGGCCGCGCCATTGCCAACGGCCGCGACGAAGGCGTGACCAAACTGCTGTTTGATGACAGCCCCGAAGGTGGCTCAGAGGTCGGCCATGCTGGCCGGGGCCACGGCAAGATCTTGGGCGGCGGCATGGTGGGCACGCACGCGGGCGACATGATTGGCGAGATCGCTCTGGCGATTGAGATGGGCGCAGACGCTGTGGACATCGGCAAAACCATCCACCCCCACCCCACGCTGGGTGAAAGCATCGGCATGGCGGCGGAAGTGGCGCACGGTAGCTGCACGGACTTGCCGACTAGCAAGAAGTAAACGCTCCGCGCTGTAAATAAAGAAGCCGTCAACCTGAAAGGGTTGGCGGCTTCTTTTATTGAAGATCGTTTCTGCCAGTTCAGTGTTTATTATTTTTTGCGTGTGCAATAGCCTCATTCAAACCTTGCTTGATGCTGCCAAATGCATCAACCGTCGTTGGTCGAATTTCATAACTCGTACTCCGTCCACTCGCCTCAGACCGCATCAACATACCGCGCTCTAGCAGCTCGTTGATATCGCGCAGTGCAGTGTCTTGCGAACATTTGGCAATCGCTGCCCACTTGCTGGTGGTGAGCTTGCCGTCAAAGCCATCAAGCAGTTTGTTGAGCAGTTTGATTTGTCGCTCGTTCATGGGTGTGTCGGCCCATTGCCGCCAGACGTTGGCTTTGCTCAGCACCGCTGACAGCGTGCCTTGTGCGCCTTGCACGGCGCGCAGCAGGCAACCCAAAAACCACTCTAGCCAATCGGTCACGTCCAGCGTGCCTTTTTGGGTGCGTTCGAGTTGGTCGTAATAGTCTTTGCGCTCGCGCTGGAATTGCGCCGACAGGCTGTAGTAGCGCTGCGCTGTGGCTTCAGCGCGGGCCAGTGCCAAGTCGCCCACGGCACGGCCCATGCGGCCATTGCCATCGTCCATCGGGTGCACCGTCACAAACCACAAGTGGGCTAGGCCAGCTTTGATCAGCGGGTCGTCTTGGCTGGCGGTGTTGAACCAATTTAGGAACAGCGCCATTTCAGCGTTTAGCGTATTCGCAGGGGGGGCTTGGTAGTGCACGCGTGGGCGGTGCAGCGGGCCAGACACCACTTGCATGGGGCCTTGTGCGTCGTTGCGCCACTCACCAACGCGGATGGGTGTCATGCCGCTATAGCCAGTGGGGAAGAGGGCGGCGTGCCAGCCGCACAGGCGCTGCACGGTCAGCGCTTGGTCGTGCTGTTGGGTGGCGTCTAGCACCATGTCCACCACACCGTCTACATGGCGGTCGGTGGGTGCCAGTGCGCCAATGTCCACGCCTAAGCGGCGGGCGATGGACGAGCGCACCGACTCGGGGTTGAGCATTTCGCCCTCGATCTCGCTGGTTTTGATCACGTCTTCGGTCAGCACGCGCAGGGTGGCTTGGTCGCGCTGCTCTAGGCCAATGTCGTGCATGCGGCCCAGCAGCAGGCCTTGTGCGTGGTGCACTTGCGCCAGTAGTGGGGCCAAATGCGTGTTCGCGTAGGTCCACTTGGGCCAAGTGTCTTGCTGCCAGATATAAAGTTTATCGCCGCTATTCATGCGGTGATTATGCGGTGAATGCGCCTCATGCGCAAGATATTCGGCGCATATTTTGCGGTGATTGTGTGGTTTTATCACCGCAAAGGCATGGTGGCGTAGGTGGCGCACGGTAGCTGCACGGACTTGCCGCCTAGCAAACATGCGGCAGTTTTACGAGGTTTACCCCGACCCGCCTGATTACAAGAAGGTGCGCAACTACTGGAAGTGGCTGAAGAACTAATTGATCGCCGAAAGCAGTCAGTTGGTTAGTGCCACTAACCAACTGAAATTGTCAGCGAGCGGTGGTAGGAAGTATTTAGATGACCACCAAAGAGTTGGTAATAAGCATGCTGGCCGAGACGGGAAAAAAGCTTATGAGCCCGCAGAGCGCCAAGCAGTTGCGGTTGCTGGAGCAGGCGAAAAGCGAGAGGGGATAGCAACGGCTGACCGTATTGCTAATCAATGCGCCCCGGGGTAACACCCCTCAGCCCGCTAGGCCACGCGCTATGTCGTGAATGTGCCGGGTTGGGAGCAGCCACAAATCCAGTGGCATGCCCCCCGTGCCAATGACCAGCGGCTGTGCCTGTGGGAACTGCTGCACAAATGCGGTCAGGCCCGATACATTGCCCACGTTGTGGCCGCTTTTCACTTCCAGTGCGTGCAGTGTTTGGCCGTCGCGCAGCACGTAGTCCACTTCTTTTTGGCCGTTGTTCCAGTAGTGAATGAGGGGGTGGCGGCTGCTGTGCGTCAAGTGCCGGGCCAGCAGCTCGGTGCCCACGGCGCTCTCGGCCAGGCGGCCCCATACATCGGGGCGCGCTTGCGCAGCTTGCAGTCCCACACCTTGCGCGACCCAGTGGCAGCCCATCAGGGCGTTGTTGAACACTTGCAGCTTGGGGCTGGATGCCCGCTGGCGCACCACTTGGCCCATGTATTTGGGCAGGCCGCAGGCCATGCCTGCCCCTTCGAGCAGGTCGAGGTAGTGGGCGAGGGTGGTGGTGTTGCCCGCATCGTCGAGCTGGCCCAGCATCTTTTGGTAGCTGAGGATCTGACCGCTGTACGCGCAGGCGAGGTCAAACACGCGGCGCAACAGCGCGGGCTTTTGCACGGGGGCCATCAGCAGCACGTCTTTGCTGATGGTGGTTTCGATCAAAGCGTCGCTCACGTAGGCGGCCCAGCGGGTTTCATCGTGCACCAAGGGGGCTGCGCCGGGGTAGCCACCATAAAAGATGAACTGCTCCAGGCTAAAGCCAAAGGCGTCGCGCATTTCGGCGTAGCGCCAGTGGCCCAGGCGAGTGATCTCAAACCGCCCAGCCATGCTTTCGCTCAAGCCCCGTGCGATCAGCAATGGCGCAGAGCCGAGGATGACCACACGTACATCGCGACCCGTGGCGGTGTCTTCGTCCCACAGGCGTTTGACTTCTTCGGTCCAATTGGACACTTTTTGGATCTCGTCCAGCACCAGCACGCAGCTGCCCGCTTGGGCCGCGAGCGCTCGGGCCACCTGCCATTGGGTGCCCAGCCAGACTTGGCCTTGCAGACCGGGGCCATCGGCACTGGCGCTGTGCTGGGCTTTGGGGCTGGTGCTTGGCTGGTCTTGAGCGTCCCGTTGCAAGCGCTCCAGCGCCTGGCGCACCAGTGTGGTTTTGCCCACTTGGCGTGGGCCAGCGACCACCTGTAAAAACAGACGCGGCTCTTTGAGCCGGGCAACCAGAGGGGCAAGTGCTTCGCGTTCGATGGTCATTTTTGATTTGCTCAATGCATTGAGTAATTTAACTCATTGTATTGAGTAAATTAAATTCTGTCAATGCACGCTGGTCAATGCGCCTCAAGCTAACAACACTAAACCCACTCATGATCTGAAGAGCTGGCAAAAAATGAACGCCAAACGCTTTGACTTGCAGCTGATCGCTCTGGCGATTGAGATGAGCGCAGACGCTGTGGACATCGGCAAAACCATCCACCCCCACCCCACGCTGGGCGAGAGCATCGGCATGGCGGCAGAAGTGGCGCATGGCAGCTGCACGGACTTGCCGCCCGCGAAGAAGTAAAATCAGAAGCTGCTGAATTGACTATAAATTCAGCTGCTCAGTTGGCATGCGTCAAGAACGTTAATGGAAGTTGGCCTGGACTTTCAAATTCCGAGCCCTAAACTTTTATATGAGTCTTTTTCCAAATCCCGCTGCAACCCGATCCAAGCTTGGTCAAAACTGAGTTTTTTGGATAAAGGAGTTCCTGGCTCCACGACTCGCCAAAACGGTGGCAAATCGACCAGCGGGACATTTCTCTCGTTGTGTTCCTCCCAAGCGTACTCGGCCACAATTCTCAAGAACAGGGATGTCGACACGGGGCACGCGGCATCACAGGCTTGTGCTTGGGCAATTATTTTTCTAAATTGCTGAAGGGATACCGTTTCGCCTGGCCGAATTTTTTTGAGCTGATCGGCAATCTCTTGCGGACTAGAGATGTGCAGTTTTGAGCCGCTTTTCACGCCCGCGAAGTCTTTTTCAAGAACGACATGGTGCGGTGGCTTGGCCGCCATTTTTTCTTTCCAAGTTTTTTTGGATCTTGGCATGGTGAATGCACATGTGGTTGTGATGGCTTGATTTTCGTTGCCCAATGGGTTGGTGCAAATAATGCTGGGGTAAACCCCGTGTTATGTGGGGATTGGTGATTCCCCCCGATGGATTGACCAACCTGTTTACATAAAGCACATCGGCACAGCCTAAAATGAAAGGGTACTCGGTGCGCGGATCGCCGTGAATCGACGCGGTAAACACATCGCTGCGCTCGTAAAAGTAAGTCTGTGTGCCATTGCCGTGGTGGTAGTCCACATCCAGCACGGCAACGCGTTCTAGCCCGCCGCCAAGGGTGTGCCAGAGTCAAACGCATATTGCCCAAGCCGTGCCGCGATGCCAAAGGCCACACCGAGGGCATGGCGTCCAACACATGTTGCAAGCGCTCAGGCACCTCGTGGCAATCGACCAAGCGGCCATGGAACATTTCTTGGCGGCATAAGTGGCGAATCGGTTTCACCCGCCCATTGGCACTGATGCGTTTCTAGGCCACGGGTTAACCCCTAAATATCTTTTAACACTATTTAACTATTTAGCAAGCGCTTGTAGTTTATAAGAGTATTATTAAAATACGTTAAGTTGCTTTAAGTTAAGTTAAGTTAAGTTTTTTTAGACTATAGAAAATTTCATCATTGAATGACTATTCCAATGTCCTTCTAAGTGAAAGATAAACAATGTTTTCATCTCTCCGCTACCCCCAACAAAGCCGCCGATTGCGGATGGGCGTTGTTTGGGCGTTGGGTTTGTTTGCGTTGCTGTCGTTGCGATGTGTTCAAGCCCAAGGCGAAACGCTAACGCTCGAAACCTGGCGCGGCGACGATACGTCGCATTGGATTAATGAAATACTCCCCGCTTTCAACCGCACACACCCCAATATTAAAGTCAGGATAACTCCAACCGTACCAACTCGCTATGACAAAGTCCTAGAGCAGAAGTTGGCAACCGGTAAGGCCGGCGATCTGATTACCTGTAGGCCGTTTGACCAGTCACTTGACCTGTACAACAAGGGCTACCTTCAAGACATCACCGAGATGCCCGAGTTACTTAAATTTCGTAACAACGGGAAAGTCGCTTGGACTACTTATTTCGCAGACCGTGAGTTTTGTATGCCTATGGCTGCGGTTATGACGGGGTTTTTCTACAACACAACCCTCTTCAAAGAACTCAACTTGAGCCCACCCCGAACTGAAGAAGAGTTTTTTAAGGTGCTTGAGAAAATTAAAGCATCAGGCAAATATGTCCCCTTGGCCTTTGGCACCAAAGATTCATGGCAGTCCGCGCAGGTGTTGTTTGCTGCCATAGGGCCCAATTATTGGAGCGGCGAACAAGGGCGTATCAATCTATTAACCGGACGCGCCAAATTTACAGATTCGCCTTACGTTGAGGTATGGAGAATGCTCGACAAGATCGACAACTATTTTCCGGACAACCATAGGAAGGTGGGCGAAAAAGAAGCGCGCGATTTATTTCTTCAAGGCAAAGCAGCGATTTACCCTGCGGGCTCATGGGAGATTCCGTTTTTGTCTGAATCGAGCATTGCGAAAAACATTGCTGTATTTGCCTCGCCACCTAAACAAGACCAAAACAACTGCTACGTACTGAACCATTTAGACATTGGGGTCGGAATTAACGCTAAAAGTGCCCACTCTAAAGCTGCCAGTGATTTTTTAGTATGGCTCAGCACGCCCGATTTTTCTCAAACCTTGGTCAATAGCCTCCCCGGATTTTTCCCACTCTCTAACCACCCAGTTGAAGTTAGCAATCCGCTGGCCAAAGAAATGCTGTCTTGGCGCAAGCAATGCGACACCACGATACGTATCAACAGTCAATTTTTAAATCAAGCATGGCCAGGCTTAGAGCAAGAGTTATGGAGACTCAGCGCACAAGTCATGCGGCATGAAATTTCACCCGAAGAAGCTGCAAAACAAATTTCCAATGGAGTCGAAAAATGGTTCAAACCCTTTTGAGCTTTATCGTGCATTTGAACTTGCGTCGATCGATCGCTCACGGCCTTCTTAGTTTGCTTTGGGGCCTAGGAATAACTCTAACGCTGTGCCTAGACGTACATGCAAGCACAACACCGTGGTACATAGAACCTAGCGGACCCGACACATCACCCGCCTCAATACAAAGCGCTCCGATCAAACCAGGCGCAAACACTATTGTTGTCGCCGTGATCGATAGTGGAGTCATCGCCGAACATCCTGCGCTTGAGGGTGTGCTGCTTCCTGGCTTTGATATGGTGGCAGCGCAGCGCAACATAAGAGGAACGAGATCTTCGAACTTCGCGCCCGACCCAAGAGATGCCACGTGCGGCCAAAGACTTGTCTCGTCCTCATTTCGCACGCATGGCACGGAAGTGGCAAGTCTCATTGCGGGGAATGGGTACGAAAACATGTGGGGCGTTAACCCCCGTGCGCGAATTGTCCCTATACGCATCTTTTGCACATGCGGCATGTTGCCTGAAGACATGATCGATGCGATTCGTTGGGCTGCTGGCTTAAAAGTCGAAGGTACGCCCAATAACCAACATCCGGCCCATGTGATCAACATCAGCATTGCCGGCGGCGTCGCCCAATGCAGACCCGAGCTTCAAAGAGCCATCAACGCCGCCCGTAAAAATGGTACGTTTGTGGTTGCTGCCGCAGGAAACAACTTTCAGAAACCGCTTGCAGAACCCGCAAACTGTGAGGGTGTGATCTCAGTGGGCGCACTTTCTGCAGAAAACAAGATTGAAAACTACTCGGCCTTGGACTCCCGCACCACCATTTACACCGCCGGCGGTGGCCCCGCACTCCGCATGAGTCAAGCATGGGCACATAACAAACTCAGAGTTGCCACAGCCGAACTAAGCGTGTCTGGCAACGAGAGACTCATCGTGATGGATAAAGGCATAGGAACCAGTTTTGCGGCACCTGTGGTATCTGGTTTTTTGTCACTCTTGCTCTCCTTCAACCCCAACCTCAAACCCCAAGACTGGGACGCTTATGTTGATTCCTTTGTCAGGCAGGTTCCCCGCTTGGAAAAGTGTGTCGATTGCAATCCGCGTGGGCTCGTTGCTTCAGGCATCTTGACAAAATTTTCAAAATGAGAAGTACCACTTATTCAAATCGCCGCCTGATAGTTTTGTTATCCATGGTGCTGCTCACGCTACAAAACGCATGGGCCGACTCTGTGGTTTGGTCTTGCTCGCGTTCGGAGCCCAAGCAAACTGTCTTTGAAGGAATTCGAGCGTTTCGTCTTGAGAAAATTTCTGTAAAAGACAATGACACTATTTCTATTACCTTGATGGATCTGTATGCGGCATACGGTGGCGAGATTATTCAACTCGGGAAATCTTCGCTTGCCGTTTGCAGCCTCCCACCGAACGACCCATTCCAACTTGCCGCTATGGAATTACTAGGATACACAGCCAAAGACTTGATCCAAGCGTCAAAACGTCCTAAGTCTTCTTTGATTCTGATTCCCTCGATCAATGAAATGCACAAGTGTCTAAGCGAAAACCACCCAGCCATCGGCTTCTTCAAAAACGTCGTGGAAAACGAACGGATTGCGCCGTGTTTTTAACTGTCTGCAAGATGCTTAGGAGTTTCAAATGAAAAAACAAGCTTCATGGCGAGTCTTCACTCAGGTCCTAGTGATGGGGTGTGTCGGGCTGAGCCCATTGTTTGCGCATGCAAAAGATACACCGCACAAGCTTGTCTTTTGCTCGGAGGGAAATCCCGAATCACTCGTACCTTACAGCTCCAGCACAACGTCTGTCGGTGTTTACGTTGCGTTGAACGACACCCTCATCTCGCATGTTCGCGGCGAGACCGATATCACCCCCAGCTTGGCCGTGCACTGGCAAATTTCCAGAGATGGCAAGGAATACACCTTCTTTTTGCGCCGAGGGGTCAAATGGCATAGGAATGCATTTTTTGAGCCAACACGCGATTTCAATGCAGACGATGTCATTTTCACCATTGAGCGACAGCGCGATATAAATCATCCCTACCATGCCGTATCCGATTTTAATTATTCCTATTTCAAAGCGGCAGGCTTTGGCGCACTGCTTAAGAGCATCAAGAAATTAGACAACTACACGATCAAATTCACCCTCAATCAAGCCAACGCTGCTTTTTTGACCATGCTGACGCTTCCGTTTACAGGCATGCAGAGCCATGATTACGCGATGGCCATGCTTAAACGTGGAACGCCTGAAATTTTCGATGCCAACCCGATTGGCGTTGGGCCATTCTCTTTTGAAAGTTTCGAAAAAAATCAACGCGTTGTTTTCAAATCCTTCCCCGATTACTGGCGTGGAAAAGCCAAGATTGACGTGCTTGAATTTTCGATCACACCCAACGCCTCTGATCGATGGAAAAAACTCCAAGACAACATGTGCCAGGTGATGCTTTTCCCTAATCCCGCTGACTTAGCGCAAATGCGTAAACACCCTGATACGACTGTTTTGGAACAAGCCGGACTCAATGTCGGCTTCTTGGCTTACAACACCTCCAAACCCCCCTTTAATGATGTGCGCGTTCGCAAGGCCCTTAATATGGCCATTAACAAGGCAGCGATTGTGGAACGCGTCTTCCAAGGCATAGGCGTTGCTGCGGTCAATCTCATCCCGCCTACGATGTGGTCTTACAACAAAGAAGTGAAAGACGATGTATTTGACCCTGTTGCAGCAAAGCAATTACTCAAAGAAGCGGGATTGCCTAACGGCTTTTCGACCGATCTCTGGGTCATGACAGTCGCAGGTCCAACCAACCCCAATCCAGAATTGACGGGGCAAATGATTCAGACTGATTTAGCTGCGATTGGCGTCAAAGCGGAGATCAAAAACCCTGAATGGACTGAATATGCGAACCGCATGGCGCATGGCGAACACGCCATGGGCTTGTACGGATGGACAACCGGACAAGGTGATCCTGATGCTTTCTTTTATGGGCTTTTGAGCTGCGAAGTTGCCCAGTCAAATGGACCGAATATGGCTAAGTTTTGCTACCAGCCCTACGATGATCTCGTTCGCAAAGCCCGAGCTGTGGCAGACCCAATGCTTCGAATACCCCTTTATGAGAAAGCCCAGCAGATTTTCAAAGAACAAGCACCGTGGATGACCATCGCCCACGTCAAGCAAATAGTCGTCATCAGAAACGAGGTCGAAAATTTCCGATTAAGCCCATTTGGAGCTGTCCGATTTTATGGAGCCGAATTAAAAGACCGCCCTTAGTTGTGGGCCGCGCCATCTCAAACAGCGTTGTTTAGGTTTCGCTTCAGGCACCCGGAGGCATCACATCGTTCCCCAACATCCTTTGCCACAGCCACTTCAAGCTTGCCCCCACATCCATGCTGCGGGCTAGTTGCTGGGCAGGCCCATGGGCTTGACCTTCTTCAAGCGACGGGCCGATGTCAAAGGTAAATACATAAGCCGGCTCTTGTCCCATGCGCAGGTCGGTCACGACCAAGTGGCTGTTATCGGCCTCGATTTTGAAGAAGCCATCGGTAAACCGCGCCAGACGTTGGAGCTGCGGGTGCTTGTCGTTTTGTGCCGCCAAAGTACCGCCTCGCGCATAGGCCACAAAGCGCACGGCTCTTTCGCCATCCAAGAACGAATAAAAGCCCTCGTGGAAACGTTCGCCGTCGAGCGCTACCACGCGCCACAACACGGTGTTAAGCGGCGCAGGGGTGACCAACAACTGCTGGCTGGGAAGCCCTTGCGCTTGCAAAGACGCGCGGGCGTGCTGCGTTACCCAAGCTTGCCCTAGGGCGCTCCATACCAAATAAGCGATGCTGAAGGCCAGCGCCCAGCCATTGATGGCTAAGGCCCTTCCTGTGGTTTTGACGCGCAGCGCCGCCACTACGCCTGCAAGCAAGGGCAGCGAATAAATCGGGTCGACGATGAACATGCTGCCTAGGCCATAGGCTTCGTCGCTGAAAGGCTGAAACACCTGGGTGCCGTAAATGGTCATCAGGTCGAGCAAGGGGTGCGTAACCAGCGCCAGCATCAGAGCCCACCACCAGCGGCCATACAGCTGCGGCTGCCGATGGACACGACTCACCACCCAGGCCATGGGAAACGCAAAAAGCGTCAGCAACAGCAAAGCGTGCGATTCCGCGCGGTGTCGGATCATGTTCAGGATCGGATCACCGTGGTCTATCAGCACATCCAGATCAGGCAACAGACCCGCCACGCCGCCCCACAAGGCCGATTTCCAAAGCGCTGTTCGCCGCCCCATAACAGCGACGCCAACCGAGGCACCTAAAAGGATTTGTGTGACGGAATCCATGGGTTGGCTCTGCGCTCCAATGTTAAAAACAAATAGGTTAACGGCTTGAGCATGCCCTGTGTGCCAGTCATGCGCCAAAGCCCTACGTGCGCGAGGCGTTTCGAAAATCACTGAAGTGCGATATCTTCGCCTACGGCTTTGCGCGTCTAAGCCTACGCGGCTCGATAGGATGATAAATTATGAAATACACATTGCTTGGCCTCTTGCTATTCACTAGCGTCACACGCGCTCAAGTGGATGACAAAGTGGCCTTACCCAACTTTGCGATTGACCGAATCGAAGTCACGATCGGGCAGTTTGAGCGCTACGTGCGTGCCACGGGCACCATCACGCGGGCTGAAAAAGAGGGCGGTGGTTTTGAATACGTCGCGGGTTGGGAGCGTCGGCCCGGTTGGTCCTGGCGAAAGCCCGATGGCCAGACAACCAGCGCCGACATCCCCGCAGTGCATTTGGATTTTGCAGAAGCGCAAGCGTATTGCCGTTGGGCGGGTGGCCGTTTGCCCACGGGGGCAGAGTGGCAAATGGCAGGCTTTACCGAACTGCGCGAGTCGCCTCCAGCGCCTTGGCAGAAGGGCCGAACTTATCCATGGGCTACGGGCGAAAGCCCGCAAGGAGCCAACACAAGTGACGCTGATCCATGGCCCCGAGCCGCGACTGCGGGGGCCACCAAGCAAGGTGTAAATGGCTTGTATGACATGGGGGCCAATGTGTGGGAATGGGCCACCGACAGCCCCGACGGTAAGGGCCGCGAGCGGCGCACAGTTGGCGGCTCTTGGTGGTACGGCGCGTTCAACATGAAGGCTGATGTGCAGGCTTTTAAACCGGCAGATTTCTATGCGGTATATATCGGGTTTCGGTGTGTTTACGAGCGCTGAGTTTGGGTGAGTTCAGCAAACGCATCGTTGGCGCTTGGGCTGGACGATTGCACAGCCAAGCGGTTTGCAACACCCTGCGCGATGCGGAGGGTTTGAAGCTACTCGCGCCCAAGGTACTGGAGAAACAGTAAACCAGCTGATTTGACGGAAATAATAAGTGCGCACATAATATGTGTAAAATTTACTTTCTGGAGCTCATAATGAATATCACTCTTTCAGTTGACGAAAAAGTCGCTCAACGCGCCCGCGAGGCCGCTCAAAAAATGGGAAAAAGCCTGAATCAGGCGGTGCGTGATTATTTGGAGCAACTGGCGGGAAGTTCGCGCCGGGGCCAAGAATGGGCCCAATTTGAATCGCGTTGCCTCCAGTCTCCTGCGCAACTCGGCGGATGGAAATTCAATCGCGAAGAGGCCAACGTGCGTTGACACGATGACAGATCGTAGCTTTATCGATACCAACGTGCTCGTCTATGCAGAGGCCAGCGACGCGCCTGACAAGCAGCAAGCCGCGTTGGCCCTGCTCAAACAGCTTTATGAGACCGGTACAGGCGTGCTGTCAACCCAAGTTTTGCAAGAGTATTGCAATGTTGCCATCAAAAAACTCAAACTTCCAGTAGCGCACATCCGAGCTCAACTTGATATGTACGAGCAGTTTGAAGTCGTTCAGATCACCCCTGCCATCATTCGCGCAGGGCTTGACTTGAACCAAACCCGCAGCGTCGGGTTTTACGATGCGCTCATCATCGCGAG
>CAMDAN010000011.1 GCA_945888535.1 Bordetella parapertussis
ATCGAAACCGAGGGAAGTCTGCGGGTCCACGGCCACACCTATTACGCCGAAGTCACTGTCAGGGGACAGCCCGCGCCGCACAACGGCATGGTGGTGGACTTGGGGCTGGTGCGATTGCAAATCGACAAGCTGCGCCCCCAACTCGATCACCATTTGTTGGACGAGGTCCCCGGTCTGGGCCCCGCCACCCTGGAAAACCTCTGTGGTTTTATTTGGCGCAGCTTGGAGCCTGCTTTGCCAGGCTTAAGCCAGGTTCGTGTTTGGCGCGACGCGATGGGTGACGGCTGTACTTTGACACATATATGAGTGTGAGAGCCTATCGCGCTAGTGTGTTGTGGTTTGACACAGAGGCGCAGGGCCCTGCGCCAGAAAACGTCAAGGCGCATTACGAAGAAGACGGCTTGTTGGTCGTGGGCCCCAATGCCAAAGGGGTGCAAGTTGTCCAAGCGATAGGCAGTTGGCGCGCTCTGTCTCCACGCTATTGCCGCCAGCCCATCGAACATTTGCCCGGCCGCTTGATAGCGCCAGGCTTTATCGATATGCATGTTCATTTCCCTCAAACCAACGTCATGGGTTCTCCGGCATCCGGTTTGTTGCCTTGGCTTGAGAACTACACCTTTCCTGAAGAGCAGCGTTTTGAATCGCAGGCTTACAGCGAAGAGGCCGCTGGTTTTTTTCTCGACGAGCTGTTGCGCAATGGGGTGACAACTGCTCTGGCGTTTGCGACCTCGCACACGACGTCGGTGAACGCCTTGTTTTCCCAAGCCCAGGCCCGCCATCTCCGCTTGATCACGGGCTTGTGTTTGATGGACCGCCACGCGCCGCAAGCCTTGCTCAACCAACCCGGGCGCACAACCAATGCCGCAGAGCAAAGCCTGCTTGATTCTGAAGCGTTGATTACCCGCTGGCATGGCAAAGACCGCTTGGGTTATGCGATCACGCCGCGCTTTGCCCCCACGTCAACGGACGCGCAGTTACAAGGGGCGGGCGAGCTCGCGGCGCGGTATCCGCAAACTTGGATTCAAAGCCATGTCTCGGAGAACAAAGACGAAATCGCTTGGGCGCGAGAATTGTTCCCCCAGTCCAAGAGTTACCTTGCGACCTACGCAGATTTTGGATTGATGCGCGAGCGTGCGATCTACGCGCATTGCATTCACTTTGATGACGATGACCGCGCTTTGATGCGCGAAACCGGAGCCGTCGCCGCCATCAGCCCCACCAGTAATTTGTTTTTGGGCAGTGGTTTCTTTGACTACGCCGGCGCAGACCGCGTGGGGTTTGGCTACGGCTTAGCCAGTGACGTGGGCGGCGGTACCAGTTTCAGTCCGTTTCACACCATGCTGGCGGCTTACTACGTAGGCCGCGAAGGACAATCTAAAACGGGCCTGTCTTTGTCGCCCCAGCATTTGTGGTGGCAGCACACTGCCGGGGCTGCCAAGGCCTTGGGTTTGGAAGGGGTGGTTGGAAATCTGTTGCCCGGTTGCGAGGCGGACTTTGTGGTGATTAACCCTAAAGCGACCCCTTTGCTGGCAAGAAAAACAGCCTTGGCCGGTTCATTGGACGAGTTGCTGTTTTCCATGATTGTGCTCGGGGATGATCGGCTGATTGAGCGCGTCGTGATTGCTCAGCCCCCAACCGTACAATCCAACACAACCCCAGGAGCCCCACTTTCATGAGTATCAAAAGCGACAAATGGATTCGCCGCATGGCCGAGACCACCGGTATGATAGAACCCTTCGAGCCAGGACAAATTCGCCAAGCCGATGGTAAAAAAATCATTTCTTATGGCACCAGTAGTTACGGCTATGACATCCGTTGCGCCCCAGAGTTCAAGGTATTTACCAATATTCACAGCACGGTGGTCGACCCCAAAAACTTTGACGAAAAGAGCTTTGTCGATTTTTACGACGATGTCTGCATCATCCCGCCCAATAGCTTTGCCCTGGCCCGTACCTTGGAATACTTTCGTATTCCCCGCAACGTACTGACCATTTGCTTGGGAAAAAGCACCTACGCCCGCTGCGGCATCATTGTCAACGTCACCCCGTTTGAGCCCGAGTGGGAAGGCTACGTGACCTTGGAGTTTTCCAACACCACCCCGCTGCCTGCCAAGATTTACGCAGGCGAGGGCTGTGCCCAAGTGTTGTTCTTTGAGAGCGACAAAGACGACGTGTGCGAAACCAGCTACAAAGACCGCGGCGGCAAATACCAAGGCCAAGTGGGCGTCACCCTGCCCAAAACCTGATCCGGGCCGGTTCGGGGATAATGCGGGTTGACCCTAGTGTTTGGGGCCAACCTGCTATCGGATGGATAGCAACCCATTTTGCTGTGCATGCTTGATTTGACTACTGACACCCTTTCCCCTACACCTACAGATTCTTTGCCCACACCCACGCCGGTGATGGCTTTTGCCCAGTTGCAATTGGCAGCGCCCCTAGCCCGCGCCGTCGCCGAGATGGGCTACGAAACTATGACCCCGATTCAGGCCCAGGCTATCCCTGTGGTCCTTACCGGCCAAGACGTGATGGGCGCGGCCCAAACGGGAACCGGTAAAACGGCGGCGTTCTCCTTGCCCTTGCTCCAGCGCATGCTCAAACATGAAAACGCGTCGACTTCTCCTGCTCGCCACCCTGTGCGGGCATTGGTGCTTTTGCCCACCCGCGAGTTGGCCGACCAAGTGGCCCAGCAAATCAAGCTCTACGCCAAGTACACCCAACTCCGCAGCGCTGTGGTGTTTGGTGGCATGGACATGAAGCCGCAAACGATTGAACTCAAAAAAGGCGTCGAAGTGTTGGTCGCAACACCAGGACGCTTGCTTGACCACATTGAAGCGAAAAATGCGGTTTTGAACCAGGTTGAATACGTTGTTTTAGACGAAGCCGACCGGATGCTCGACATCGGCTTTTTGCCAGACTTGCAGCGGATTTTGAGTTATTTGCCGAAGCAGCGCACCACGCTTTTGTTCTCCGCGACGTTTTCAGCCGAGATCAAACGCCTTGCCAATAGCTATTTGCAAAACCCAGTCACGATTGAGGTTGCGCGTTCCAACGCGACGGCGTCTACCGTAGAACAACACTTTTACAGCGTGGGCGAAGACGATAAGCGCCACGCTTTGCACCAAATTTTGAAAAGCCGCGGCATGAAGCAAGCCTTTGTGTTTGTGAATAGCAAATTGGGCTGCGCTCGGTTAGCGCGTTCTTTGGAGCGCGAAGGGCTCAAGACGGCGGCTTTGCACGGAGATAAAAGCCAAGATGAGCGGCTTAAAGCGCTCGAAGCATTCAAAAGCGGAGAAGTGGATCTCTTGGTGTGTACCGACGTGGCAGCTCGCGGCCTAGACATCAAAGACGTTCCCGCGGTATTTAACTTTGATATTCCGTTTAACGCCGAAGATTACGTTCACCGTATTGGCCGAACCGGCCGCGCTGGGGCATCCGGTTTGGCGGTGACTTTTGTGGGTGGAAAAAACGACGCCCGCTTGGTCGCAGACATTGAAAAACTCATCAAAACCAAGATTGAATTGGAAGCCGTTGAGTTTGACGAAGACACCCCCGATATCCATCGCCAAGGGCGTATCAACGACGGCCGACGCATGTACGCCGAAGGCGCCCATGACGACTCGCGCCGTAGCTCAAAGAGCCACTCTGGCGCTTTACGTGATGTATCGCATGAAGGGCAATTTGCCCGTCCTGCGCGTGACGAGCACGCCCCACGGCGTGATTACACCCGCGCTCCGACCCCGCCGCGCGACCCCTTCTTTGACCAGCCCTACGAGGCAACGCAAGAACCCGCGGCTGCGCCTTCATGGGAAGCCGCCCCGCGCACCGGCGGACGCAGCATCTCTGCCAACATTAAACCCAAACGCCGGGTTGCGGCGCTGTTTAAGTCGGAATAACTCTTGTGTAGGGAGCTTAAAGCGCGGTGCGCAAGCTCCAAATCTCAGGGAATAACACGACATCGAGCATTTTGCGCAAATAGCTCACGCCGCCTGTTCCGCCCGTGCCGCGTTTGAATCCAATAACGCGCTCTACGGTAGTGACATGGCGAAAACGCCATAGACGAAACGCGTCTTCCAAATCGGTCAGCTCTTCACCAAGCTGGTAGAGGTCCCAGTATTTTTCAGGTTGGCGGTAAACCACAAGCCAAGCGGCTTCGACTTCGGTGCTTGCGGTATAGGGCATCGACCAGTCGCGTTCTTTATGAGATGTAGGAATGGATATGCCGCGTCGGGCGAGCAAGCGCAAGGCTTCATCGTACAAAGAGGGCGCAACAAATGCGGCTTGTACTTGCGCTAACAAATCAGGGTGGTGGGAGTGGGGTTTGAGCATGGCGGCATTTTTGTTACCCAAGGCAAATTCAATGCAACGGTATTGGTGGCTTTGAAAACCGCTGGAACTGGCCAGGTAAGGCCGAATGGCGCTGTACTCGGGCGGCGTCATGGTGGCTAATACATCCCACGCGTGCACCAGTTGCTCCATGATCTTGCTGACCCGGGCGAGCATCTTGAATGCCGGGCTGAGTTCATCTTTCGCGAGATGCGCGATGGCAGCGCGTAACTCGTGGAGCATCAATTTCATCCACAACTCGCTGGTTTGGTGCTGCACGATAAACAGCATCTCATTGTGGTCAGGTGAGCGCGGGTGTTGGGCGTTCAGGATGGAGTCAAGCGACAGGTAGTCGCCGTAGCTCATGCTTTGGCTGAAGTCGAGTTGGGCTTTTTCATCGCGCACGATGGCCTCTCCTGGGTTGGCATTGAAAGGACATTCGCTCATAAGATAACTCAGGTGACAGCGTGCTGTTGCATAAACCGCGGCTGCTTCCACTCTTCTGTTTCTAAGACTTGGCGCAGTTGTTCTACGGCGTTCCAAACATCTTCAAAGCCGATATAAAGCGGGGTCAGACCAAAGCGCAATATGTCTTTGTGTAAAGCGCCGTCGCCGGCGCGGTAGTCGCCAATGACGCCGCGTGCAATCAGGGCTTGAACCATAGCAAATGCGCTGGACGTACCGCCGTCCTTGGCGTCGCGTTCGCGGGTTAAACAGACTTGCGATCCGCGCTGAGCGTGTTCGCGCGGTGTAGCTAAGCCCAAGCCAAACCCTGAACAGCGTTGTTCAACCAGTGTGATAAATAGATCAGTTAAAGCCAAAGATTTTTTTCGCAGAGCGGGCATGCCACCCAAGGCTTCAGCTTGGTCAAATGTGTCGAGGCCGCACTCCAAAAGCGAGAGGCTGACGATAGGTTGGGTACCGCATAAAAAACGATCAATCCCTGGCGCGGCTTGGTAGTCGGATGTAAAAGCAAAGGGCGCAGCGTGTCCCCACCAGCCCGAGAGGGGTTGCATAAAGGGCAGGTCGGTGCGAGCGGTGTGGCGAGGGTTAGCCCATAAAAATGCCGGAGCGCCAGGGCCTCCGCTGAGGTATTTGTAGCCGCAGCCTACCGCAAAGTCAGCGTTCGCACCCAAGAGATCCACGGGTACTGCGCCTGCGCTGTGGGCCAGATCCCAGACGACCAAAGCCCCAGCTGCATGGGCTGCCGCCGTAAGCGCTGCCATGTCGTGCATTGCGCCAGTGCGGTAGTTCACGTGGGTCAGCAGCAACACTGCAACTTCTTCATGGAGTGCGCTGGCAATTTCCTCAGGCTCAAGCAATTGAAGTTGGAAGCCCCGCGCCTGACAGAGGCCTTCAGCAATATAAAGATCGGTAGGGAAGTTGCTGCGCTCGCTCACCACGGTACGCCGCTTAGGATTATCTATGGCTGCGATGGATAACGCAGCCGATAACACCTTGAAGAGATTGATGGAGGTGCTGTCGGTGGCCACGACTTGGTGGTCTTTTGCGCCAATGAGCGGGGCGATGCGGTCGCCCAAGCGCTGGGGAAGGTCAAACCATCCAGCGCTATTCCAAGATCGAATCAGTCCTTGCCCCCACTCCTGGGTCACCACTTGGGCGGCGCGGGCTGCAGCGGCTTTTGGCATCACGCCAAGCGAGTTGCCATCAAGGTAAATCACGCCCTCAGGAATCGAAAACAGTGATTTGAGCGAACGCAGCGGGTCAGCCGCGTCGCGCAGCTGGCAGTCTTTGAAAGTGATCATGGAAGAGGGTTGGTGTACGGACTAGTCTTGCCGCCCCAGCAGCAAATATTCCATCAGCGCTTTTTGGACATGCATGCGATTTTCTGCTTCGTCCCAGACCACACTTTGTGGGCCATCAATGACTTCGGCCTCGACTTCTTCTCCACGGTGGGCAGGAAGGCAGTGCATAAAAAGTGCATCCGGGGCGGCTGCCGCCATCATATTGCGGTCAACGCACCATGATGCAAACGCGGTGCGGCGGGTTTCGTTTTCTGCTTCAAAGCCCATGCTAGTCCACACATCGGTAGTCACCAAATCCGCGCCTGCGCAGGCTTTCAGGGGGTCGGCAAACGTTTTGTAGCTTCCGGTGGCTATCGATGGCGCGGCAGCAGCAGTGACTTCATTGACCTCGTAGCCACTGGGCGTGCTGACATGCAGATGAAAGCCTAACAAAGCGGCGGCTTGCAGCCAGGTGTTGGCCATGTTGTTGCCGTCCCCGACCCAAGCGACAGTTTTCCCTTGGATCGAGCCGCGGTGCTCAATGAAGGTAAAGATGTCAGCCAAAATTTGGCAAGGGTGAAATTCGTTAGTCAACCCATTGATCACCGGGACCCGGGAGACCGCCGCAAAGCGTTCGATCTTGGTTTGCTCAAACGTGCGAATCATGACGATGTCAGTCATGCGGCTGATGACTTTAGCGCTGTCTTCGATCGGCTCGGCCCGACCCAACTGGCTGTCTCCTGTTGTGAGGTGAACCACGCTGCCGCCGAGTTGGTACATGCCTGCTTCAAAACTCACGCGGGTGCGGGTCGAGGCCTTCTCAAAAATCATAGCCAAGGTGCGGTCGCTTAAGGTGTGGTGTTTCTCATACGCCTTGAATTTTTTCTTAATCAGAGCTGCCCGCGCGAATACATAGGCGTACTCGTCTGCGCTCAGGTCTTTGAATTGCAAATAGTGTTTCATGGAGCAAGAAATTTTTGAATCAAGGGGCACAAAATCGCGATGATTTCATCGGCCTCAGCCGTTGTCAAAATCAGCGAAGGCACAAGGCGAACCACGTTGTCGGCCGTCACGCTAATAAGCAATCCGTTGTCGGCACACTGTTGTGTCAATGCGCTGCAAGGCTTCGATAACTCAATACCCAACATCAACCCTTGGCCGCGAATCTCTTTCACACTTCCTTTGGCAACCTCAGATTTCAAAGCGGCGTCTAAACCGGCTTTCAGGTGAGCGCCGACTTTTTCAGCGTTGGCTAAGAGGCCGTCACGCTCCATGATGCGAATGGTTTCCACGCCAGCGCGCATCGCCATCGGGTTTCCCCCAAATGTAGTTCCATGGTTTCCAGGCGCAAAAATATGTGCCGCTTTAGGCCCAGCGACCACCGCGCCTATCGGTACGCCCGAGCCCAAACCTTTGGCTAGCGGCATGACGTCTGGCAAGATACCCGCCCATTGGTGGGCAAACCATTTGCCGGTGCGGCCCATGCCGCACTGCACCTCGTCAATCATCAAAAGCCAGTCGCGCTCATCGCACAGTTTGCGGACATCGCGGAGGTAGTCCAAGTGCATGGGGTTGACGCCGCCTTCGCCTTGAATAGCTTCAAAAAAAACTGCGACCACATTCGGATTACCTTGTGTGGCTTTTTTGAGTTCCGCGATATTGTTGGCAGGCACCCGCACAAAACCTTCAACCAAAGGCCCAAACCCTGCTTGGACTTTCGGGTTTCCGGTGGCGCTGAGGGTAGCGATGCTGCGGCCGTGAAAGGCTTTCTCATAAACCACGACTTCGGGGCGCTCAATGCCTTTGTCGTGCCCAAATTTTCGCGCCAGTTTGAGCGCTGCTTCATTGGCTTCAAGACCGGTTGAGCAGAAAAATACATTTGTGAGTCCGGAAAGCTCGACCAGCTTGGCCGCGAGCGTTTCTTGCAAGGTGACGTGGTAATAGTTCGAGGTATGAATGAGCTTGGTGAGTTGATCTTGCAAGGCAGCGACCAGGTCGGCGTGGTTGTGGCCCAAGGTATTGACTGCAATACCGCCTAAAGCGTCGAGGTAGGACTTTCCGTTGACATCCCACACGCGGCAACCCTGGCCATGCGACATCGCAATGGGCAAACGTGCGTAGGTGTTCATCACATGGGGTGATGCAGCAGCGGGGGCGTTCATGGGCAAGATCTCCGTGGGGGTAAGCAATCCAGCACAGGCCGGACCGCGAGAATCGGTGATTTTAGGGCCAGTGGGTCGTTCCATGGCGACGGTCATCGGGTTGACCACTGAGCGAGTAAAATCGTGGTGCGCTGCAGCAAATAAATAGAGTCCTCTGCCGGCTTGCAGCGCCACCTCTTTTCTTCATGCCAACACCACCTTCCAAAGAAATTTACATCCTGGGGCTTACGCTTCAAGGACGTGCTTTTCGCCCCAGCGATTGGGCGGAGCGTTTGGCCGGCGTGATGAGCCAGTTTCGACCTGGCGGCCCCCAGCCGGGAAGCCATTTGGGCTATTCCCCTTGGTGTGTTCCTAGTTCGGTGGGGGAAACCAAATGCGTCATCGTCCACCCCGATTTGCGTGACAGTGATGTGATGGCATGGGACTTTTGTATGAACTTTGCGCGTGACAACGGCTTACAAACCAGCGAAGGCCCACCGCCATAAAAAAAGCCGTCTTGCGACGGCTTTTTAACTTTGCTGGTAGCGCACCCGTTTCAAACGGCAAATCCTGAAACAGGATTCGTGCGAGTTGCCTAACTGCTTAGGCGGCGAGTGCCAAGGTTTTCACCTTGGTGGCCAAACGGCTCTTATCGCGTGCTGCTTTGTTTTTGTGGAAAATGCCTTTGTCCGCAATGGTGTCCACCACGGCTTGCATTTTTCCAAACAGTTCAGCGGCTTTGGTCTTGTCGCCCGCGAGAACTGCTTTTTCAACGTTTTTCACCGCTGTGCGGTATTTGGAACGCAGAGAGGTGTTCGCTGCGTTAATTTTGACGTCCTGACGAACGCGCTTACGGCCCGACGCGAGGCGCGGGTTCTTTTTCTTAGGTTTTCCAGATGCCATGATTAAATTTCCTTGTGTCTGTGGATGTTGCCAGCAAAGCCCACCATTATAGCCGCCTTGCCCTGCTGCGGCTAAACTCCCAAACTGTGATCCTCCTTAAATCCGCATCTACGGTGTCCCTATGGACCCTGGCCTCGCGCATCACTGGTTTGGTGCGTGAGTCTCTGATGGCCGCCATGTTTGGCGCCAGCGCCATGACGGACGCCTTCAACGTGGCGTTTCGGATTCCTAATTTGTTTCGCCGCTTATTCGCAGAGGGCGCATTCAGCCAAGCGTTTGTCCCCGTGTTGGCCGCATCCAAAGCCCAAAACGGCGACGCCGCCACCAAAATCGTGATCGACAAGGTCGCAACCGTCCTGGCCTGGGCGCTGGTGGTGACTTGTGTGGTCGGGGTTGCTGTGGCCCCTTTCATGGTTTGGGCCATGGCCAGCGGATTACAAAAAGAGCCCAAAGGGTATGACGCTGCGGTGTGGATGACGCGTTTTATGTTCCCCTACATCGGCTTTATGTCGATGGTGGCGCTGTCCTCTGGGGTACTCAATACCTACAAGCGGTTTGCGGTTCCTGCCGCGACGCCCGTGTTGTTAAATATGTCTACCATCGCCGCGGTGTGGTGGCTTGCGCCGTGGTTTTCTCAATCCGCCATTGAGCCTATTTTTGCCATGGCCGTGGGCGTGATGGTTGGTGGTGCGTTGCAGCTCGGTTTACAAATTCCTGCCTTGCGCCGTTTGGGGCTTTTGCCGCGCATCGGATTGTCTTGGAGTGCCATTCGCACCGCTTGGGCCGATCCAGCGACTAAAAACATCACCCACCTTATGGCGCCGGCATTGCTTGGTGTCAGCGTGGCGCAAATTTCTTTGCTGATCAACACCCAAATTGCGTCGCACTTAGCCACTGGTAGCGTCAGCTGGCTGAGTTACGCCGATCGGTTGATGGAATTTCCCACGGCGATGTTGGGCGTTGCCTTGGGGGTGGTGCTGATGCCGCAGTTAGCCGCAGCCAACGCATCAGGAAATGCCAAAGACTATTCGGCCTTGCTTGATTGGGGCTTGCGAATCGTGGTGTTGTTGGCGGTTCCCTGTGCCGTGGCGCTGCTGTTGTTTTCGCAGCCGCTGGTTGCTGTGCTGTTTCATTACAAAGCATTTACCGCGTTTGACGTCGCCCAAACCGCACTGGCCTTGCAAGGCTGGGGCGTGGGTCTGGTCGGCATCGTCGCCATCAAGGTATTAGCGCCTGGCTATTACGCCCGCCAAGACATTAAAACGCCAGTGCGAATTGCGATTGCGGTTTTGGTGATAACGCAGTTGCTTAACTGGGCGTTGGTACCTTTCTTTAAACATGCCGCTTTGTCTTTGTCGATTGGCTTGGGAGCAGTTATCAACGCCTTGTGGTTGTTGGTGGGCTTGCGTATGCAAAAGAGTTACCAGCCAGAGCCGGGCTGGCTACGATTTTTATTGCAAGTTATTCTGGGCGCGGTGGTCTTAGCCGTCTTTTTGGGCTGGGCCGCCCAAGCCTTTCAATGGCTCGACATGCCAGGAAAACCCTTGCAGCGTATCGGCGGGGTTGCCGCAGTTATTCTTGGGGCTGGTGCTTTATACCTTGGTACGGTAAGCCTTTTGGGTTTGAACTTGCGACAGTTTTTAAGGCGGTGAGCGTACTTTTTTTGAAGAAAAACTTTTCCATGGGTAAAGAATATTTATCACTTAAATTCACCCGACGGGTGGCTTTTGGAATATCTGCGCAGGCTCCGACGCCGACCGATCCTTTGGCTTGGGCCGCTGGACAATTAAAGCAAACCCCACCGATTGATATTTTGGAGCGAGATGGAAGCCGCCGAACGGACCTACCCGACTGGGTGAAGCTTCGATGGACAACCGATGATGTCATGACCGCCTTGCAAGGGCACCAAGAAGCGGAAAAAACCTCTTTTGAAAAAAGCAAAACGCTTTCTAAAGAGCAGTTTGAACTAGAACGAAAAAACGATATTGCGATCCCTTATTGGCGGATGGAACATTGGAAAGAGGTGCAGGCCCGTGCAACAACGGCCGCTTACGCAAAAGCACCGGTCTTTGAGCGCTTTTGGCACTTCTGGACTAACCACTTCATGGTGGCCCCAGGCAACCAAAATAACGATGTCATGGTGGGCCCCTTCCAACGCTCTTTGCGAGAAAAAATGCAAGGGTCATTTAAAGACATGCTGTGGCATGCGGTCACCCATCCTGCCATGCTGGTTTACTTGGACAACAACCGCAACACCGGACCTAACTCTAAAGCGGCACGTCAAAAGTGGACTACAGACAGCGTAAATGAAAACTTAGGCCGTGAGCTTTTAGAGTTGTTCTCTTTGAGTCCTGCAAGCGGGTATACCCAAAAAGATGTGGAAGCGACCACGTTGATATTGACGGGTTGGCGTGAAATGAAGCCTGATAAATGGCGCAAACCGGAAATACCGTTAGGCTCATATTTTGACTTTGATCGGCATGAACCCGGCTCACAAACGGTATTGGGAAGAACTTATAGCGCCATGTTTCGTCCGAATCAGAAATTGGAAGAGTTGATTCACGATTTAGCCCTCCACAAAGCAACTGCAAATCACATAGCGCGCAAGCTTTGTATTTATTTCATGGACGACGCCCCACCCCAACAAGCCATTGATCACGTGGAGTCAGTTTTTTTAAAAACCCAAGGCTCTCTGCCTGCAGTCCATACAGCGGTCTTAGAAATGTGCTGGGAGCATATTTCTAGTACGCGCAAATTCACTTCACCAGAAACTTGGTTCTTGCAGACAGCCACGATTTCTGGATTGGAAATTCCCCGGGTTGCGCCTTTAGACGATCGAGGTGGATTGAAAACTTTTTATCTCTTAGGGGACTTGGGCCAGCCTTTGCCAAGGTGTCCGCAGCCTAATGGCTGGCCTATTCGTTCGAGTGATTGGATTTCTAAAGAGATGTTGGACCGCAGGTTACGGTATTTGCCTATTGCGTTCAACGACATCACGCGAATGAATAGCAACTATTTTGACGAGTTGTCTGCCCAATGTGCCAGATTTTTACCAGACAAAGGCGCAGACGTTTTGGCAATTGAATCCGCTTTAAAGCGCAAAGACACGCGCTTAGCCCACAGTTTGTTTCACGCCAGTCCTTCCCTGCTCTGGAGTTAACGTTATGCAAAGAAGAGCTTTTTTACAAACAACTTCTGCCCTGGGTGCGCTTAGTTTTGCTGCGTTCCAATCTCCCTTTGCCAACGCACAAGACCATGCGCCACGCATTTTGGTCGTTTTGCTGCGCGGGGGGATGGACGGTCTGACTGCTGTTGCGCCAGTGGGCGACAGCATCTACACCCGTATCCGTCCCACCACCGCTGTTCAGCAAACGTTGCGTTTGGATGGCTCTTTCGGATTGCACCCGGCATTGAGCCACTTACACAGTATTTGGAGCCAAGGACAATTGGCGATCGTGCACAGCACCGGTTTTGACTACAGCGGCCGCTCGCACTTTGAAGGGCAAGACATCATGCAAACAGGCATGACAAAGCCTTACACATCCCCGTCGGGTTGGTTGGGAAGGGCCATGCAAGTTGCTAATGCGCCGGGTGGCGTGGCTATCTCTATTCCAATGCCTTTGATACTGCGTGGCAATCCCGATTCTGTGACCCAATACCCGAACTGGATGCCGAGCTTACGCCGAGATGTTGCTGATCTTTTGCCGGCCCTGTGGGCCCAAGACGATGTGATCGCCCCGTATGCCAATGTGATTCGTGAGCAAAATATGAATCAAATACGCGGATCCATGTCCAAGGAAAACTTCGAAAACTCTAAGTCTTGGCCAGAGCTCGGCCGTTTGGCGGGTTTGGAAATGCGACAACCCAACGGTCCGCGGGTTGGATTGATTGACTTCACGCATGGCTTTGACACCCACGCCAGCCAAGGCGCTGAGCAAGGGGTACACGCGCAGCAACTCAAAGAATTAGACCGATTGGTTCAAGCCTTCCAAGCCCAGATGGGCGACGCATGGCGCAAAACCGTGGTGGTCACCGTGACAGAGTTTGGTCGCACGGCAGCAGAAAATGGCACCACAGGTACCGACCATGGCGTGGGCACATGTTGTTTTTTAGCCGGAGGCTTGATTGACCAGTCCAAGGTGTACGCCGACTGGCGGGGACTGAAACCGGAGCAACTTTTTGAGGGACGTGATTTGCCTGCTAGCATTGATGTGGCGGCGGTGTATGCCAAAGTCATGGAGCGGGTATTTGGCATTTCTCCTCAAAAAATCCGAGACCAAGTGATTGCCCATAAACCCCATGCCGCCCTCAAAGGCTTACTAGGACTCGGCTAAATATTTATGCAACTGTCGTTTGACCCACCTTCCCCCCTTGAATACTTTGCGACCTTGGTCCAAAGCGATGACAACTTTCCGTTGCTCGAGGCGGCGGTTTCTATCGGCCATATCCAAACGCCTGAGATGGATGTGCAAGGCGTCTTATCTGAGGTAGACGGTTGGTTGGTTCGACTGCGTCGGCGGGTTGCCAGTGACGCAGCGCCCTTGGCGCGTTTAATGGCGCTGAATCAGTTTTTTTACAAAGACTTGGGCTTTGGTGGCAACCTCAACGACTTCTACGCGACTGGCAATAGTTACATTCACTCTCTTGTAGAGACCCGCCGCGGAATTCCCATCTCCATGGCGGTGGTGTGGCTCGAGTTGGCGCAGGGCATTGGCTTAACCGCAACCGGCGTGAGTTTTCCTGGACACTTTTTGATCAAAATCAGCCTGCCGATGGGGCAAGCGGTGATTGATCCGCTCTCCGGCCAGTCCTTCAGTGGTGAAAAGTTATCCGAGATGTTGGAGCCTTACCGCTTAACCCAAGACTTCGAAGTCCCTTTGGGTTTGTATTTACAAGCCGCACCCGCGCGTGACGTTCTTGCCCGCATGCTGCGTAACCTCAAAGAGATTTTCAAAAGCCAAAAGCAATGGACGCATTGGCTTGAGGTGCAAGAGCGTTTGATTGTTTTGATGCCTGAGGCCTGGACTGAATACCGCGACCGGGGCTTGGCTCACGCGGCTTTAGGCAACCATAGCCAGGCTTTGGCCGACTTAGAACACTATCTCGCGCACGTTCAAGACGTGGTGGATGTCGATGCGATTGCGCGGCAAGTCGAGATGCTGCGCAACGAGTTGGGTCGGCGGACTGAGTCTAATTAACAGTCACCTAGGCAACTCAAATGCCTGGCCGCGCTCAAAATCTAAGTGCCCAAAGGCCAGACGTACGACCTGTGGTGCGCGTGCCAGCAAGTCCAGCGCGTCCAGACCGGCCAGCGACTCGACAAGCGCCACGATCTGTCCTTGCGGACCCAATTGCTGCGCAACTTGCGCGATAGCAACCGCACTCTCCGACTTAGGCAACATCAACGTTACTCCGCACGCAGCCCATTCCCTCAGTGCAGAAATATCGTCTGCATGAAAGCGTGAATCTACTGCGTTTACCCTGACCGCAGTGCGCATTAACTGGTCGGCATTGAGCAGAGGCAAGTAAGTAACCAGTTGAGCGCGTGCACTGTCTTTACAGTCTTCGGCAACGGCGTCTTCGAGGTCAATGATGATGGCGCTAGCCTCGGATTCGAGTGCCTTCGCGAAGCGATCTGGTCGATTTGCAGGCACAAATAACAAGCTCTTAGCGTTCTTTACTTCTCTTGACGAAGCGGTTGAACTCATACGATGCCGCCTGCTGAAAGCTGGACGATGTCGGCATCGCTGCGCCCTAGTCCGCGCAGGATGGCGATGGTGTGCTCGCCCAATGCAGGTATTGAGTCCATGCGGTATTCGAATGTATTGTTGTTGGCCGGGGGCAGTAGCGCCTGCAGGTCGCCTGCAGGAGAACCGACGGTACGGTAGCGCCCGCGCGCCTGCAGCTGAGGGTGCGCCCACAGGTCACCAACCTGGTTTACAGCTGCGTTGGCAATTTGTGCCTTTTCTAAGCGGGCGATCACGCCTTTGGCATCCATTTTGGAAAAAATTTCTGAGATGATGGCAGCCAAATCTTCCCGATTGGCGACGCGCCGTTCATTGGTGTCAAAGCGCGGATCATTTTGCAGCAACGGCCTTTGCAGCACCTTGTCGCAAAAAAGCTTCCACTCCCGTTCGTTTTGCAGGCCCAACATGACGACTTTTCCGTCTCCGGCCTCGAACGGGCCATAAGGATAGATGGTCGCGTGGGCAGCGCCGTTGCGACCCGGTTGGGGTTGGTCGTCGTAGGCGTAGTACATGGGAAAGCCCATCCATTCGGTCAGTGCTTCTAGCATGGAGACCTCGACATGCGATCCAACACCGGTTTGCTGGCGCTGTAACAGCGCGCTCAGAATGCCGCTGTACGCATACATGCCCGCAGCGATGTCGGCAATCGAGATGCCCGCCTTGCTTGGCACCTCCGGAGTTCCTGTAATTGAGAGAAACGCCGCCTCGCTTTGGATCAATAGGTCGTAGGCCTTTTTATCGCGGTAGGGTCCGTCAACGCCATAACCGGATATGTCGCAAACAATGAGGCTCGGGTACCTGGCGTGAAGGGTGTCAAACCCCAGACCCATACGGACTGCCGCGCCGGGCGCTAGGTTTTGTACGAACACATCGGCACCTGCAATAAGTTCGTCGAGGACTGCTTGTGCCTGTTCATTTTTTAAGTCGAGTGTGAGGCTTTCCTTGGAGCGGTTCGCCCAGACGAAGTGGGATGCAAGTCCCCGAGTGCGTTGGTCGTAGGCGCGAGCAAAGTCACCGGTACCGGGTCGCTCCACTTTAATGACGCGCGCACCTAAATCGGCCAGTTGCCGTGTACAAAACGGCGCTGCAATCGCATGCTCTAGGGTAACAACCGTAATTCCGCTCAAGGGGCGTTGTTGCATGGGAAAACCTCCGGTTATCTTGCTTATTCGATCTGTGCTCTGGCCTGCATGGCAAGTTGTCCGCCGGGACCACTCGCCCACAGGCGCACGGTGTGGCCATCGTCTTCCAGACGACCGGAAACTTTAAAAGGGTCTGTATCAAACAAAGGACTCACCGCTTTGAATTCAAAGCTGTTAATGCTTTTTTCTGGGTACATACGCCTTAGCTCTTCCATTAGTAAGGTGGCAATCAGCGGTCCGTGTACCACCAGACCAGGGTAGCCTTCTTCATTGATAGCGTAAGGGCGGTCGTAGTGAATGCGGTGGCCGTTGAAGGTCATGGCAGAGTAGCGCATCAGCAGCACTGGATCGGGCGTCACAGTGCGAGAAAAATGTGCATCGGTGGGTGCGGGCGTTGGCTCGGGTGCACGAGATCCGGGCGCAGGGGCATCGCGGTACACGATGTCCTGTTCCTCGCGGATGGCAACCGTCTTGCCGTTGAAGATTTCGTGTTGTACGGTTACAAATACCAGTTGTCCGCTACGGCCTGATTTGCTCAGGATACTTTTAATCAGCGAAACGCGCTGCACCGGCGCACCGACAGTGAGCGGCTGCAAAAACGTCAGACGCCCACCGGCCCACATCCGCCGAGGCTGAGGGATGGGCGGCAGAAAACCACCACGACGGGGGTGTCCGTCAGGACCGATATTTGACTGGCGTTCACCCGGCAAAAAGTAAAGCCAGTGCCAAAGGGGCGGCAAGGTACGAGGCAGTGGCGTCGTGGCCGGAGCATCCAGCGCGGCGAACATCAGCCGCAGCGGTGTGGAGGTGAGTTGGTCCGAGCTTTCTTCGGTGCGTCCAACCCAAGAGGCGAAGTTATCAAGGGCGATAGTGCTCATTGTGGAAATGGGTGGGTAAAAAAACTAATACGAACGTGGCAGTTGTAGCACGTGCTCTGCTATGTGGCTCAGAATCATGTTGGTGGAAATGGGAGCGACCTGGTAGAGGCGCGTTTCGCGAAATTTGCGCTCAATGTCGTACTCACACGCAAATCCAAAGCCTCCATGGGTTTGCAAACAGGCGTTAGCGGCTTCCCAACTGGCCTTGGCGGCAAGGTACTTGGACATATTCGCTTCAACGCCAGCGTTCTGGCGGGCATCAATTTTTTCACACGCACGCCAGCGCATGAGGTTGGCGGCTTCAAGCTCAATGAAGCACTCTGCCAGAGGGAACTGGATACCCTGGTTCTGACCGATCGGCCGACCGAACACCTTTCGCTCGCTTGCGTATGCGCGTGCTTTCTCCAAAAACCAATACCCGTCGCCAATGCACTCAGCAGCAATTAGTGTGCGCTCAGCGTTTAGGCCTTCAAAAATCACTTTGAGGCCTTTACCTTCTTCGCCCAGCAGGGCGTCTTCCGGCAGCTCAAGGTTGTCAAAAAAAAGCTCGTTGGTCTCATGGTTCACCATGTTCAAGATGGGGCGTACCGTCAGACCGTTGCCGATGGCCGTATTCAGATCAATGATGAAGCAGCTTAGGCCGTCGCTTTTTCTTTGCACTTCAGTAATGGGTGTGGTGCGCGCCAAAAGAATAAGTAGGTCGCTGTGTTGCACCCGAGAAATCCAGACCTTCTGGCCGTTAATTACCCAGCGGCCGTCCTTTTTGACCGCTGTCGTCTTGAGTTTGGTTGTGTCACTGCCGGTGGTAGGTTCGGTTACACCCATGGATTGAACACGTAGTTCGCCACTGGCAATTTTAGGCAGGTAATGCGTCTTCTGCTGGGCGGATCCACTAAACACAATAGTGTTCATGACGTACATCTGTCCATGGCAGGCGCCCGAGTTGCCGCCGGAGCGATTGATCTCTTCCATGATGACCGAGGCCTCAGCCATGGACAGTCCGGGCCCACCGAAGTCCTGCGGAATCAACGCGGCCAGCCAGCCTGCTTTGGTGAGTTCATTTACGAACTTTTCCGGGTATCCGCGTTTTTCATCAATTTCCCGGTGGTACTCCGCAGGAAATTTGCTGCAAAGGTCACGCACCGCATCGCGGATTTCCTGATACTGGTCTGGAGCAGAAAGGATTGTGGATGCCATGACGAATCTAAAAGTTGCTAAGTTGGCTATACTAATTTGTAATCGAACTTAAATAAAATTAAAAAATTTGATGGATGCATCAGTTTTCTGAATCAAGAGATAAACATGGATCTAAAACAAATACGCGCATTTGTTACTGTGGCGGAAACAGGTAGCGTGACGCGTGCATCAGCTCTTCTGAACCTCGTTCAACCGGCGGTGTCACGGCAGCTGCGCATGTTGGAAGAGGACTTGGGCTCCAATCTCTTTGATCGCAGCCGCCACGGTATGCAGCTCACCCCTGCAGGCAAATCGATGTTGGAATACGCTCGTCGCATTCTGAACGAAGTCGAGCGTGCAAAAGCAGAAATTCAGCCTAACGCTGGGCCGGTGTCTGGGATCGTGACCATAGGGTTACTTTCCAGCACCTCGGATCTTTTAGCTACTCGACTCGTAGCGGAAGTCGCAGCGCGCTATCCTTATATTCGGCTGCGGTTAATCATCGGCTACGCAGGACATCTTCAGGAGTGGCTGGAAGCAGGCGACATTGATGCGGCGCTCCTCTACGGCAAGAAGGAATCACCATCGTTGCATGTCAAAGCACTGTTGGAGGAGAGCCTTTGGGTGGTCGGCCCCCTTAGCGCCAAACTCACCCAAAAACGCCCACTACAGTTTTCTCGCGTAGCGCGTGAGCCGTTTATTCTTCCAGCTGCGCCTCAGGGATTACGTGCGGTTATTGAGCAAGCGGCTGCACAAGCGGGAGTTACCCTCAAGGTGTTTGCAGAGACAAATGCTCTGAGTGTTCAGAAAGCATTGGTTGCCGAGGGTTACGGCTGGACCATTCTCCCGGCAGTGGGTGTTTCGCACGATGTTTCAAGCGGTCTTTTGAGCGCTGCGCCGCTTGCATCAAAGGGCCTGTATCGAACGGTTGTTCTTGCGGTTCCCAGCAGTCGCCAGACTACTGCTCCGGTAAGCTGTGTGGTCGGGGTATTGATCGATTGTGTAAAAAAATCCTTTGACGAAGGATTGTGGTCTGATTCACGGTGGCTTGGGTATTAATCAAACAATTTCCGGCCAGCTTCAGTTGACACCGTCCCGTTGCACCGTATTTCAAAGAGGAGCGTACTGCGGTTTTCTTTAAGTGGGTGGAAGTCTATGGAATTTTTCCCTAGGTTGAAATCTGATGTAGGCATCACAAAATATTACTGTATCTTTATGTATTCGAAATTATGATTTAAGTAAACCAATATGGAGAACAAAGTCACTATGACATCAACAGCCACATCAGTTCCCAACTGGCAGAAAGACATCTTTAATGTTTTGAAAGAAGGTGGGGTCAATCAGATCGCATACCTGCCTGATGCTGGGCATGCTCACCTTATTCGCAGTGCAATTGCAGATCCAGACATTGAAGATGTTGTCTTAACGACCGAAGAGGAGGGTGTCGCGCTCTCATGCGGCGCTTGGTTGGGTGGCAAGAAGTGCGTCTTGTTAATGCAAAGTAGTGGCGTTGGTAACTGCGTAAATATGTTTTCACTATTGAAATCTGGCGATTTCCCCTTTTTTACCCTCATCACGATGCGCGGTGAATATGCTGAGTTCAATCCTTGGCAAGGACCGATGGGTAAAGCAACGCAAGGAGTGCTTGAGTTGATGGGGATCCATGTGCTCCGAGTTTCTAGGCCAGAAGACGCTGCTGAGATAGTGAGTGCAGGTTATGACGCAGCTTTTCAAGCTGGTGAAAAGGTAGCTGTTTTGTTGAGCCAAAGTTTGATTGGTCGAAAAAAGTGGGAGCGCAACTAATGAATACAACAACCAAGTCAAAGCGCATTGACCGCCGAAAGTTTGTGTCAATGCTGTTGTCTCAAACGCCTGAAGCATTGGTAGTTACGGGCTTAGGTTCTGCTGCATATGATGTATTTGCTGCTGGCGATCGTCACACAAGCTACTACTTGTGGGGAGCGATGGGTGGTTCTACATCCATTGGCCTTGGTCTCGCGTTGGCCCAGCCCGAAAAATCAGTAGTCGTCATCACCGGCGATGGCGAACAACTCATGGGCATTGGTAGTCTCGGAACTATTGCAACAAAGCAACCTAAAAACCTAACTATCGTTGTTCTTGATAACGGTCACTTTGGTGAGACGGGTATGCAGCAAAGCCACTCAAGCTTAGGTGCTGATTTGGTTGCGATTTCAAAAGGATTTGGAATTAAAGACTCTGAATCTATTTCTAACATCGATGAGTGTCAAAAAGTAGTTCAACGCATCATGGCCAAGAGCGGTACTGCATTTATTCAAGTTTTTATCGATTCGAACGAGCCCGAGCGAGCACTGCCTCCAAGAGATGGACCATTTATTAAGAACCGTTTTCGCGCTGCATTGGGTTTGAAGCCTTTTTAAATCGAAGAAGCATTCATTACCTAGTAGGAGTTCAGTTGTGAAAAGATACCAATTAAAAATTAATGGTCAAACACTGGACCCTCAGAGCGGTACGTGGTTTGAAACACAAAATCCATATACCGGAGAGGTGTGGGCAGAGATACCAAAATGCGATACGCGTGATGTCAATCTGGCTGTTGAGGCTGCCTACGCAGCATTGACTTCTGGGCCATGGGCGGAAATGACTGCAACTCAGCGTGGTGCCTTGATGCGCAAATTAGGAGACTTGATTGCACGAGATGCAGCCAAACTTGCTGCCACAGAAGTACGAGATAACGGTAAGCTATTGGCTGAAATGTTAGGGCAGCTTAATTACATCCCTCAGTACTTCTATTACTTCGGTGGGTTAGCTGACAAAATTCAAGGCTCAACTTTGCCCCTGGACAAGAAGGGTTACTTTGCTTATACGCGTTACGAACCCGTGGGGGTTGTGGCTGCGATTACGCCATGGAACTCCCCCTTGCTTTTGGCGACATGGAAAATAGCGCCTGCACTGGCTGCGGGTTGCACGATTGTGGTCAAGCCGTCAGAGTTCACCTCTGCTTCTACATTAGAGTTTGCTGCTCTTTTTGATGAGGCCGGTTTCCCACCAGGCGTTTTTAATGTGGTCACTGGCTTCGGCCAAGATGTTGGGTCAACATTAGTTGAGCACCCCTTGGTTGCAAAAATTAGTTTTACCGGCTCCGATGCAACAGGTCGCTTGATTAATGAAAAGGCGGGCCGCTTGTTGAAGCACTCGACAATGGAGCTAGGCGGAAAATCACCCAATATTGTTTTTGACGACGCTGATTTAGACCAAGCTGTGTTTGGTGCTATCTCAGGCATCTTTGCTGCATCTGGCCAAACGTGCATTGCCGGATCGCGATTGTTGGTGCAAGACAGCATTCATGATGCGTTTGTTGAGAAATTGGTCGCTTTTGCTAAAACCGCAAAAATGGGGGACCCAATGCGCTCGGATACACAAGTTGGGCCGATTACAACGCCCCCTCAATATGAAAAGGTGTTGAGCTACATCGACATCGGACTTAAAGAAGGTGCCAAAATTGTACTGGGCGGTTCAAAAGGTACGGATCCCGATTGTGGCAAAGGTTGGTTTGTTCAGCCAACGATCTTCACCGAGGTGAAGAACGAAATGCGTATTGCACAGGAAGAGGTCTTTGGTCCGGTTCTATCAGTCATTCGTTTTAAAGACGAGGCTGACGCACTCCACATTGCCAACGATGTTCGTTTTGGTTTAGCGTCTGCGGTATGGACTAAGGACATTGGTCGTGCTATTCGTATGTCAGATCAGTTGAAGTCAGGAACTGTCTGGGTAAACACATACCGTGCAGTGAGTTTTATGGCTCCCTTTGGTGGCTACAAAGACTCTGGCTTGGGTCGAGAAAATGGAATAGATGCTGTTCGAGAATACTTGCAAACCAAATGCGTTTGGATTAACAGTGGTGCGGTAACGGCAAATCCATTTGTATTGAAATAAGTGGAGTACACACTAGCCTGTGCCATTTCGGCAATTCAGTAAGCTGCTTAACTGCCAGAGTCAACCATTCCACGAATTAACTCCGTGACAAGGTTTATGGAAACGGCGCTTACTGCTGCGGTTAGTACTATGACGCTGTAACCCGATTTTTTCTGCCTAGACCCGTATTTTCAATTCACCTTCTCGAGGAATTCGCGTGTTCGCGCATGTTGAGGCGCACCAAAAATTTGTTCAGGCGAACCGTGTTCAACGATCACTCCGTTTTCAGTGAAATAAACTTTGTGGGATATTTCGCGCGCGAACGCCATTTCATGAGTGACTAATATTGAGGTTAGTCCCTCTTCAACCAATTGACGGATTGTTACTAGGACCTCCTTGCGCGTCTCGGGATCGAGCGCTGCGGTAACTTCGTCAAACAACATGACAGAAGGCCGCATTGCGAGTGCACGGGCAATCGCAACGCGCTGCTGCTGTCCGCCGGATAACTCGCCTGGGTAACTATTTTCCTTGCCAGCAAGGCGTACTTTCTTAAGTAAGTCCCTCGCGCGGATCTCAACCTCTTCCTTGGGTTGGTGTAGGACCTGAATCGGAGCCATCATGATGTTCTCAAGCGCAGTCTTGTGCGGAAACAGGTTGTACTGCTGAAAGACGATTGATACATCCTTGCGCAGTGCGATCAAGTCCTGGTCAGTGTGCAATTGGTGCACAGCGTGAGAACCCACATGGATCTCTCCTTTGTCGATATTGGCCAAACCGTTGATACACCTTAAAAGTGTTGATTTGCCAGATCCAGATGATCCAATAATGCAAACGGCTTCGCCCGCGTTTACCGTCATCGACACACCATGCAAAACACCAACCGAACCAAATGCCTTGTGCACGTCGACAATACGCACTATCGGGTTCACAGACTGCTCCTTACTCATGACGTTACCTCTTCGAATGTTCTGACCGGCACGCTAATGACACGTGGGAGGTGTCCGGTCGCAGCGAGGAAGCGCACCATAGCGCCCTTAGGGACGACAACCGTAGCCGTATTTACGAGTGGATGCGCCAGTACAGCGCTTGCCTCCCATAGGCTACGGTCGATCACGAACTCTACCGAAAGCGTCTTGTCATTGAAAAGCGCCAGCAGGCTCACTGCACCCGGGCTCACTGCTAAATGCTCTGCAAGGCTGACAGAAGACGCCAGCGATAACTTCCCTAAACCCAAAAGCTCACCGAGCCTAGCTAGATCAACACTGCTGTCCGATGGGACCGTCACCAGCAAATGATTTCTCGATTTCTTGCCATAAAGAAACAGGTTCTTGGTTCTAGCGCCCGGAAGTCTTGGAACCAGAAGATCAGCCTCAGCGCAGGTCATCACCGCCGGATGCGCATGGCGCTCCAGAGAAATACCGTGCAAGTGTAGGAATGTGTCAATGTCCATTTGGCCCCCAGTTCAGCGTTCAGCGTAGCGCAGCTCAAGCCGCTTGGTCCAGAGCGCGATTGGATAACAATAAATAAAAAACCACAAAAGTACGTAGCTGTAGATAGGAATCAGCAAGTCTGTTCGACCTTCGGCAGCAGTCACTCTGCCGGTGACCGTCATGACTTCACTTACTCCTACGATGGACGCCACTGTTGTGGCCATCGTCAGAATGGCATACCAGTTCATCCAAGGTGGCAGCATCCGCTTTATGCATTGTGGCAAAAGGATCTGCCAAATGATCTGGCGGCGCGAAAATGCGAGAGAGCGCGCAGCGTCCCATTGTGCTGTCGGAATAGACTGAATGGCTCCGCGTACGATCTCGGCAAAATTTGCCATGATCGGAAGCGATAAGCCTAAGGTGGCCTTGATCCAATCGGGAAAAGGTATCGTCACACCGCCTAGACGGAATTCGAACGGCATCAAAAACATCACGAAGAACAAAAGTACCAGCCAAGGCGAATTGCGAAAGAACTGGACCACGATCCACGACGTTCCGCGCACCGTAGGAATAAGCGAGATCCTAGCGAAACCAAGCAGAAGGCCTGCAACTGTTCCCACAAACATGGCCAACGAGCTAATCAGTAAGTTGTATCCAAAACCCTCGGCCAGCAGCGGTGTCCATTTTAGGAGCAGATCAAATACGCTGGCATTGGGATCGCGTGCCTGCACTTGTGCTGTGGCGACGGACGCTACAAGGATCACCGCCAAAACTATACCGGTTCGCGCAGTAAAAAGGGAGCCACCGCTGGAACGGTCGCCAGTCCATGGCGTTTGTGCACCCAAGCGCAAAGGGAGCATGACATCGAAACGGGTGGTCTGCTTTGTCATTGACCAAATCCTGGAACCTGCAGGCGGACTTCCAACCAGTGCATGACCTGAGTCACTATGCCTACGATAGCGACATAGCAGAGCAACACAACGACCATCATTTCCGGCACGTTGACTTGCTCTGACCAAATCTGCGCCGACATGTATAGCAACTCTGGGACCGCTATGGCATAGGCCAGCGTTGTAGTCTTGACAAGGTTCACTAGGTTGTTGGTCATGGCCGGCAACGTGACCCGCAGCGCCAACGGTAGAACTATCAATAAGAAAATTTGGGTGCGAGAATAGCCCAGAGATTGCGCAGCTTCCACCATGGGCTTAGGTACAGCTTCAATGCCTGCGCGATAAATTTCAGCGACGAATGCAGCTTCAAGTAGCGTTAGCGAAACGACGGCCCAGCCCATTGACCCAAGTATCGGCATTCCGCCGACCTTCGGCAGTAATGGGCTTATTGCGAAGTAGAAAAAATAGAGTTGGACAAGAGGAGGGGTATTCCGAAACAGTTGAACAAATCCATTGGCGGGCCAACGTACCAGCGAATTGCGCGACCCCGCTAGCCAAGCGACTATGGCACCCAAAGCCATGCTCAACACAAGGCAATAGGCAGAGAGTTCCAGCGTCGTGGCAAAGCCAGTCAAAAACCGCGCACGATCGTAGCTGTCATAGAAGATAGTCAGCTTGATGACGTTATTTTCAGCTAGCAACTTAAACCACGCACCAACGTCAAGCATGATTCTGACTCCGGCTTACAACGCTGTAATTTGTCCGAGCGCTCTCCACTGAACAAGGCACTTGCTTAATAAGGGTCTTGCAGTGTCGAGCGCTCATTGCCAATCCTGAGTTACTTGAATTTGGCTTGTTGTTCAACTAGAAACGGCGACTGTGCCATACCCCACTTCTTTTCAAGTCCAATAATGAAGCCTGTCTTGTGCCATTCTTTTGAAACATCAGTTAAGAATGCTGTGAACTTTGCATCTTCCTTGCGCGAACCCATTCCCCATGGTTCCGGATCAATCGACGGCAATACCATCGCGTAACTTGCCCATTTCGCTTCGTCGAGGCCGGCAAAGTATGTCGTGTCAAACACGGTCCCGATGCAATTACCACCTTCCAGCGCCGCCATCGCCTCAGTCACGCCCTTAAAGACCAACATCTGGGCACCAAATTCCTCCCCAGTGCGGCGGTTGTAATAGGCCCCCTGGATGCCGCATATCGGTTTGCCCTTCAAGTCGGTCCAATTTTTCAGCCCCGATGTCTTCTTTGCGAATACGTTGGCAGCTCCCGCGTAATACAGAGGTTGTGGAATGCTGACTATTTCGGCGCGATCCGGCCTGTAAGCCATGGTTGCAATCAGCATGTCGATGCGGCCCTGCTTGACGAACTCCATTCGATTCGCTCCCGTGACCGGTATCAATTCGATCGCGACGCCTAAGCGTTTGGCAATGTCGTTAGCAAGATCAATTTCCATGCCGACGATCTTGCCCGATGGGTCGGTGTATCCAAAAGGTTTGTAGTCGGCCTTGACTCCGACAACTATCTTTCCCTTTTGCTTGACGCTGGCCATCGTATCGACCTGCGCCCATGATGTGCTGGTTGCCATGAGCGCGAGGCTCGTCAAAACCCCAAACCATTTTCTACGAAATAAACTGATATTTAGCATTGTCTGACTCCTCATGATGCGCCGCGCGTGGTACGACCCTAATAAATACGCGTTAGGATGCAAAATTGCACCCTCCGTAATTATTCTTACACGTAATAGTGTTAACGCAAAGCTAAATTTTGTATTAGTTGCCCAAAAAAAGGCTGAACAAGGGAATACCCTGATCCCATTCATGCGCTCAAGCCCCGTGCAGGCGGTTTGGAGCGTACCTATTGAGATGCAACGGTGATCTCGGTATTTAAATAAGGCATCTCGGCTACCAGTTGTGGAAGGAACTTTTCTATCAGCAGGCGGCGCGTCTCGGCGGCGAGCAGATCCGCAATGTGTTGCCACTCCCCCTCCCGTGTGACAAGGGTCACTTGCCTCTCTGGCGTTGGGGCGGGTAATTTGCGAACAGCAATCCCTTTCAAGCGGGTCATCCCCTGCAGCAGATGGAGTGGCGTCGTTATTGCCCAGCCGACCTGGCTCGCCACGAGCGAGAACATCATGGCAGCGTTGTCAACCTCTATTCGTCGGCCTTCGGGCACACGTGCCATGCGCAGGTATCGTTCGATAATCGCACTGGTTCTTGAGCGACTGCTGTAGCGTATAAAGGGCAGCTCTGCAGCCAGATCAGCTAGAGTGTCGCGAGACGGATTCCGCCGGCTCTTTTCTGGAAGCAACAACACGAATTTCTCCGTCATGAGCGGGAACCGAGACAATCCGTCATATTCCTCTAAGGCATCCCCCGACACCAACAGATCCACACGTCGCTCCTGCAGATCATTGATGTGAGCTGGAGTCAACCCTTGTGAAACAAATAGATCTCCGGCATGCTGTGCAGCAAAGCGCACCAAATCGGGACCGACGGTGTCGGCGATTGAATCCACCAGTGCAATCCGTAGTGTTGGTCGCTCACTTAGCGCTGCGACCAGTTGCGGAAGTGCATTCAGGTCACGAAGGATGCGCGCTGCCTGATGCGTCAGTTCGCTGCCCTCGACGGTCGTGCGAAATGGTCGGCTTTCGCGATCGAACAATGTGCAACCCAGCAGTGTTTCGGCTTGCGAAACCAGTTGTGACACAGATGATTGGCTGCAAGCCAGCCGCTTCGCTGCTGCCGACATGCTGCCGGTTGCTGCAACGGCGACCACCGCCTCTAAACTTTTCACCGACAAAGCCAAAGCGGTGTTAAAGCTCGGTTTTGACGGTGTTGGCGATGTCGACATAAAAAGACTTTTTTGCGTTAGTATTATAAAAAATTATACTTTAATCAGTATTGTGTGATTCTAGTTGCACGGAATGGCATGGGAATGGATAATTTTTAGAATGAAATATTCTGTATTTTCCTTGGCACGACAGGCCCTTCGCGGCCATCTCGATTGGCCCATGGCATGGCGAAATCCCGAACCGAAGAAACACTACGATGTTGTGGTAATAGGAGGTGGAGGTCATGGACTCGCAACTGCCTTCTACCTCGCCAAGAATCATGGGATCAAGAATGTCGCAGTTCTCGAAAAAGGTTGGATCGGCGGCGGAAACACCGGCCGTAATACGACCATCGTGCGCTCAAATTACTTGCTTGACGACAATGCGCATTTTTACGAGTGGTCGCTAAAGCTGTGGCACCAACTTTCTCAGGAGCTCAACTACAACGTGATGTTCAGCCCCCGTGGAGTCATCAATCTAGCCCATACGGAAGGGCAGAGAGACCAGTTATTCCAGCGCGGGAATCGGATGTTACTCAACGGCATCGACGCCGAATGGATGTCACGTTCTGAAATCGCCCGCCATGTACCTCACCTGGATTGTTCCGACAATGCACGTTTTCCGATTTTCGGAGGACTTATGCAACGCCGCGGCGGCACTGCGCGACACGATGCAGTGGCCTGGGGATATGCACGCGCCGCATCTGCACTGGGCGTGGACATCATCCAGAACTGCGAGGTAAAGGGGTTCACCCGCGAGGGAAACAGGATCACCTCGGTACAAACCACGCTTGGTAATATCGGCGCAGGTCAGGTGGGCATCGCGGTCGCTGGCCATTCTGGCGTGGTCGCTGGATTGGCTGGACTAAAGCTACCTATAGAGAGTCACGTACTCCAAGCATTTGTTTCTGAGCCCCTAAAGCCGATTATTGACACTGTAATCACATACGGCGCTGGACACTTTTATATCAGCCAGTCTGATAAGGGAGAGATGGTCATGGGCGGAGACCTGGACTTCCACCCAAGCTATGCGCAAAAGGGGAACTTACCCATCCTGCAAGACGCAATAGCCAATGGCCTACAGATGTTCCCGATCCTCTCACGTGTTCGAATGTTACGGCATTGGGGTGGGATCATGGACATGTCGCTCGACGGCAGTCCAATCATTTCCAAGACTCCGATTGACAACTTCTACATCAACGGAGGCTGGTGTTACGGTGGTTTCAAGGCCACACCGGCCTCTGGATGGGTCTTTGCCCACACGATCGCCCATGATGCGCCGCATACTCTTAACCGTGCACATTCTCTCGATAGATTTGAAACCGGCAAGATGATCGATGACAAGGGCGCTGGGCCAACCGCCCAATGGCACTAGGAACCTACCATGCAATTGTTCAACTGTCATTTCTGTGGACCCCGCGACCAGTCGGAATACACCTACTTGCGAGAGGCTGCAGCGATACCTGACCTCAAAGCCAACACTGCTGACTGGCAGCAATTCGTTTACGAGCGAAATAATCCTTGCGGTGCCCACACGGAGTGGTGGCAGCATAACCACGGCTGTCGGCAGATATTACAGATCGTGCGCGATACGCGAACCCATACGGTGCTAGACATTCGTCCGGCACTCCCAACCGGGACTTCATCATGAGCGCCGCCAATAGTTTCCGTCTGCCGACCGGCGGACGCATCATGCGCGATCAGCCGCTCAATTTCCGATTCGATGGCAAATCCTATCAAGGGCTGGTTGGCGACACGTTGGCATCGGCTTTACTCGCCAATGGCGTAACTCTAATCGGCCGAAGCTTTAAATATCACCGCCGACGCGGCATTTACAGCGCTGGGCCTGAAGAGCCTAACGCCCTGGTGCAATTGCATCAGGGCGCTCGGACAGAGCCCAACACGCGTGCCACGATGGTTGAGTTGGTAGCAGGCATGCAGGTTGAAAGCCAGAACCGCTGGCCATCTTTGGCCTTCGACTGGCTTTCGATAAATCAGGCTTTCTCCAAAATGATGCCCTCAGGCTTCTACTACAAGACCTTCATGTGGCCGCCCAAGTTCTGGATGTTCTATGAGGGCCTAATCCGAAAGGCTGCCGGCTTAGGCTTGTCGCCGCGACTCTCGGACACCGACCACTACGCAATTGAGTTCGCTCATTGCGACGTGTTGGTAGTTGGCGGCGGCCCTGCAGGCTTATCTGCAGCGTTGGCAGCTGGGCGTAGCGGTGCGCGCGTCGTGCTTGCCGATGAGCGGGCAGAAATTGGCGGTAGTCTGTTGTGGGAACGCAAAGATATTAATGGTCATTCGTCTTCTTTATGGGCCGAACAAGCCATTGCAGAACTCTCTTCGATGCGTAATGTTCGTCTGCTACCCCGCAGCACAGTGTTCGGGGTCTACGATCACAACTTGATCGCGATTGCCGAACGTGTGACGGACCACTTGGCTGATGCTGATGCTGGGATACCTCGTCAACGGCTCATCCAAGTACGTGCACGGCGAGTTGTAGTTGCAACCGGTAGCATCGAACGACCACTGGTCTTCGCTGACAACGATAAGCCGGGTGTGATGCTCGCATCGGCGGTTCGAACCTATGCAAACCAGTATGCGGTCCTGCCTGGGCGGCGCTTGGTGGTCTTCACAAATAACGACGATGCCTATCGAAGTGCTTTTGATGCGCACAGGGTCGGCGCACTGGAGGTTACGGTGATCGACACGCGCGCTAGCGTGGACGCATCCTTGATTGCACGACTCAAGCAGGCAGGTATCAATCACCATTTTGACGCTTGCATCGGTGCGGTCGGTGGAAAGTCCGTGGAGTCAGTCGATATTTTGCGACGCGACGGCAAGCTCATTGTGCGCGTTGCGTGCGACTTATTAGCAAGTTCTGGAGGCTGGAGTCCGACAGTCCATCTTTATTCACAAGGTGGCGGGAAGTTGCGTTTTGACGAAACAATTGCGGCTTTCGTGCCAAACACCATCAGTGCGGCAATCACCGCCGTGGGCGCTGCAAACGGCGAATTCAGCCTTGCAGGCGCGCTGTTACAGGGCTCCGCTGCTGGGGCGGAAGCAGCAAGCCTTGCAGGTCGGACGGCGCCAGTGGCTATCGGAGTGGCGCCCTCATGCGAACCCGAGACGATTAGTCGTATCGAGCCCATGTGGCAGACGCCGCGCAACATCTCGCGTGGCAAGCAATTTGTCGATATCCAGGACGATGTCACCGTGGACGATATTGAACTGGCATATCGAGAAAATTTTCGCTCGGTTGAACACCTCAAACGCTACACCACGCTTGGTATGGGAACCGATCAAGGCAAGACCTCAAACGTCAACGGGCTTGCCATCATGGCCTCTCTTCGCGGAGAGTCGATTCCTGCTGTCGGAACTACGACCTACCGTGCGCCCTACACACCCGTAGCGTTGGGTCTTTTCGCCGGCACAGAAACTGGCAAGCACCATACGCCAGTTCGACGAACTGCACTGCACGCGTGGCACTTGGAGCACGGCGCGACAATGACCACGGTCGGTCACTGGATGAGGCCCAAGGTTTTCCAGGGCCAAGGGGAGAGCTTTGACGCGGCTTGGCGACGTGAGAGCCTTGCTGTTCGTAATGCTGTTGGTCTGGCTGATGTGGGTACGCTGGGCAAGATCGACATCCAAGGACCTGACGCACTTGAATTCCTGCAACGCGTTTATTGCAATAATTTTGCCAATTTGGCAGTGGGGCGCTTGCGCTACGGTCTGATGCTCCGCGAGGACGGCATCGTGATGGACGATGGCACGGTTGCGCGCTTATCTGAGCAACATTACCTTGTGACAACCACGACGGTTAGTGCTGGCAAAGTGATGAACCATTTTGAATGGCTGCTGCAAACAGCTTGGCCCGATCTGAAATGCCATGTGGTTTCAGTGACGGAGCAGTTTGCACAGTTTGCGTTGGCCGGCCCGAACTCTCGTAAGGTATTGGCAGCGCTGCTGCCACACTGCGACGTCTCGGACAATGTGCTTCCCCATTTGGGCCTAATCGAGACAACAATAAACGGCCAAGCGCTGTGGGTCTATCGGATGAGTTTTTCCGGTGAACGCGCCTATGAAATTGCCATCGGTGCTGGATTTGGCGAAAGCCTTTGGACGCGCTTGCTGGAATGCGGTGAACAGTTGGGCATCACTCCTTACGGCACAGAGGCAATGGGTGTGCTCCGTATTGAAAAAGGGCATGTTGCAGGCGGTGAGCTCGACGGTAGGACGACCGCATCCGATCTGGGGCTTGGCAAGCTGGTGCGTAAGAGTGGAGGTTTTGTTGGCGCCGCGCTGGGACAGCGCAGTTTCCTGCTCGATGCGCAGCGGCCGATATTGGTCGGGCTGGTTCCTATTAACCCCAATGAAGCGATCCGCTGTGGTAGCCAGCTGATCGGGCCCGAGGTGACGGCAAAGCCAGGTGAGGTCGTGCCCAAGCAGGGATTTGTCAGTTCGGCTACGCCTAGTGCGTTTCTCGGCCACGCTATTGCGCTGGCGTTTCTTGAAAATGGCGCCTTGCGCCATGGACAGGAACTCATCGCCGCCTCGCCTATTTCTAACGAGTCGACTAGGGTCCGCGTAGTTTCTCCGGTGTTCCTCGATCCGGACAACACAAGATTGAAAGGTTGACCGTGATTGAACGTCGATCCGCACTAGCTCACCATCCGATAATGATGGCCGAATCCATTGGGTTGACCGATGGCGCAGACTCAGACAGGCTTGTACTGTCCGAGCGGCATGGCTTGACCGTGTTCCAGGTAACGGCGTTTAAATCAGTGTTACCTCAAGCTACGAGAGCCCTGGCCAACGCGCTGGGCTTGTCGGCACCGGCAAGTAATCTTTTTAGCGGAAGCGCTGCCAAGAGCCTGCGGCATGTAGGGCCAGGCATTTGGCTGGTGGTTGGAGAGTCGACTGCGCTACCGTTAATCGGTGAACTGCGCACACAGCTTGGTGTAGACGCGACAGTGGTAGATCTGAGCCATGCGCGTTGCGTACTGCAGTTGCAAGGGACTGCAGCCAATCGCACCCTAGCCAAGTACTGTGGCCTAGACTTGGATGTGTCCGCTTTCCCTACGGGCAGCGCTACCAATACCCGATTTGGCCACATCGGTATGCACCTTGCACGCACCAGCGACCTACCCACTTTCGAGCTGTTGGTGTTCCGTGGTTATGCCGAATTCGTTTTCGAATCCTTGTGTCACGGAGCTGCTGAGTTCGGATTCAGGGTCGAACCTTAAGGCAGCAGCGCGGCCAGTCAACTACATACCTGAAAGACAACATGAAATCTAGTTATCGCGTAATCGTCATCGGTGGGGGTGTTGTCGGGACCAGCGTTCTCTATCACCTGACTAAAAAAGGCTGGACAGACATCGCCCTGCTCGAGCGCCTGGAGTTGACGTCCGGGTCAACCTGGCACGCTGCCGGCGGCATGCACACGATCAACGGCGACCCTAACGTCGCCAAGCTACAGCAGTACTCGATCAATCTTTATAAGGAAATCGAGGAAATTTCCGGACAATCGGTCGGCCTGCACATGACCGAAGGTCTGATGTTGGCGGCCACTCCAGCGCGTTATGAATGGCTGAAGAGCATTCACTCCAAGGGCCGGTATATGGGCATGCAGACCGAAATGGTCTCGCTCAATGAGGCTGAACGTTTACTACCTTTGATTGACAAGACGCAGTTCGTCGGCGCAATGTACGACCCGATTCAGGGCCACGTAGACCCCAACGGCACAACTTACGCCTTCAGCGGTGCGGCACGCAAGGCCGGTGCCGAGGTGTTTACACATACCAGGGTGCTCGATACACGGCAGCGCCTGGACGGTAGCTGGGAGGTTATTACCGACAAGGGCAATATCATTGCCGAGCACGTCATCAACTGCGGCGGTCTTTGGGCACGTGAGGTAGGGCGTATGGTCGGCCTGGAACTGCCTGTCCTTGCGATGGAGCACCAATACTTAATTACCGAAGATATGCCCGAGGTCATCGCCTTCAATAAGTCGGCTGGAAAGATGATCCTGCACGCCGTCGACTTCGATGGTGAGATCTACATGCGCCAGGAGCGAAACGGCATGTTGCTGGGAACCTATGAGCGTCACGGTGTGCCCTGGAGTCCCAAAAACACGCCCTGGGATTTCGGCCCCACACTACTGCCTGATGCGCTGGACCGAATCACTGACAACCTAGAGGTAGGCTTTCGCCACTTCCCGGCGTTCCAGAAGGTGGGAATCAAGCAAATCGTCAACGGGCCCTTTACCTTTGCGCCCGACGGCAACCCCTTGGTCGGACCGATCAAGGGCTTGCGCAACTACTGGGTGGCCTGCGGCGTGATGGCCGGTTTCAGCCAAGGCGGCGGTGTTGGGCTGGCGCTGTCGAACTGGATGGTGGACGGTGACCCTGGCCTTGATGTATGGGCTATGGACGTGGCCCGCTACGGTAACTGGGCCACTCGCGCCTACACCCGCGCCAAAGTGGTGGAGAACTATGGTCGACGCTTTCGCGTGCGCTTTCCCAACGAGGAGCTCACTGCGGCGCGGCCGCTTCGCACGGTGCCAATGCACCAGCAGTGGCTGCAAATGGGAGCAGTCATGGGAGACAACTGGGCCCTGGAATCGCCGCTATGGTTTGGACCGCCCGGAGTCAAGGATGTGTTTTCTTTCCACCGGTCCACCGACTTTGAACACGTCAGACAAGAGTGCCTGGCCGTGCGCAACGGCGTCGGGATTTCCGATATATCGGGCTTCGCAAAATACGAGATCACCGGCAGCGGCGCTGAGAAATGGCTGTCTTACCTGTTGGCCAACAAGCTACCCAAAACGGGTCGCATGATGCTGGCGCCAATGCTCAACCCCAAAGGCAAACTGATTGGCGACTTCACGGTGGCCAAGGCAGCAGACGAGCACTTCTTCATCTTCGGAACCGGCTCTGCTGAAAAGTACCACCTGCGCTGGTTTGACCAGCACATGCCCAAGGACGGCAGCGTGAGCGTGCGCGCTTTGGGCTTAAATCTAGTGGGCCTGTCCATTGCAGGGCCCCATGCCCGCGCTGTGCTGGCTAAGCTGTCGGATGATGATGTCTCCAACACCGCACTGCGCTTCATGGACTTTCGTATGCAGATGGAGATCGGCATGGTGCAGGCCATGGTGGGACGCATCAGTTTCACCGGAGACCTAGGGTACGAGCTGTGGGTTGAGCCGCAGTTCCAGGTGGCCCTGTTTAACGCACTGTGGGATGCCGGGCAGGAATTTGGCATGCGCCCTTTTGGCAGTCGTGCATTGATGTCACTGGCACGCGAGAAGGGCTTTGGCACTTGGGCGCGCGAGTTTCGTCCGATCTACGGTCCGTTCGAGGCGGGCCTAGGACGTTTTGTGGCGCTTGCCAAGGGCGACTTCATCGGGTGTGCGGCTGCCCGGGAGGAGTCCGCGCAGGGCCCCAAGCGTCAGCGTGTCGGGTTTGTGGTTGACGCGGATGACGCGGACGCTATCGGCGATGAAGCGGTCTGGTGCAACGGTGCAGTCGTGGGCTGGATCACTTCCGGTGGCTACTGCCATTCGAGTGATTGCTCCTACGCAACCGGCTATGTGGATAGCGCATTTTTGGTCGACGTCGCCAGCGCCAAATGGGAGATTGAGATTTTGGGTGAGATGCGCTCGGCCCGCCTGCAACTTACCCCATTGTTTGATCCGCAGGGCATTCGCATGACAGCCTGAGAAAAAAACTAGAGGGCTGCCTATATCACTTCCTATCGTAAATGGTATTGTTAAACGATAACTACAACACATTTTGAGTTGTAAAAAAAGAGGGCGGCAAGCTATGGACATTGGATTGATTGGACTAGGCAATATGGGGGTTCACTTTGGAACACGTTTGCTTGCGGCGGGGCACACTCTATTTGTTCATGACAAGAGTACTAAGGCAAAAAATCATCTGGCAGCTATTGGGGCAATTCCATGTGTTTCAGCAAAAGAACTTGCCTCAAAAGTTGAAATAGTTTTACTGTGTCTACCAATGCCACAAATAGTTGTAGAGGTTGTAGCAGAAGTAGCTGAAGGTGCGAAAGTCCGAATTGTTTTAGATCTATCAACCACCGGACCATCTATCACCCAAGAAGTCTGTTCATTTCTTCAATTACACGATATTGTTCTAGTTAGTTCACCTGTTAGTGGCGGAACAGTTGCCGCTGAAAAAGGTACCCTTGCAGTCATGCCAGCCGGACCAATAAATGCCTATAAAGAAATAGAGCCTTTACTCCAAGTCCTTGGAAAAAATATTTTCTACATGGGTGTTGATCCAACTTTGGGTCAAACAATGAAAATTATCAATAACACCTTGTACGCAACCTCTATGGTTGCTAGTAGTGAAGCCTTGGTTTATGGTGTTAAAGCTGGGCTTGATTCCAAAATGATGCTTGACGTCATTAATGCATCTAGCGGCCGATCATTTGCAACTATGGAACGAATTCCACAGTGCGTACTTGACCGCAGTTTCCCTTTACGCTTTACAACAGAGTTGTTACACAAAGACATAAAAATGTGCATAGATGAAGCTGAAAAAATTGGTGTTCCAATGTTTGTTAATCCAGCAACGAAGCAATTCCTAGCCTTTGCAATTTCGCAAGGAGATGGAGGCAAAGATAACGCATGCTCTATACGACATTTCGAGCAATGGGCTGGCGTCGAATTCGGCAAAAAACCAATCAACTAACTTAGTTTTTCTACGAGTCATTTGTTTTAGGAAATTTCGAGATGTCACTTATCAAAGTTCGTAAAAAATTACTCAACATAGAAACCATTTACCACGAAGGCGGACCAGCAGCATCGTCCCCTATCAAAATGGGCTCTATTTCAGTGGTTCTCGATAATCCATATGCGGGTCGCTATGAAGAGGATCTACAACCCTTTGTAAAAGCAACAAGTGAATTAGCTAATGAACTTGTTCCCGAATTAATTGAAGCCCTTGGAGGCGCAGATAGCATTCAAGCTTATGGGAAAGGTGCAATCGTAGGTTTAAATGGTGAGTTGGAGCATGGCGCCATTTGGCACATTGGTGGGGGTTGGCCAATGCGCTCTTTTCTCCCAAAAGCAAAATCCATTGTTCCTGCGGCAAAAGTAGTCGCATCAGCTGGAACCAGATTATTTGTACCCATGCACCACATAGAGGCTTGCTATGTCCGAAGTCACTTCAGTACGATTGAAGTGGGGACTGTGGACGCACCCCGTCCAAATGAATTGTTTTACACCCTTGTGATGTCAACTGGCAGCCGTATCCATGAGCGCCTCGGCGGGTTGCGAGCTAACGAAATTGAAATAGGTGATGGCCAACGTTAAATAGCAAGGCTATCTATTTTTCAATACACCGCAAGTTTTTTATCGCATGAAGCCGACATTACTTGTTTTAGTTTATTTGTCAGAAGAGCACCGTGTTCTTGTTTCTGAACGCTTCGAGCTTCTTTATTCACCCAATGAAGGGCTCGGAACTGACCGATCTAACGGTCAAACACAAATCAACTTGCGGGGCAGAGATATTAGATTTGTTTTAACAAATGGCACTAATGGGTTACTTCCAACTGAAATAGACGAGATGCCTAACCTTAAGTTGATATGTACTTTAGGCGCGGGCTTTGAAAATGTTGCAGTTGATTACGCTAAGTCACGCGGTATCCCTGTATGCAACGCAGCAGGAACTAATCATAAGGCTGTCGCAGATCACGCTATGGCCATTTTACTTGCAGCTATTAGAAGAATAACGTTCTTGAATAATGGCGTTCGACATGGACTTTGGCGAGATGACATTCCACGACCACCTCATGTTTCAGGTAGAAAAATGGGCATTTTTGGTCTTGGCGCTATAGGTAAAGAAATTGCAAAGCGCGCACTTGGATTCGATATGGAAATCGGATACAACAGTCGGTCTCGTAATAATCAAGTTGACTATAAATGGTTCGAAAACATCACGAGCCTTGCACAGTGGTGCGATTATTTAATGATTGCGGCTCCTGGAGGCAAAGAAACATATCATGTTGTCAACAAAAAAGTTTTAGACGCACTTGGATCTGATGGAGTATTAGTAAACATAGCACGCGGAACTTTAGTCGACACAAATGCAGTTGCAAATGCTTTAAAAGAGAAGCGTATTTGGGCTGCAGCTCTAGATGTTTATGAATTTGAGCCAACACCTCCGACAGCATTACTTGAGTTTGATAATGCTATTCTCACTCCTCATATTGCAGGTATATCTCCACAAGCAATTCATGCATCTGTTGTTCGATTTATTGAAAATTCAGAAGCATACTTAGCTGGTGCGCCCCTTTTAACTCAGGTCAATTGATTCGTTCGACCTCATCATGCTCATGTAGATTTTGGACACAGTTGTATTGATCGTGTGCTGTTCCAAGCACGATATCACCGCCAGCATCCTTCAAGGAGACCTCTGACCCGGCGACAGCGGTCACGTTCAGCTTGGCAGCCTGCTTCGCATGACAATCAGTTCGCTTGCGGACTGGTAGATGCAAGTGTCAACTCCAGCAACTCAGCGAGTGCCGTGTCCGAAAATCCCAATTGGGCGACCAGGTCTGCGATCTGCCGGGCCCGCACCCGCCCGAGGACAGCGTCAGAGAAAGAGAAATACTTCAAGTCGATATTGTCTGCGGACAATGGGTTTTCGGGGTTTCCACGAGCGATTGTTGGTAGCGAGTCTAACTGCCTGCCATCTTGAAGACTTACGCGGACGTGGGCCCAGCGCTCGGCAGGAAACAGTTCGTTGTATGGCGTGTGTTCATGTAGTGCCATGGCGGTGGAGAGCTTGTGGGTCAACTGGTCTTCTAAGCCATGGTTCGCCACTTCTGACGCACCCAGCCGACCATGGCGCAGAGCTGCTGCAACTGAAAACGGAAGGCTGTACTGCGCTTGTTCGGTGCTTGTGGGCACACGCGTAGCTAGGCGGCAGGCTTCATGAAATGTCCAAACTTCGATTCCTGAGATGTCTTCGGCCCGGAAACGATGCGCCCGAGCTAGGTCCATAGCAGCTTCCACTGCGGGCTGCGCCCAGCGGCACACTGGGTAAGGCTTGAAATACTGGTCTAGGATGCGCCAACGCAGCCCCAAGTCAGCCCACAAAGGCGCCACTGCGTCCTCCTGCACCGTCAATGCTGGGGCTCCTGTAAAGCCTTCCTGGGCGAGAAAGGCCGCGCTGATTCCTGTCATTGCCCCCCAGCCAGAACCATCCTTGACCATGGTCGGGTAGTCGATGCACCGCATCATCTGGCTGCGAGGGCCGTGATACTCGGCAATTCCCATTGCCTCAAGTGTTTGCTGTGGGTCTAGTTGCAGGTTGCGCGCACCCAGCGCCGCGCATGCAATCGTGTTCCAAGCGCCCGACGTGTGGTAGTCGCAAGCTGTGGCGTGCAACGCGATGCCGGCTCGAGTCGCGATTTCATAACCGATCACGATCTGCGTCAGGAATTCTTGGCCGTCCAATTGGTGCAATGCGTCGGCAAACGCCAGAACCGTCGGTAAGACAGCGACCCCGGCATGTCCTTTTGTCAGCACATGCCCATCATGCGCGTCAAGGCTGTCTATCGTCATTCCCCCGGCCAACGCCGA
>CAMDAN010000012.1 GCA_945888535.1 Bordetella parapertussis
TTTCCACGGTGTAAAGCGAATGCCCGCCTTGGTCGCGGTAGCTTTCATCAATGCCAATGAACCGAAAAAAAGCATCAGAGTTATCACCAAAGACCAGCAAGTAACACGACTCGCTCATGTGCCCGTTGTAATCCACCCACGCAGGCAAAACAGTGGGGGCATGCAAGGAAAAAGGCGCTGCAATGGGAGCGTTCGGGTCCCACGGCTTGGCGGGAACGCCTTCGAGTGGGGTGGTAATGCCGTGTTTTATTTCAATCATAGGGGGCTTCGTTAACGCAAAGTGAATACAAGCTTACCGACAAATTTTTTCTCACCGAAGTCGCGTTGGGCTTGGGCGATGTCTTTGAGTGAATAGGTTTTTGCAATCACGGGTTGAATTTCCCCGCGTTCGATATAGCCCACTAAGTTGTCAAAGATGTGGTCCTCTTGAAAAGTACATCCCAACACATGCAAATCTTTGAGGTAGAGGGTTCGCAGATCCAATTCCACCAAGGGTCCGGCAATCGCACCGGAGGTTGCGTAACGCCCACCGCGTTTAAGAACTTGCAGTAAAACCGGCCATTGGGCGCCTCCCACCAAGTCAATCACCACATCCACAGATTCGTGGCCCACGGCTCGCTCGAGGTCCACTTGGCGGTCTAACACCCGGTCTGCACCCAAGGCGAGAACCGCTGCATGTTTGTCTTTGCTGGCCACCGCAATTACCTTAGCGCCTCGGCGTTTGGCCAGTTGCACCGCAGCACTGCCCACCCCACCGGACGCACCGGTCACCAAGACGCGTTCGCCGGATTGAACGCCCGAGCGGTCCACCAAATTTTCAGCAGTTGAATAGGCACACGGAAAAGAGGCCAACTGGGCATCACTTAAATGGCTTTGAACCACCACCGCCGCATCACTGGGCACCTTGGTGAACTCTGCAAAGCCGCCGTCACACTCCGAACCAAAATACCAACAGGCATAGGGCTGGTAGTTGACATAGGCCCGCACAATAGGTCGCACCAAGACCCGTTGGCCTAGGCGTTTTTCGTCCACGCCTGCGCCCACCGCGACAATCTCTCCGCAGCAGTCTGCGCCTTGAATCCGCGGAAACGCCATGGGAACACCACCCCAACTGGGATCTTGGTCCTGTTGGGAATCAAAGACCGCTGCCGCACTTTGCGTCTGACCCTGCACCGTTTTAGAGTACCAACCCACTCGCGTATTGATGTCGGTGTTATTGACTGCGCTGGCGCCCACACGAATCAAGACTTCACCGGCCAAGGGCACAGGAACAGGAAGATCCTGCCGATATTCAAGACACTCCGGACCGCCAAAACGGGTCAACACCACGCCCTGCATGGTGCTTGGAATTTGCGCAGCTTGTGCCATTCGTATTTGTTTACTATTGAGCCACTTTGGGTTGCGGCAAAGCGATCACGCGTCCCGCAAACTTCGGTTTTTCAAGACCTGCGTGTACCAACGCTAAGGGCTGCAAAAGCGCAGCAACCGATGGTGCAAACGGCGTGGCGGTGGGCCCCGCCATGTCCACATTGAGCTGCATTTGCTCGCAAAAGGACAGGAGTTTGTCTTGGTCTTCTTGATACAAGCCCAACCCCAAGTGCACCCGTTTGGCATCGATGCCGAGCACTTGGGTCCGCACTTCAAGACGCGAGCCCAGCTTCACCTCATGCAAAAAATTGAGGTGCGCTTCTAATGTAAACAAGGAGTGCCCCAGTGCTTTTCGGCCCGCTGCGTCCAGTCCGATCTGGTCCATGAATCCATCGACGCCGTAGCTAAAGAGCACCAAATAAAAACCATCACGCAGGTGGCCGTTGTAGTCCACCCATTCGGGCAAGACTTCACTGCGGTAAGTCACCAAGCCTGCCGGGTTTAAATTACTCATCGTCAGCAATACCGTGTTTTGCTTTGGTGGCCTTGATCGCCGCTTGGACAGCCAACAAACAGTCGTCTCGGTAGCGCTCTAAATCGGCAATGCTGTGTTTTCCGAGCTGTTGTATGGTGCCGTCAGACACGCTATCAAGCAAGGCATCTGTCAACTCGGGTGCTTCTAGTTTGGTCCACGGAAGCTTCAAAGCAGGACCAAACTGGGCCATGAAGTGGCGCATACCGGCGTCGCCACCGGCCAAGGTGTAAATTAAAAAACTTCCCATGAAAGACCAGCGCATGCCTGCGCCAAAACGAATGGCGTCATCGATTTCGCCCGTCGTTGCCACGCCGTCGTTGACCAAGTGCAAAGATTCACGCCACATCGCTTCTAACAAACGGTCAGCAATAAATCCAGGAACTTCTTTGCGAACATGCAGTGGCCGCATGCCTAAGCTGCGGTAAACCTGCATGGCCGCTTGCACCGCATCAGGGCTGGTGTTCACGCCGCCCACCACTTCCACCAAAGGCAAAAGGTACACCGGGTTAAAAGGGTGGCCGACCACACAGCGCTCGGGGTGTTGTGCTTTGGCATAAAACTCACTGGGCAGCAAGCCGGATGTCGAGGAACCAATTAGCACATTGGGGCGTGCAGCGGCTGTGATTTTGGCGTGCAAGTCAATTTTCAAATCCAAGCGCTCAGGCGCACTTTCTTGAATAAAGTCCGCATGGGCCACACACTCTTCAATCGTCGCCACAAAGCGCAGGCACGATTGTGATGCGCCGGGCTTGAGCCCTTGGGCTTCTAAGGCGCCCCAAGATTTTTGAATGCGGGAACGCAGTTGCGCTTCAGCGTCAGGTGCGGGGTCCCAAGCGATTACGTCTAGCCCGTTGGCTAAGGCGCGGGCCACCCATCCGCTGCCGATGACGCCACTGCCCAAAGCAGCAAAAGTTTTGATGTCTGTGATAAATGTCATGTTGAATTCTTAGTAATTGAAAGAGGGCGTTAACCGCGTTTTTTCAGACCCATTTTTTCGCGCCCTTGGGCCGGCGTCATCGGGGTTGCGCCCATGCGGGTGATGATCTCCACCACCCTTTGCGTTAAAGAGCCGTTGCTTGCTGGTACGCCTTTATCGAGCCACAAATTATCTTCAAGGCCCACCCGCACATTGCCGCCTAAAAGAATCGCCTGTGCCGCCATGGGCATTTGCATGCGGCCAATCCCAAAACCCGACCACACCGCATCGGCAGGCAAGTTGTCCACCATGGCTTTCATGGTAGTGGTGTCTGCGGGAGCACCCCATGGAATTCCTAAACACAGCTGAAACAACGGATCTTTCAACAATCCTTCTTTGATCATTTGCTTGGCAAACCAAAGGTGTCCGGTATCAAAAATTTCTAGCTCGGCTTTGACCCCCAACTCAGTAATGCGTTTTGCGCCAGCGCGCAACGCGGCAGGCGTGGAGACATAAATCGTATTTCCATCGCCAAAGTTCAAGGTGCCGCAGTCCAAGGTGCAAATTTCAGGCAATAGTTCTTCAACATGGATCAATCGCGCCAAGGGGCCAACCAAATCGGTCGAGGGGCCAAACTGCATTGGCGTTTCACCGGGGCCGATTTCAAGGTCACCACCCATGCCGGCGGTCAGGTTCACGATGATGTCCACGCCTGAATCACGAATGCGGTCCATCACTTCACGGTACAGCGCGGGGTCCCGGCTGAATTTTCCAGTTTCAGGATGGCGCACATGGCAGTGCACCACGGTTGCCCCAGCCTTGGCGGCTTCGACGGCAGCGGCTGCAATTTGTTTGGGGGTCACTGGAATCGCTGGGTGCTTATCAACGGTGTCTCCAGCGCCGGTGAGTGCACACGTAATGATGATGTTTTGGTTCATTTTTGATAGTCCATTTCTTCGAGGTCAAGGATCTGTTTAAGGGCTTTGAAATGCAGCTCTGAAAATTCAGTGGGGTAGTCGTTCCATTGCGCACATGCCAGTGCTGCCACATTTTCAGGAATCAGAGTCAAGGGGCGACCGGTAGAAAGCGCCAAGACTTGGAGCTTGGCGGCTTTTTCTAAGTAATACAAAGTGTCCAAGGCCTGTGCAACTGTCGGCCCGACCACCATGACGCCGTGGTTGCCCATAAACAACACGCTTTTACCGCTTTTCATCAAACCCGCAACCCGCTCGCCTTCAGAAGGCTCTAAGGCCATTCCGGCGTAGTCGCGGTCATAGGCAATACGCTGGTGGAATTGGCAGGCGTTTTGGTCCAGCATCAAAAATTCAAAATCTTGCAAACAACACAAAGCGGTTGCATAGGGCATGTGGGTGTGCAAGATGCACCGGGCGTGGGGCACCTGCTGGTGCAATACCGCATGCAAGTGCCATGCTGTCGGGTCGGGCGCGTTCGCGGCTTTCTGGGCATTGTTATCGGCACTATTGAGTAAAAGCAAATCACTGGCTTTGATTAGCGAAAAATGGCTGCCTTGGGGATTAAGCAAAAACTGTCGGCCATCGGGCGATACGGCCACACTGAAATGGTTGGCAATGGACTCATGCATATCCCAACGCGCCGCCCACCTAAACGCAGCAGCGAGGTCGATACGGGCTTGGGATTCATCAATTGAAAATGTCATCAATGGCTTTCAAACGTGTTGGGACTTTAGCTGTGGTCCTTGTTAATCAACCGATCAAATACGACTATGTATTGACATTTTGCGACTATTTCAAAATGACGTCGCGCAGCCTCGGCCAGCTCAGCTTAAACAATCGGGTGAGAAATGTATGTCACCATCCAGGTTATGCGATGGATCACCGCCGCGACAAAACTATCCCTGGGAATGATGCTGTGAATAAATTGATGTGGCCTTTGGCCTCGCTGTTAAGTGGGGTAAGTATGCTTGTTGTGGGCGTTGCATTGCTCACTGTTGCGATTGGAGCGCAAGCTGGTTCAGCCAAATACTCCGCCCTTGTCACGGGCATCATCATGTCGGCTTACTTTGCCGGCTTTGTCTATGGGACCTACGCTTGTCCAAAATTGATTCGCAAGGTCGGTTACATCCGAGCCTTTGCGGTGATGGCTTCGGTGGCCTCTGCCTTACCGGTGTTGCATGCCTTGTGGACCAACCCCTGGTTTTGGGGGGTGCTGCGTTTTGTGACGGGGCTTTGCATCGTGGGCTTGTACATGGTGATCGAAAGCTGGCTCAATGTGGTTGCCAGCAGCGAAAGCCGTGGGAAGGTGTTTGCGTCGTATATGGCGGTGAGCGGCGTCTCCACGGCGATCGGGCAGTGGCTTATTTTGGCCAGCGATCGCTACGGCTTTGTTCCCTTTGCCTTGGTCTCCATTCTGTTTTCATTCGCCCTGATTCCGACCACGCTGACCACCATTCGTGAGCCGCAACCCACCAACGCGCCATCCATGAGTTTGGTGCGCTTGTTTACTATTTCACCGATCGGCGCCATTGCATCGCTGGGTTCTGGCCTGCTCAACGGAACATTTTTTAGCTTGGGCTACGTGTTTGGAACGGGCGTGGGATTTAGCGACAGCCGCACCGCGACCTTCATGGCAGTCACCATTTTGAGTGGCGCAGCCTTTCAATGGCCTGTGGGTCATTTATCCGACCGGTATGACCGGCGTTGGCTTTTATTTTGGATTTGCGTGGTCACCGCAGGGCTGGCTGGCATCGGGTTTTATTTGGCCCGCGAATATGAAAATTTATTGATTTTTCTCGGCGTTTTATACGGCGGCTTGTCGTTCGCTGTTTACGGACTAAGTGTCGCCCACACCAACGATTTGATCGAACCCTCCAAAGTGCTGGAGACGACCGGCGGCTTGTTGCTGCTTTACGGTATTGGCGCAACGGTGGGCCCGACCTTGGCGGGGGGGTTGATGGACTTGATGGGTCCTGAAGGTTTGATGTTGTTTTTCTCCATTGTCTTGTCTTTGCTTGCTGGCGCGGTTTGGAGATTTGCTTCCCAACAAAAACACAGCCAAGCGCCTCCAGTGCGCCGGGCGGACTACGTGATGATGGATGCGAGCTCGCAAGCGGTGCTTCAAATGGACCCGCGCGGAGAGCAAGCCGATCTTGATTTTGATCACCGTGCGCAAAAATAGAACTCTCTAAATATTTCACAACCCTGAATTCAAAATGCAAAACGTCGCCTTTACCCAGATGAAAGATGGAACTGTTGAGGAGTACCTTTTTTTACAACAACTGGAACACCAATACATCCGAGAGTTGCCCGACCGGCTCATGGAGGCTCTGCGTGGTTTGGGAACGTCTTTGCAAGGCTACCAAATCAGTCGGCTCGAACACTCGCTCCAAAGCGCAACCCGTGCTGAGGCTGATGGCGCGGATTTGGATATGGTGGTCGGCGCATTGATCCACGATATTGGCGATAGTTTGGCGCCTGAAAACCACTCCCAAATGGCAGCGGCCATTCTTCGCCCTTATGTTCGTGCTGAGGTCACATGGGTGATTGAAATGCACGGACTGTTTCAAATGGAGTATTACGCCCACCACTTTGGCAAAGACCCGAAGGGTTACCTGGCCTACAAAGACCACCCTTGGTTTGCCTCATGCCATCATTTTTGCGCCTGCTATGACCAAGCTGCTTTTGACCCAGACTATTCCAGCAAACCCCTGGAATATTTTGAGCCCCTGCTTCGCGAAGTCTTCAGTAGAAAAGCGTTTGATCCCGCAGTGATTCAAGAAGCACGTTAAGCAAAGCATGGGATTGCGATCTTTGGGGGCAATGCACCTGTCTGCGCCATGGCGAAGCGCCATCGCCATGCTCGCGGGCGTGGCTTTTTTCTCGTTCATGGACGCCACGCTGAAAACTCTGTCGGCTTTTTATCCGGCGATGCAAGTGGCCGCGTTACGTGGTTTGGCGGCGCTGCCGATGGTTGTGGTCTATACCGCGTGGAGGGTTCCGGTTGCGCAATTGTTTCAAGTGCAATGGCGCTTGCACTTTTTGCGCTGCGTTCTCAATGTCGCCACGCTTTGGCTTTTTACCTATGGCATTACTCACTTGGCGCTCGCGCAGGCCTACACCATCTTCTTTATTTCTCCGCTTTTGGTGACGGCTTTGGCCGTGCCGCTTTTAAAAGAGCATGCCAGTCCGGCGCACTGGGTCGCTATCGGGCTCGGTCTTTTAGGCGTACTCATTGCAATGCGCCCGGGGAGCAATGTCGATTCGCTCTGGCAATCTTGGGGGGCGCTGGCAATTTTAGGTTCAGCGATTTGTTACGGTTTAACCGTGATAACAGCGCGACTATTGGGCCGCAGCGAATCCAACGCCAGTATTGTGTTTTGGACGATTGCTTTGATGTCTTTAGGCGCAAGTCTTCTCGCGATTGGCGACTGGCAACCGCTTCAAACAGAACATTTCTTGTTGATCGTGATTTTGGGTGTGACGGGGTTTTTAGGCACTGTTGCGATGACCTACGCATTTGCTCATGGGAAAACCGCCAACGTCGCTCCCTTGGAATACACCGCTTTGGTCTGGGCTGTGGCTATCGACTGGGTGGTGTGGGGTGCCGCACCCGACCGGTGGACGCTGATCGGTGGTTTGGTCGTGATTCTCAGCGGCGTGTATTTGATTCGTTTCGCGCGGCATGACGGCGCGTCTAAGACCGATACCGAACTTCCCCCCATCGACCAAAGTTTGCACTAACAGCGGAGAAGTCGGGCTTTATTTGTGGTGACTCAAAGCGTTGCTCACGAGCTTGGAGGTGATATCAACAATTTGAATCATGCGGTCATACGGCATACGGGTCGGGCCAATCACACCCAGGGTGCCTACCAATTTTCCATCGACCTCGTAGGGCGCGCTGACAATCGACAGGTCTTCAAACGGTACCACCTGGCTCTCGCCCCCGATAAAAATACGCACGCCTTCGGCTTGGCCGGCGATATCGAGTAGTCGCATGATTTGGGCTTTTTGCTCAAACAGCTCAAAGGCCCGGCGCAGGTTACCCATATCGCTGGAAAAGTCGGTCACTTTGAGTAAATTACGTTCGCCAGAAATCACCACTTCGTCTTGGGTTTCAGTCATCGCTTCGGAGTTCACCGTGACCGCAGCGTCCATCAGGCCGGCAATTTCTGAGCGCAATATTTCCACCTCGCTTTTAAGCCGTTCGCGCACTTGGTCAATGTCGAGCCCGACGTAATGGCTGTTTAAAAAGTTAGCGGCTTCGACGAGTTGCGAGGGAGAGTAATCCACCTCGGTATAAATGACCCGGTTTTGCACATCGCCTTCGGGCGAAACAATGATGACCAACACCCGTTTTTCGGAAAGTCGCAAAAATTCCATGTGCCGAAAAGCGGAAGTGCGCCGTGGGGCAATTACCACCCCGACAAACTGCGACAGGCTTGAGAGCAAATGGGCGGCGTTGGAGATGACTTTTTGCGGCTGGTCGGGTGCCAGGCTATGGGCGGCAAACTGCTGCGGTTGGACCGTAAGCATGGTGTCCACAAAAAGCCGATACCCCCGCGCGGTGGGTACGCGCCCCGAAGAGGTATGGGGGCTGACGATCAGGCCCAACTCCTCTAAATCCGACATGACATTGCGGATGGTCGCGGGAGACAACTCCAAGCCAGAGGCCTTAGACAAAGTGCGGCTTCCCACCGGTTGGCCGTCGGCAATATAGCGTTCGACCAGCGACTTCAGCAACAACTTGGAGCGATCATCTAGCATGGAGGCATTTTAGTGATGTAATTTGCCCATGAAGTCCCGATTGAAAACTCAGTTTCGCCAGGTCGCCCTCATTGGTAAGTACCAAACGAGCTACTCTGCTAGCGCAGTGGCTGCGGCACGCCAGGCCTTGGATGACATCGCCCATTTTTTGATGGGCCAAGGCTGTGAGGTGGTCATTGAAGCTGAAACGGCTGCCAACCTAGGGCTCAGCAGTTATCTTGCGATGGAGATTGAGGACATCGGACGCCACTGCGACTTGTGTTTGGTCGTGGGTGGGGATGGCACCATGTTAGGTATTGGGAGGCGACTCGCCCAATACAAGGTGCCACTCATTGGTATTAACCGTGGCCGCCTCGGGTTTATTACCGATATTCCGCTGGAACAGTACGCCGCTACCTTAGGGCCCATGCTCGCTGGCGAATTTGTGGTGGATGACCGCAGTCTCATGCAAGCCGAAGTTATCCGCGACGGGCGCAGTGTCTTTTCTGCGCTAGCGCTCAACGACGTGGTGGTCAATCGCGGTGCAACCTCTGGCATGGTGGAGTTGCGGGTTGAGGTTGATGGTCACTTTGTGGCGAATCAACGCGCCGATGGCCTGATCATCGCAACCCCCACAGGTTCAACCGCCTATGCCTTATCGGCTGGAGGCCCCTTGCTGCACCCTTCAACCCCCGGCTGGGTTTTGGTGCCTATTGCTCCCCACACTCTGTCTAACCGGCCCTTGGTGTTGTCCCATGCGAGCGAAATTTCTATCGAAATTGTCTCGGGCCGAGACGCCAGCGCGAACTTTGATATGCAATCGTTGGCGACTTTGATGCACGGGGACCGTATTGTGGTTCGTCGCTCAGAGCAGCATGTGCGGTTTTTACATCCTCAGGGTTGGACCTACTTTGATACGCTTCGCCAAAAGCTACACTGGAACGAGGGAGTGGCATAAAAAGTGGGATTGAAACGCATTGTTCTGCGCGATTTCGTTATCGTCGACGAACTCGATTTAGACCTTGAAAGCGGTTTCACGGTGCTGACCGGAGAAACCGGCGCGGGTAAATCGATCTTGATTGACGCACTCCAACTGGTGACCGGAGCGCGCGCCGACGTGGGTGTGATTCGAGAGGGCGCACAACGAACCGACGTTAGCGCCGAATTTGACTCTCCCGATGCACTCTCCTCCTTTCTTGAAGACGCTGGTTTTGAAAGTTCTGAGAGCTTATTGCTTCGGCGAACCGTAGACCTCACCGGCAAAAGCCGCGCTTGGGTCAATGGCAGTCCCGCCACCGCCCAACAACTGCGTCACCTTGGTGAATATTTGCTCGACATCCATGGCCAACATGCGTGGCAAAGCCTGACGCGACCTGACGCCGTGCGCGGTCTGCTCGATGGCTATGCGCAAATTTCAACCCAAAAATTAAGCGCGTCTTGGCAACAATGGCGACAAGCCCAAAACACCTTAGCCCAAGCTTTACAGGCCCAAGATTCTTTGCAACAAGAGCAAGAGCGGTTGGCTTGGCAAATCGGTGAATTAGAAAAACTCAACCCCCAGGAGCTGGAGTGGGAAGCGCTTAATGCTAACCACAGCCGCTTAGCCCACGCACAAACGCTCATGGATGCAGCCCAAGCCGCGGTGAACTTCATGGAAGATGAAGAAGGCAACGCACTCAAACCCCTGAACGCGGCATTGCAGCAACTCCAACACCAAGTGCATCTGGATGCCGATTTTCAAAGCCCCATCGATGCCCTTGTTTCTAGCCTGGCGCAAATTGAAGACGCTGCGCATTCTTTGCGCAGCTATCTCAGGCGCACCGAACTCGACCCACAAGGATTGGCGGAACTCGACGCGCGTTTGGCTTTGTGGATATCGCTTGCCAGACGCTACAAACGCAGCCCCGAAGAATTGCCTGCCTTGCTTAGCAGTTGGCGCGATGCACTCGCGGCCTTGGCCGCCGCAGCCGATATTGAAGGCTTGAAGTCCCAGGAAAATCAAACCCACAAAGCGTACCTTGAACAAGCCAAACTAATCAGCAAAGCCCGCGCTAAGGCTGCGCCGCTTTTGGCAGACGCCATCACCCAAGCGATGCAAGGTTTGGGGATGCAAGGCGGCCAATTTCAAGTCGCTTTAGAGCCCCTCAGTCAAGCCCAACAAAGTGGATTAGAGGATATTGTTTTCTTGGTGGCAGGACACGCTGGCAGCACGCCGCGTCCCGTCGGCAAAGTCGCCTCCGGTGGCGAACTCTCTAGGATGGCGCTGGCAATTGCAGTCACCACCAGCCAGCTTGGCACTGCGCAGACCCTGATTTTTGACGAGGTGGACGCGGGGGTGGGCGGTACGGTGGCGCATACCGTGGGCCAACTGATGCGCAAGCTCGGGCGTGATCGCCAAGTGCTCGCTGTAACCCACCTGCCCCAAGTAGCGGCCTGCGCCGATAACCATTGGGTGGTTTCTAAGCGCCTGCAAAGTGGAACCACCGTCAGTACGGTCAGCGCAGTCACTGACACCCTGCGCACCTATGAAATTGCACGCATGCTAGGCGGTGATGCCAGCTCCAAAACCACTCTCGCGCACGCCCAAGAGATGCTTGCGCGAAGCGCCGCATAAGGCATTGCTATGGAACTGGTTCTCATCACCGGCATGTCAGGCTCAGGGAAATCCGTGGCCTTGCACGCCTTAGAAGACGCCGGGTTTTATTGTGTCGACAATTTACCGCCCGAGTTGCTGCTTGATTTTGTAGCGCTTGAGAAAAAACACCACGCTTCGCGCATTGCGATTGCCATGGATGTGCGCAGTGCCTCTTCTTTGCCTTTGGTACCCAAGCAGCTCGAGCAGTTACGCAATGACGGCGTATCGATCAAATCGCTTTTTCTGGATGCCTCTACCGGCACCTTGGTTCGTCGCTATTCAGAAACGCGGCGCAAACATCCTTTATCCCAAAAAAGCGCAGGGCCGGATTCTACGGATGAACGCAGAGCGTTGGTGGATGCCATTGAGTTAGAGCGAAAGATGCTCATGGACATGCGAGAGCCCTCGCACATCATTGATTCCAGCCTGCTCCGTTCGGCACAGCTTCAGGCTTATGTCAAAAATTTGGTGGCCTCGCTTGCCGATCAATTGACCTTGGTATTCGAGTCTTTTTCATACAAACGTGGGGTCCCATCGAATGCCGATTACGTTTTTGATGTTCGGATGCTGCCCAATCCCCACTATGAAGACAAACTGCGCAACCTCACAGGCAAAGACGCAGCTGTCGCGGAATTTCTGAAAGCACAAAAACCTGTCCAAACCATGTTTGAGCATGTCGCAGGCTTTTTAGAACAGTGGCTCCCCTCCTTGGCCCAAGACCACCGCAGCTACGTGACTGTAGCGATCGGTTGTACGGGCGGACAACATCGTTCTGTGTATTTAGTTGAATGCTTATCGCAGCGATTTTCTACCCAATGGGCCACGCTCACACGCCACCGTGAGCTCGATGCCCGCTCAATCCCCTAACAATAGCTTTCTTACCGGGGCGGGTAAGCCCAAGTCGGGCCATTGTTGGGATGAAACCCATGTCCCCGATAGGTCATCAAACGCAGCGCCGACATCCACCCGAAGCCGCCAGGGATGAAGGTGTAAATCTTTGTGGGTGAGGACATGCAAAAACGGATGCATCGGCTCTAAACGCTCTCGCCAAATCTTAGGAATGGCTTGTTCTAAAGACGCTTCGCTGTCAAACCACGGAAGGCAAAACAAACCCGCCCAGACCCCTGGCGCTGGCCGCTGGCTGAGAAAAACATCTCCCCGTTCGGTATGCGCCCAAAGCAAATAAACCGTTTGGCTCGAGCGTTTAATTTTGCGTGTTTTCACCGGGTAACGCTGTGGGCTGCCTTGGGAGTTTGCAAGGCATTGCGATTGCACAGGACACTGCGGACACACTGGATTTTTTGGCAGACACAGCGTCGCACCCAAATCCATCATGCCTTGGGTATAGCGTGGCATCGCAATGGTCGCATTGGGCAACAACTCAGCCGCAGCCCTCCACAAATGGCGCTCCTGACGCGCTATTGCCAAATCACCATCAAAACCCAAAACGCGCGTTAAGACCCGCTTGACATTGGCATCCAAAATAGCAACCCGCTCGCCAAAGCACAAAGAGCTTATTGCAGCGGCTGTGGATGGGCCAATTCCAGGGAGCTGCTGTAATTCGAGTGCAGTCTTTGGAAAGATGCCTCCCCAATGATGAACCACCGCCTGGGCACAGCGATGGAGATTTCTCGCGCGGCTGTAATACCCCAAGCCGCTCCACAACCCCATGACGTCATCCAAGCTAGCCGTAGCCAACGCCTGAACATTCGGAAGCCTTTGCAAAAACCGATCGAAATAACCCATCACCGTGACCACCTGGGTTTGTTGCAGCATGATTTCAGACAACCAAACGCGGTACGGATCTTGGGTATTTTGCCAAGGGAGGTCGTTTCTGCCATGCACTTTTTGCCACGCAACGATGTGCTCAGCAAATTGCAATCGCTGGGAAGACGCTGTCACGGTTTTTGGCACGTCGGGCAATAAAAAGTAGCACGTTGGCCCTGGCGAATCATGCGAATCGCGGTCCCGCACACCCGACAGCTTTCGCCTTGGCGGGCGTACACCGCGGCCTCTAACTGGAAGTAACCCGATTCTCCGTGGGCGTTTGAAAAGTCTTTGAGGGTACTGCCCCCTTTTTCAACGGCCCGCGCGAGCACAGTGCGAATGGCCTCGCGCAAACGCTCTACCCGCTGTCGGCTTATGCGCAGAGCCCGGGTCGTTGGACGAATACCTGCCAAAAACAATGCCTCTGACGCATAAATATTGCCAACACCTACCACCACCTCCCCCGCCAAGAGCACTAGTTTAATGGGTGCCTTGCGCTGCTTCAAAGCGCTCTGAAAGTCGGCGAGTAAGAATTCTTCGCCTAAGGGCTCAACGCCCAACCTGCCTAATAATTTCTGGGCTTGGGGGCTTTGCTCATCTGGCGCAAACACCACCGCACCAAAGCGCCGTGGGTCGTTTAAACGCAACACGCCTTGGGTAGTTGTTAGATCAAAATGATCATGCTTTCGCATGGCACGGGTCTGCTCACTAAATGTGAGGCTGCCAGACATGCCCAAATGCATCAGCAGCAATCCCTGCTGAAGGTCTATCAAAAGGTATTTTCCCCGGCGTCTTACCCCAAGAATCCGCTGCCCAAGCAATACGCTGTGTTGGCAACCCAAAGGCCACCGCAAAGGCTTGCCTAAGCGCACAGACTGAACCGTCGCGCCGGTAATGCGGTCGGCAAAACTTAGGCGGGTAACTTCGACTTCGGGCAGTTCAGGCATAGATACAGTGGGTTAATGGCTTGGATTATTATGGTCTGATGTCACGCTCACTTCTATCTACCTCCCAAGCGCTCTTTCTTTGCGCTTTTTTCTTGTCTGCAGGGGCCTCCGTGGCAGCGCCCGCTGAGTCAGAGCGGTCTGAGCTGAACGCTGAACTTTTTTACCAATTGCTGCTGAGCGATCTGAGTTTGCAAAACGATGATCCTGCCAGCGCCTTTAGCCTCATGCTCGATGCCGCCCGAAAAGCCCGCGACCCCCGTTTGTATGAGCGCGCCGTGGAATTAGCCCTAAGAGCGCGTGACGCCAATGGCGCTCTCAATGCAGCAAACGCTTGGCAACGGGCATACCCCAAATCACTGGATGCAGATCGCTATTTACTCCAGCTCCTAATTGGATTAAACCGCATCGAAGAGACAGGGCCGCCCTTGCAACGCAGCTTGGCCAATTTTCCTGCGGCTGAAAGAGCAACGGCCATCACCCAATTGGCTCGCCTTTTTTCACGCGCTAGCAATAAAAAATTGGCTGCTGACGTATTGGAGAAGTATTTACAGCCCGATCTGCGCAGCACGAACTTCGCTGCGCCAGCGTGGGCTGCGGTCGGTCAATTGCGCTTGCTCGCGAATGACAAAGCGGCCGCCCTGAGCGCCGCACAAAAAGGGGCTGTAGCGCAGCCAGACTTTGAAGAGATTGCGCTGCTGGCCTTGAATTTATGGGGTTTCCAAACCGCTGCCGTCCAATCGCTTGTGAAACCCTATTTTGCGGGCAAGCCTTCGGCTGATTTGCGCATGGCTTACGTCCGTAAGTTGCTCGATACCCAAGCCTTTGACGAGGCTTTGAGCCAATTGGTGCTCTTGTGTTCAGAAAAGCCAAATTTCGCAGACGCGTGGCTGTTGCGCGGTTCGATTGAGTTGGAAAAGAAACTGTACCCCAGCGCTGAAAAATCGCTATTGGTCTATTTGGCTTTGAATCCAGATCCCACCTCGGTTACCGCAGATGTTGAGCCAGGAACCATGGCGCGGGGCGTCGTCCAAACTTATTTTTTACTGTCTCAAATTGCTGAAATTAAAAAGGACTTCAAAGAAGCCCAAGCCTATCTAGCGCGAATCAAAAGCCCACCGGACGCTGCCAAAATTCAATTGCGCAGGGCCTTGCTTTTGGGAAAACAAGGCAATTGGGATGAGGCCCGCGCGCTGATTCGCAATCTGCCAGAAACGCAAGCCGATGACAGCCGCTTCAAAATCAATGCCGAATTGCAACTCTTGCGAGAGCATCAACAAGACCGGCAAGCTTACCGCTTAGTCACTGAGGCCTTGCAACGTTTTCCCGGTGACCCTGATTTCACCTACGAGCTCGCCATGTCGGCAGACAAATTGGGGCGCGCTGGCGAGATGGAAAAAATACTGCGGGCATTGATTGCAGCCAAACCCGATTACTACGCAGCCTACAACGCCCTGGGCTACTCTTTAGCAGACCGAAATACCCAACTCGGCGAAGCCAGAATACTCATCAACAAGGCCTTGGAATTTGCGCCCAACGATCCGTTTATTTTGGACAGTTTGGCCTGGCTGGAATTTCGCAGCGGTAATCTGCCATTGGCCTTGTCCATCTTAGAAAAAGCGTTTCAAGCCCGTCCAGATGCAGAAATCGCAGCCCATTTAGGCGAAGTCCATTGGGGCTTGAACCAACGCGAACAAGCACAACGCGTTTGGAAGCAAGGTCTTGAACTCAATCGAAACAACGAAACGCTCAAAAGCACCATCCGTCGCTTACCAGGCAAACTATGAGCCGCAGCGGTTCCAAGTTCATGTTCCTTTGGCGTTCGGGATGGTTTAGCGTCATCCTCTTTCTCACTGCGTGTAGCTCAACGCCCACCGTCCAACCCATAGCCCAGGGTGGCGCAACCCACTGGCAAGGCCGGTTGGCACTCAAGGTGGAGGGGCCCTCGGCCCAAGCGTGGACCGCTTTTTTTGAACTCGATGGCACCCCCGAGCGCGGAAGCTTGGTCTTAAACAGTCTTTTTGGAAACCGCTTGGCACGGATGCAATGGGCCCCACATTCCGCGAGTTTGCAAACCCCAAGCGACACCCTCCAGTTTTCATCCTTAGAGGCCATGGCGGCACACCACACTCCCAGCCCGATTCCGGTCGCCGCTCTGTTTTCTTGGCTACAAGGACAGCGGGTTGACGTCAAGGGATGGGAAGTGTCGATGGACCAGCTCCAACAAGGCCGACTCAGCGCCCTTCAACGCGGCCCCGACAGCGCCTTGATGGAGCTCAAAATTATTCTCGAACGCTGAAGTTTCCGATGCAGTCGCTTTACGACATCCCCGCTCCCGCAAAACTCAATCTGTTTTTGCACATCACAGGCCAACGCGCTGACGGTTACCACCTGCTGCAGTCGGTTTTTATGCTGCTGGACTGGTGCGATCAGCTGAACTTTGATGTCCGCCAAGATGGCGGCATCAGCCGCGAAGACTTGACTTGGGCACTCCCTGAAGACGACTTGTGTGTTCGGGCCGCGCGGGTTCTACAACGCTCCACCCAATGCCCTTTAGGGGTTCACATTGGCATACGCAAGTCTGTGCCAGCCCAAGCTGGAATGGGCGGCGGATCATCGGACGCAGCCACTACCCTTTTGGCCCTGAATCGTCTTTGGAAGCTCGATCTTTCTGTAGAAGCCCTAACGACGATCGGCCTCTCACTGGGGGCCGATGTCCCATTTTTCCTAGGCGGCCACAACGCATGGGTAGAAGGCGTGGGCGAGAAAATCACCCCGATTGCAATTGCATCCGAACGCTTTGTGGTGGTTAAACCCGATGCGGGGCTCGACACCCGTTTGATTTTTTCAGACCCGTCTCTCAAACGGGACACGGAACTTGCTATAATTTCAGGCTTCGCTACAAACGCTTTTGGCTTCGGCCGAAACGATTTGCAAGCCGTTGCCCAAACGTTATGCCCTGGTGTCAACCAAGCCCTTGAGTGGCTTGCCTCCAAGGGCTTAAACGCTAGGATGACGGGCTCCGGAAGCGCAGTTTTTGCGCATCTGACCCATGATATTGAGTTGCAAGATGCGCCTGCCGCCATGCAAGTCAAACTGTGTCGAAGTCTGGAGATTCACCCTTTGCAGGGATGGGCACGCAGCGATGGTTTATCGGTGGGCAGCTTTTAGTTGTCAACCCGTGTAGGGGAATCGCCAAGTTGGTTAAGGCACTGGATTTTGATTCCAGCATGCGAAGGTTCGAATCCTTCTTCCCCTGCCAAATATGTTGGTCGGCCATCGTGGCCAGTCAACTGAACAAGAATCGACCATAAACCCAATTTCCTCGCTGGAATCCGCATGCAGGCACCACTACCTCCTGACTTCATGGTTTTCACTGGCAATGCCAATCCAGGCATGGCCGCGGATATCGCACACACCCTCGGAATTTCTCTCGGTTCTGCAACGGTCGGTCGGTTTTCCGATGGAGAAGTGGCTGTTGAAATCAACCAAAACGTTCGCGCCCGAGACGTCTTTGTGGTGCAAAGCACCTGTGCTCCCACAAATGAGAACTTGATGGAGTTGCTCATCATGGTGGACGCTCTGAAACGGGCCTCGGCAGAGCGTATCAGCGCGGTGATTCCTTACTTTGGCTACGCGCGCCAAGACCGCCGCCCTCGTTCAACCCGCGTTCCGATTACGGCCAAAGTGGTCGCCAACATGCTGCAAGCGGCCGGTGTTTCACGGGTACTGACCATGGATTTACATGCCGATCAGATCCAGGGCTTTTTCGATATTCCCGTTGACAACATTTATGCCTCCCCGGTGCTTTTAGGTGATTTGCGCCAAAAGAACTACGAAGACTTGATTGTTGTGTCTCCAGACGTTGGCGGCGTGGTGCGGGCACGAGCACTAGCCAAGCAACTCAACTGCGACCTCGCAATCATTGACAAACGCCGACCCAAAGCCAATGTGAGTGAAGTGATGCACGTCATCGGCGAGATCGAAGGGCGCAACTGCGTCGTCATGGACGACATGATTGACACCGCAGGTACCTTGGTGAAGGCCGCAGAAGTTCTCAAGGCGCGCGGTGCCAAAAAAGTCTATGCCTATTGCACCCACCCTATTTTTTCAGGCCCTGCCATTGAGCGTATTGCCAATGGCGATGCCTTGGATGAGGTGGTTGTCACCAACACGATTCCGCTGAGTGATGCGGCGTCCCAATGTAAAAAAATTCGCCAACTCACTGTGGCTCCGCTGATTGCAGAAACAATCATGCGCATTGCCAAGGGTGAGTCGGTTATGAGTTTGTTCTCGGACCAAGATAACCTTTTCTAACCGAGACAAAAAGCCGGGGCCGTGCCGCGTTCTGTGGCAAACGGCCTCTTTTTAAAACTGGAGTCACACTGGTCGCGGTGGACTCTTTCAGGAGTAAGTTATGAAATTTGTCGCTTTTGAGCGCGCTAAGCAGGGCACGGGTGCGAGCCGCCGTCTCCGCATTACAGGTCGCACACCCGGTATCGTTTATGGCGGAACCGCTGAGCCTTTGAATATTGAGCTTGACCACAACGCGTTGTGGCACGCCATCAAGAAAGAAGCGTTCCACGCATCTATCTTGGATATGGAACTCAACGGTGCGGAAAGCAAAGTATTGCTGCGCAACGTGCAAATGCACCCATTCAAACAATTGATTTTGCACATCGACTTTCAACGCGTCGAAGCCAATACGACTTTGCACATGAAAGTGCCATTGCACTTCAGCGGCGAAGAAAATTCTCCTGCTGTGAAGTTGGATGCCTGCTTGATTAACCACGTGGTGACTGAACTTGAAGTGGCTTGTCTGCCTGCCGACTTGCCTGAGTTCATCGCGGTGGATTTGAGTACTTTGAAGAAAGGCACTTCTTTGCACGCCAAAGACCTGACCTTGCCAAAAGGCGTCTCTGCCGTCGTTCGTGGCAAAGAAAACCCAGTGATCGTCTCCGTGGTCGCTCCAGTTGCAGAAGTGGTTGAAGCCCCCGTGGTCGCAGCAGCTCCCGCCGCTAAAGGCAAAGCCAAGAAATAAGCCCAGGCTTTTTCTAATTCAAAGGCCTGACCCTGTGATGGGGGCAGGCCTTTTTGCTATACGCAACACACTTTTCGTCTACCATCGCAACCATGATTAAACTGATCGCAGGCCTTGGCAATCCCGGCCCCGAATACGAAAACACCCGTCACAACGCAGGATTTTTATTCTTGGACGCCGTTGCACGCGAACTCAAAACGTCGTGGGCCATGGACAAAAGTTACCACGCACTGGTGGCTCGCACCACGGTACTTGGTGAGACGGTCTGGCTGCTAAAGCCGCAAACCTTTATGAACCTCTCGGGTAAGTCGGTGTCCGCATTGGCCCGATTTTTTAAAGTGAAACCCGAAGAAGTCTTGGTGGTCCATGATGAGCTCGACCTCGCGCCTGGCGAAGCCAAACTCAAATTCGGCGGCGGCCATGCAGGCCACAACGGCTTGCGCGATATTCACGCCCAACTCGCGACCGGCGACTACTGGCGTCTGCGCCTTGGCATTGGCCACCCCGGTGACAAATTGGAAGTCGCCAATTGGGTTTTGAAAAAACCTTCCCTTGATCACCGGATTGCCTTAGAGCAAAGTATCGACAGATCCCTCAAGGCCCTGCCCGCTTTGTTGGCGGGGGATATGACCAAAGCCACGATGCTGATCCACACCAGCAAACCGCCTCGGCCTAAACCGCCTGTGCCTCCCAAGCCCGAACTTGGTGCCCCGGAACTTCCTCAAGGCGAGTCCGAACCTTTCGTCAAGCCATGAGAAAAATCCAATGTGCTGTCTTGGTGGTTTTCTTCTTCGCGGGTCTAGGCCGTGCGTCGGCACAGACCCTTGTGTACAAATGCGCTAACCAATACAGCGACACGCCGTGCCCCCAGGCGGTGGCGGTCAAAGCCAATGATGCACGCAGTTCGACACAAAAATCGCAAGCTGACGCATCCACCAAGCACACAGCGGCAGCGGGAAAAGAGCTTGAGAAAAAACGCCTTGCAGAAAATGCCATGGCTGCAAAAGCAGCCCCACCCCAGCGGATCAGCAAAACACGTCCAGACCCTAAAAAAGAGCCATTGGTTGTTCTCAAAAAACCCAAGCTTCAAACCAAAGAGAAGTCAGACGCTTTTGTAGGCCAAGTCCCTCAGGCTAAGAAAGCCTCGCCCTAAGTCGCAGCAGTCGATTGCAATCGACGGTATTTTTCCCACAGGGTTTCGCGGTTTTCTACAAATTCGGGGTGAATCGGGATACAGGCTACGGGACAGACCTGCACGCATTGGGGCTCATCGAAATGACCCACGCACTCGGTGCATTTATGGGGGTCAATTTCGTAAATCTCTTTGCCCATATAAATGGCATCGTTCGGGCACTCGGGTTCGCAGACGTCACAGTTGATGCATTCATCGGTAATGATCAAAGCCATAGCGAGTCTTTCAAGTCGCAGTTCGCACTTTGGCCTGCATGCGCGCCCACACCGAAGGCGCAACAAATTGCGCGGCATCGCCTTGCAGCATGGCGATTTCTCTGACCAAGGTACTCGAGATATGCTGGTAACGCGCATCGGGCGTTAAAAATACGGTGTCTAGATGAGGTGCCAAGGCCCGGTTCATGCCAGCGAGTTGACTCTCAAAGTCAAAATCTGTCACGCTGCGCACTCCACGCACCATCGCCTTTGCGCCATGGAGCAGTGCAAACTCCGTCACCAATCCAGAGAACGGCAGCACCTGAATATTGCCCAAAGGCTTTACTGCTTCACTCACGCATTCGAGCCGCTCTTCCAAGGTAAATAAGGTTTTTTTATGGTGTGCCTGCGCTACGGCCACAATCACCTTTCCAAATAATGCAGACGCTCGGCGAATGATGTCTTGGTGGCCCAAGGTCATCGGATCAAAGGTTCCAGGGTAGAGAGCAATAGTAGAAGAGGACATGGATTAACTCCTATTCAGGTCGCTAGCGCGGGCGTTAACACGTGGGCATGCACGGCACCGGCCTTGAGGTAGCGGCGAACCGCAAAGCCTAAAGGCGCAAGTTGCGCATCGTTCCACGCAGTGGGAGACTCTAAATACACAAATCCGTCCACAGCCACAGCGCGGCTCGCCGCTGCAAGCGCAGGCTCATAGAGTGCTGAGTCAAAAGGCGGGTCAATAAAAATCACATGCAAGCTCGCAGGCGTCGCTTGGCGCAAAGATGCGACACCGTCACCGCGCAAAACATGCACCTGGCTGGCAGCCAATTGGGTTTGGGTTGCTTTGAGCTGCTCAATCAACGCGCTGTCTTGCTCGACCACAATCACTTCGGCTGCACCGCGCGAAGCGGCCTCAAACCCCAGCGCTCCCGTCCCCGCAAAAACGTCCATGCAGCGCAACCCCCGCATATCCTGCCCCAACCAATTAAACAAGGTTTCCCTTACGCGGTCCGGGGTGGGCCGCAGACCTGGCTTGTCAGCAACTTTGAGTTTCGTTCGTTTCCAGAGGCCGCCAATAATTCGAACTTCATGGCTGCGTTGAATTTGGGGCCCATGCTTGTGTACTGGAACACGTGGCTTTTTCGTTTTCATGGGCGTATTGTCAGGCTTCTTAAGATGGGCAGGGAATCGATTCACACCACAGCCTGTGTGGGATAGTCTGGATGGGTGAATACTTTGCCATAGCTACTTTCATCGGCATAGGCTTTTTGTACTTCAGACCGCGCTTCCAAGGTTTGCAACAGGCCCGTCAGCGCAGGAAATTTTTCAATGTCGGAGGACGAAAGTGTGTCACCGCGAGGATACAACTGAGCCCACCGAACACAGGCAGCCAAATAGTAATCGCAAACGCTAAGCTGCTCTCCCAAGAGCCAAGCGCCTGCGCCCTTGGCGATCTCTGTATCTAGCAAGGCCAAATGCGCAAGCACCCGCTGGTGCATTCCCTTGCGCAAAGCGGGAATAGCTTGGCTATCTGCAACATAGCGGTCGGAATAAAACAGCACGCGCAAGTCTGCATGTAAGGTGTTGGATAAAAAGAAAAGCCACTTTAACAATTCCCCGCGGTGTTTTTTCTCTGGCGCGGGCAATGCTGCGTGTTGGTCAACCAGGTGCAAAAGAATGGCAGCGGTTTCAAACAAGGGGGCGGCTTGGGCGGGGTCCAGCAATACGGGCAATAAGCCTTGCGGATTGAGTTTCATAAACTCAGGGCTGCGTTGCCTATCCACAGTCCGGTCAATCTCGATAGCTTGGTAAGGCACCGCCAGCGCTTCAAGCACCATTCGGATCACGATATTGGCGCTATCGGGGGAGTAATACAGGGTGTATGACATGCAAGTTCCTACAGTTTTCGCAATACCACCAAACCCTTAAGGTACTCGCCCTCGGGAAAGGTCATCGTCATCGGGTGGTCTGGAGCGCCGCCCATGCGTTCGCTGATAAATCCGTCCACGCCCGCATCTGCGCCTGCGGAGGCCACGATTTTGTGAAACAAGTCAGGGCTGATTCCACCCGAGCAGGAATAGGTGAATAAAACGCCGCCGGGCTCTAATATTTTGAAAGCCAAACGATTGATATCTTTGTAGGCTCGAGCGGCCCGTTCGGCATGCGCCACCGTGGGTGCAAATTTTGGTGGGTCTAAAACAATGGCATCAAAGGTGCGACTTTCTTGCGCGAATTGGCGCAAAGACGCGTTGACATCAGCATCCATAAAGCTCGCCCGCTCCGGCGCAAAACCATTGAGCGCCACATTCTCTTGCGCCTTGGCAATGGCAGGCGCAGAGGAATCAATCGATAGAACATGGGCAGCGCCGCCGGCTAATGCTGCAACCGTAAAACCTCCGGTGTAGCAGTAACAGTTCAGTACGCGTTGAAAATTCAAACGCTGGGCATAGTCTGAGAATTTTTTTCGGCTATCGCGCTGGTCTAAATAAAATCCAGTCTTATGGCCTTGGGCAATATCCAAAGCCAGTTGCCAGCCGTTTTCTTGCAACACAAGATCCGTGACGCCCTCACCGCGCAGCCAACCCTTGACTTCTGTCAAACCCTCTAAAGCGCGACTGCTCGCGTCAGAGCGTTCATAGAGTTGAGTCAGGCCGGTATGCGCAAGCAGCGCATCGGCAATTTGGTTTTTCCACCGCTCAACTCCTGCCGATGTGAACTGCGCAACCAAGGTGTCGCCGTACCGATCCACAATCAAACCGGGAAGCCCATCGGACTCGCCGTGGATCAAGCGCATGCCATCACTGGGAATCAAAAAACGGGTTCTTGCCTGAATGGCTTTTGCAATGGTTGAAGAAAAAAATGCGGCGTCAATGCGCTGGGTTTCGTTAAAACTCCATACCCGGGCCCGAATTTTGGAGCTGGGACTGAAAGCCGCCCAACCCAAGAATTGGTTCTCAGAACCTTCAACGCGAACCGTTTCACCGCTATCGCCGCCACCGCGCTCGATGGCGGATTCAAAAATCCAAGGATGGCGGCGCAGCAAAGATCGTTCTTTGCCAGCGCGGAGTTTGATCGTTTTCATAGGGGGTATTGTCACCCCTTAGTTCGTTCATTCGCCTATCGGTGATCGGCTACTCTTAATTCAATTCAACCACCCGTGTGAGATCAAGCACTGTTTTGTCATTAATCACCTCGCCCGTCTCCATATATTTTTTGTGCCCAGCCAAAATTCCAGAGAGGAGTTTTGCATTCATACGCTTCATCACTAAATGGTTCATGACATCGAAAAACCCATTTTTCATGCTGTATTCCATCACCCCAGTCAGGACTGTTCCCTCTTGCGAATCGCGAAGAACCAAGTCCAATTCCATGGTCTTGATACCTGGCATTTTGTTGAGTTGATAAACCGAAATCTTGATATTTTTTTCTTCATTCCACTGAACTACACGCTCTTCAGCACTTGCGCCCATCATCGTGAAATCGCAGTGCCGAGTTGCTCCAACGCCCTGCTTTTGCTCTGAACTCACGTAAGACTTACTAACCGCAGGATGCCCGTGGCAAATATTGCCAAAATCAGACAGTATTTTCCAGACTGCAGTACGTGATAAATTAATCTCAATTTCTTTTTTAATAATTGTCATACATTCCCTTTAAGTCAGCCCGTTTAGGCTATTTTTTGAACCCGGAATTGGGCAAAATTTTCAAGCATGAGCGACACCATGGTCTTGGTTGTTTTTTTATCCAAGCCGCCCTTGATCATCGTTCTCATGCCGCTAATTACAATTTGCAAATAAATCACTACGTCTTTTAAATCAACACTTTTTTTGATCTCGCCTTCTTTTTTTGCACGCTCAACAGCCGCAAAAAAAATGGAATTGACAGCGTCTATTCCTGTCTTAAATACATCTAGAAACTTCTCTTCTGTTTGGCCAAATTCATTGACGGAATTCACCAAAAAACACCCTTTAACACCTTCAGGTCGTTGCGCTGTATCAGCCACACCATACAAAAATTCAACAATAAATTCCCAGCCTGACTTTGAATCCACCAGTTGCGATTTCATTGAACTAGCTAAGTCGTCTGCGTACTTAGTCAGGCAAAGCTGGAATAAATCCGACTTGTTGCCAAAGCTTTGGTACAAACTGCTTTTCGACAGGTTCATAGCTTCAAGCAAGCCTGTCATGTTTGCGCCTTTATAGCCCTCGCGCCAAAAAACATCTATCGCTGCATCTAGCGCTGAAACAGGATCGAATTCAAGAGGCCGGCCAATGTTGCGCATTTCTTCCATATTATAGTACCAATCGGTCCATATTTAATTTGGGGTCTATTAACGAGGGGGTTTTTTCAATTTTGCCCGCGGATGCGCAGCGTCATAGGCTTTGGCCAAATGCTGAAAATCAAGGCGGGTATAGACCTGCGTGGTGCTGATATTGGCGTGGCCTAAAAGTTCTTGGACACCGCGTAGATCGCTGCTGGACTGCAAAACATGGCTGGCGAAAGAGTGGCGCAGCATATGCGGGTGTACCGGCGTCGCCATCCCTGCTTGCAAACTGCGGCGCTGCAAACGTTGCCACACGGATTGTGCGCTGAGGCGGGTTCCGCCGCGTCCTTGGAACAATGCGGCGCTTGCGTTGGCTTCATTGCCTTGAACCGGCGCTGCCGAAGAAAGCCCTGAAGGGCCGCGTAACTCCATCCAACGCTCGAGCGCTTTGATGGCTGTGCTACCAACAGGAACGGCACGGCGCTTGGAACCTTTACCTAATACATGGGCCTGTGCGCTTTGCATATCAATCCAACCTTTGGCCTGCGCACTAGCCACCACATCTAGACCCACCAACTCACCCACCCGCAAACCGCTGCCATACAACAACTCAACCATCGCCGCATCACGCGCCTCAAACCAAGCACCGTCTTCGCTTTGAAAGTCGGCAAAGTGCACCGCATCGTCCACGCCCAAAGCTTTGGGTAAGGGCTTAGGAGCTTTAGGAGAGCGAACATCTTGAACCGGGTTGCTTGGCACCAAACCTTGGCGGCCTAACCAAGCATAAAACCCGCGCCAGCCACTCAAAATAAGTGCAATGCCGCGCCCGCTGCGACCGCCGCTGTGCATGCTGGCGACCCAGCGGCGAATATGGTTGTTTTTAACATCCACCAAAGCCAAGCCACAGCCGGACGCCGCGCTACTTGCGCTGGCGAAATTTTGCAGCTTGTTAAGGTCCAAGGCGTAGAGTTCGACGGTGCGTTGGGCTAAGCGTTTTTCAACGCGAACGTGTTCTAAGTAACGCTCAATCAGTTCGCCATCGGTCGCGACGAAGGACACAACGCGGTCCTGATTTGAATTTAGCGCAAGCGCCCTAGCGCAGCGCTGGCGACTTCACCAATGCGGGATAAAAAGTCTGTCCCCATGCCGCTATGAAAGCGCTGCGCATCCATAGACGCCAAGACCAGCATTCCGAAAATTTCACCCGCACCCCCAGCATCACCGCTGCGCAAAGGAATCAAGGCCAATGAGCTTGCAGCCTCAGGATTTTCAAGCCACTGGGTCGCTTCAAAACCGGTGTTCAAACCACAAAAGGGCTCCTTCAGGGACGCAGCAAATAACTTTGCGTCTTCCGATACGCCTTGCGTAAACGCGGCCTGACCGTGGGCTGCGTCTAAGCCCCACAAACGCAAGCCTACCTGGGGCACGGAGAATTGCGCGCCAATTTCTTGCGTCATGAGCGCAGGCAGCGAGTGCGGCGCAGGAACCAAAAGCAAGCCGCGGGCCCAGCGCAGCACTTTGTCAGACAGCAGGATATTGTCATTGCCATGGCGGATCATTTCCATCATCCGCCCTTCTAACATCTTGATTTTTTCACGCAACATTTCAGCTTGACGCTCTTGCAAACTGACAGCGCGGTGGCTGTGCGGGCTCGACAATTGCACCGTAGCTAAGAGCTCCGAATGGCGAACAAAAAAATCGGGGGTGTTCGCCAAATAATGGGCTATATCTTCTTCTGTAATCGGATTATTCAAAGTTTTTTCGGTGAGTTGGCTCATAGCATTTCCGTTCAATAAATACAAGTCTTACAAAGCGTCCGGGATATCAATTTCACCTCGGAAAACCGTGGTAGCGGGCCCTGTCATCATGACAGGGGAATTTCCCCCCTCCCAAGCAATACTCAGCAAACCGCCTCGCGTGTGAACATCGACGCAGGCGTCGAGCAAACCCCAGCGAATGCCTGCAACCACCGCCGCACACGCGCCCGATCCACAGGCCAAGGTTTCACCCACGCCGCGCTCAAACACGCGCAATCGGATGTAGGTTCGATTCACGATTTGCATGAAGCCTGCGTTCACATTACGAACAAAACGTGCGTGCTGCTGTACCAAAGGCCCTTGCTGTTCTACCGGTGCGGTGTCTACATCTTTCACCAGCTGCACCGCATGCGGGTTGCCCATCGACAGGGCCGCAATATCCACCGTTAAATCCGAACCGTCGGCGGTTTTAAGCTCCAAAGGCCAGGCGTTCCACATCCCCACCGTTTTGGCGCTCAGGCCAGAGGCGTCAAATGGAATCTGCTCTAAGCGAAATTCGGGGGCTCCCATATTCACCGTCACGCGGCCGTCAGAAGTGATGACCGGCTCAATCACCCCTTTCATGGTTTTAACCCGCAGTGTGTCTTTGGAACTCAACCCTTGCTCGCGTACAAACTTCGCAAAACAGCGCGCGCCGTTGCCACACTGTTCTACCTCAGCCCCATCGGCGTTGTGAATCACATATTCAAAATCGAGGTCTGGGCTGGGTGCGGGTCGCACCGTCAAAATTTGATCGGCACCGACGCCAAAGTGGCGGTCGCCTAAAAAACGGTAATGCGCAGGCGTCAAACCCAAGGGCCCTTGGGTTTCGTCAATAACCACAAAGTCGTTGCCGGCGCCTTGCATTTTGGTGAACTGAATTCGCATAGCTGCAATTATCAGGTGTCTGGCGTCCGTTCTGGGGCTGGCGAGGCCCACTCGCGTGTTTTAGCTGCAAAATGCTGCCATGCCCCGACACTCGCAAATTCTTAACCCTGAACGCCTCTCCGAATTAGGCGCCCTTCCCGCGCCCACCGACTGGCAAACGCTTGAACCCGTCGCGCTTTTGCGAAACGTGTTGCGTTTAACCGCACCCAACCCCGGTTTTATGACTGGCCCTGGAACCAACAGCTATTTGATGGGCGACCCGCTGACTGGCTTTGTGGTGATCGACCCCGGCCCAGCCGACGCCGACCACATCCAACGTCTTTGGCAAGCCGCAGCCCATCCCGATAGTTCGGGTGGCAACATTCGCTTCATTGTTTGTACCCATTCCCATGCAGACCACTCGCCGGGGGCTTTGCCATTGCAAAACCTGTGCCTTCAATCGAACACTGAAGTTCCTGCTATCTTGGGTATGGCCTCAGCGCCCACGGCACGGGCGAACAGTCAATTTATTCCGGATCGAGAAGTCCACCATGGGGAAGAATTGACCCTGAGTCCCGGCGCTTTGGGTTCAGCTTATGCGAGCCATACCTTGCAGGTGATTCACACGCCAGGCCATGCTGCCAACCATGTCTGCTTGCTGCTGCGCGAAGACGGGATATTGTTTTCTGGCGATCACATCCTGAACGGAAGCACCACCGTGATTGACCCGCCCGACGGCAATATGGCAGATTACTTGGATTCTCTCGATGTCCTTCACGACGCTTGTGTTGAGCACCATGCCGAATTTATTTTTCCTGCCCACGGCCACGCGCTGCCTAATGCTTTAGGGGCGATTGCGCACCTTAAAGCCCACCGTCTCAAGCGCGAAGCAAAGATTGCTGCAGTGATGAGCGCCAACCCGGCGGGCGATCCGGACCAATGGCTGCCGCTGGCCTATGACGATGTGAACCCGCGGCTTTGGCCCGTGGCCAAACGCTCCTTGCTCGCCCATGTCGAGCGCATTCAAATGCTGCAAATGAATCCATCCAAACCATGATCCCAAAAGCACCGAACGCCGAAGGCGAACGCCTTGCCAAACGGGTTGCGCAAATGCGCGGCTGCTCGCGCAGCGAAGCGGAGCGTTATATCGAAAGCGGCTTTGTCCAAGTCAATGGCGCAGTAGTAGAAGAGCCGCAGTTTCGGGTGATAGACCACAGCATCACCTTCGAAGCCGATGCCAGCCTGCTCAACTTAAACGCAATCACCTTGATCGTTAACAAACCCAGCGGATGGCTCGATGGCGTGGGCGACGAGCCCATTCCCAGCCCCCATTACAAAGGCAAAAAGCCCAAAATTCAAAATGCTCTGAGTCTTCTCACGCCCGATCACCGCAGCCCCAATGATCCGTCGGACACGCGTGTTTTGAAACGCCATTTCCAACAACTCGAAGCCAGCATGTCGATTGAGACTGGTGCCAGCGGCTTACTGGTGTTTACCCAAGACTGGCGCACCCAACGTAAGCTTGTTGAAGACATGGGCGTGATGGAACATGAATTCATCATCGATGTGCAAGGCGAAGTCAGCCCCGAGCAACTCACGCCGATCGAGCGGGCGCTGCGCGACCCGCGCCACAACCTGCCCCAAACCAAAGTCAGCGTTGGCAGCTCAGGCCAGCAGGGAAGCAAATTGCGCATGGCGGTGAAAGGCGCACACCCGGGTCTCGCGGCCTACGTGTGTGAATTGGCAGGGCTTGAAATAACTGCGATGCGCCGTATTCGCTTAGGTCGGGTGGGTTTGGGGGATATCGATATCGGTCAGTGGCGTTATTTGGCAGATCACGAGCGGTTTTGAGGCTTAGGCCGGGTGGACCACCACCAACCACGCCGTAGCTGCGGTTTTACCAACATTACGAATCGCGTGCGGACGGTCGGCGCAGTAACGCGCTGTTTCCCCGGCTTTAAGGCGCTGAACCTCGTCGGCGCAATGGACCTCTAAAGCGCCGCTTTGTACCGTCAAGTGTTCGCGGGTTCCGTCTTCGTGGGCGGTGGACTCTAAAGCGCCGCCAGCTCCGACGCTCAGCGTGTACCACTCAAATTGCCCCGCCAGCTCGATGGGCCCGAGGATACGCAAATCACACAAACCGTCCGGGCTCCGCAAGGCGGGCGTGGCGTGGGCTGAAAGAAAACCGATCGCTGGGGCCTGAACCGCGGGCGCACTGTCGAGCAAATCTGCCAAAGGCACGCCCAAAGCATTGGCCAAGCGCCACACCACAGCCACTGTCGGGTTGGCTTGGGCGCGTTCAATTTGCGACAGCATCGATTTCGAAACCCCCGCCTTGCGAGACAACTCGTCTAAGGACAAGGCGCGGCTTTGGCGCAGGGCGGCCAAGGTATCACCCACCCGAGGAGGCTCGGCAGTTACCCCGCGTGAGGCTGCAAAGGGAGGGTTTTTGGGAATACGAGTTGCCAAAATAATTCCTTTATAGTGAATATTGTTCGATATACTGCACAGAACTGATTTCCAGTGAAACCTATTCCAGCGCATTGTGCCCCACTGACCTCGAAAGATTGTTATGACAACCGCAACGCCCTTTTACACCCACTTGGCCCAAGAGCTTGACGCGATTCGTACCGCGGGTTTATACAAAACCGAGCGCGTTATCAATAGCTCACAAAGCGCGCACATTACAACCACCTTGCAAGACGGCAGCCACCGCGAAGTCTTGAATTTATGCGCCAACAATTATTTGGGTTTGTCATCGCATCCTGCAGTGATGGAGGCGGCCCATAAGGCGCTGCGCACGCACGGCTACGGTCTGAGTTCGGTGCGCTTTATTTGCGGCACCCAAGATCTCCACAAAACCTTAGAGGTGCGTCTTTCAAGCTTTTTAGGTACCGAAGACACCATTCTTTACGCGGCAGCTTTTGATGCCAACGGCGGCTTGTTTGAGCCGCTGTTGGGCGAAGAAGACGCCATCATTAGCGACGCGTTGAATCATGCTTCCATCATTGACGGCATCCGCTTATGCAAAGCCAAGCGCTACCGGTATGAGCACAACAATATGCAAGACTTGGAGCGCTGTTTGCGTGAAGCCAAAGCGGATGGAGCGCGTTTCAGTTTGGTTTTTACAGACGGCGTTTTCTCCATGGACGGAACGATTGCGCAGTTGGATGTGATGCGTACTTTGTGCGACCAATACGGTGCGTTGCTGGGTGTGGACGAGTGCCACGCCAGTGGATTCATGGGCGCCACCGGGCGCGGCACCCACGAACACCGTGGCGTGTTTGGAAAAATTGACATCCTCACTGGCACATTGGGTAAAGGCCTGGGCGGCGCCTCGGGTGGGTTCACGAGCGGTCGGCGTGAAGTGATTGAACTCCTTCGCCAACGCTCGCGGCCTTACCTTTTTTCCAACACGGTCGCCCCCATGATTGTGGGCGCCTCGATTGCGGTATTGGATTTACTCGAGCAATCGACTGCGCTTCGCGATACCTTGGCTGACAACACCCGCTATTTCCGTGAGGCGATTGCACAAGCCGGTTTTTCCATCAAACCGGGGGAGCATCCGATTGTTCCGATCATGGTTTTTGACGCCGTTCTGGCCCAGCAACTCGCAGCGCGTTTGCTAGAACTGGGGGTGTATGTCGTCGGCTTTTTCTTTCCCGTGGTTCCCAAAGGGCAGGCCCGCATCCGCGTTCAGATGAGCGCAGCACACACCCGCGCCGATTTGGAATTTGCAGTCGCAGCCTTTGCCAAAGCTGGCCGCGAACTCGGGATCATTCAATAAAGAAACATATGAACACACCAAAAATTTTGATCATCGGTGCCAATGGACAAATTGGCTCAGAACTGACCCAGGCTCTGGCGCAGCGTTACGGTGCGCAATCGGTCATTACCAGCGACATTGCTGCACAAGGCCGCGCTGAGAATATGGCGCTTGGCGTTCGCCACTTGGCCCTGGATGCCACCGATGGTGATGCGATCAAAGCAGCCGTCGAAGCGCACGCTGTGACTCAGATTTATCTCTTAGCAGCAGCCCTCTCAGCCCGTGGCGAACAGCATCCTGGCTGGGCCTGGGACCTCAACATGAAGAGCTTGCTGCATGTTTTGGAATTGGCTCGCACGCACAGTTTGCGGGTCTTTTGGCCGAGTTCTATTGCTGCCTTTGGCCCCAACAGCCCGAAAAGCACGACGCCCCAACGCTGCGTGATGGACCCCACCAGCGTGTATGGAATTTCTAAGTTGGCCGGCGAAGGTTGGTGCGCGTGGTACCACCGCAACCACGGCGTCGATGTCCGCAGTCTGCGCTACCCGGGCCTCATCAGCTGGAAAACTCCGCCCGGCGGCGGCACCACCGACTACGCTGTTGAGATTTTTCACGCCGCGCTCAAACATAACCACTACACCAGTTTTTTAAGCGCTAATACCGCGCTACCCATGATGTATATGCCCGACGCAATTCGCGCTACGCTGGAGCTGATGGACGCGCCATCGTCGTCCGTCCATGAACGCAGTTCGTACAACTTAGCGGGCCCGAGTTTTACGCCAGCGCAGATCGCAGTGGTGATTCGCCGTCACATCCCTGATTTCACCATCGACTACGCCCCCGACTTTCGGCAAGCCATCGCTGACAGCTGGCCCCAATCGATCGACGACACCGTGGCACAAAAGGATTGGGGCTGGAAGGCTGCGTTTGATTTGGATGCCATGGTCAATGACATGCTGACCCACCTGCGACCGCGCATCGCCCAAGCCGCCGAGCGCTTGGCGGCATAAAAAGTGTGAAGCTCGCCGATAAGCCGGATTCTGTGCACGCCAAGTTTCCCTGGCATGTGACCACCATTACTCTGGGCCGTTGGTCACCCAACGGCTCGATGCTACCTACCCGCCAACTCCGGGGGCCCCGGTCATGACGCTGCGGCGAACCGCCGCGCTTTGCGTTGGCCTACTTGGTATTGCTGCGCGTAGAGATTGCCCGTTTCACCCGAACTGAATCGGCTCGTCTCTGTTGCTCTAATCCTCACCTTGGGCAGCGCCCTTGCGAGCGCCGCTTGGGTGGACAGCTGTTAGCTGCTACGCCGCCCTGTGCAGTCCGGACGTTCCTCCAGTGCTCTGTTTCCAGAATTGCACCAGCGGTGGTCTAGCGAGCTTCACCCCCCAATTATCGGCGAGGGCAGCCAAGAATATCGATATAACCGGGGTTGATTGGGTTTGGAATCAAAATGGCACCTTCAACCTTCACACCACCGGAGACTTCCATGCGCGCTGACACCATCTTGCAAACCATCGGTAACACCCCCCACATTCGTATCCACCGCCTCTTTGGTCCTGGACACAATGTGTGGATCAAATCGGAACGCAGCAACCCGGGCGGCTCGATTAAAGATCGCATTGCTTTGGCGATGGTGGAGGCGGCTGAAAAAAGTGGCATCCTCAAAACCGGTGCGACGATCATTGAGCCCACCTCGGGCAACACCGGCGTCGGTTTAGCGATGGTGGCCGCGGTCAAAGGTTACAAATTGATTTTGGTGATGCCCGACAGCATGTCGATTGAGCGCAGGCGCTTGATGTTGGCTTACGGTGCAAGCTTTGATCTGACACCGCGCGAAAAAGGCATGAAAGGGGCGATTGCGCGGGCCCAAGAATTGGCGGATGCCACGCCAGGCGCATGGATTCCCCAACAGTTTGAAAACCCAGCCAACGTAGAGGTTCACAACCGCACGACAGCGTTAGAAATTTTGGCGGACTTCCCCGAAGGTTTGGATGCCATCATCACTGGCGTAGGAACCGGTGGTCACATTACCGGCGTCGCCCAGGTCCTTAAAACGCATTGGCCCAAGCTCAAGGTGTTTGCAGTCGAGCCCAGCCAAAGCCCAGTCATTAGCGGAGGAGCGCCCGCACCCCACCCCATTCAAGGGATTGGCGCGGGATTTATTCCTAAAAATTTGCACACCGAATTATTAGATGGTGTTATCCAAGTGGAAGCGGAACCCGCACGCGAAATGGCACGGCGCAGCGCTGCAGAAGAAGGCATGCTGGTAGGAATTTCGAGCGGCGCCACATTGGCTGCGATTGCCCAAAAACTGCCTGATCTTGCGCCAGGCGCCAAGGTATTGGGGTTTAACTACGACACCGGCGAACGTTATTTATCGATTGAAGGTTTTTTACCCGCCTGATGACTGGCAGCCGCCATGCGTTCGGCCATGTCCTTTGGCATACCAAAAGGCATGGCTCGCTCGTATTGCAAAGCATCATGCCAGCTTCGTTCTTGTGCGCCAGCCACCAAGGCCTTGGCAATGCGGTTGCTGCCGCGCGAGTTCGCCACAATCTCTTCTCCCAAGCGCAGGACCGCAGCGTCTAAGGCATCGTCGGCAAGGCAGTAATCGACAAGTCCGATATCGGCTGCCGTGCGTCCGTTGATTCGGCGGCTGGTGAACATCAACTCCTTGGCGCGTGACATCCCCACCCGCCTAGGCAGTCGCACCGACATTCCCCAAATTGGAGCCAAGCCCCATTGCCCATGGGTGTCCCCGAGTTTGGTGGACTCCGCAGCCATCAAAATATCGCAGCCCAAAGCCAACTCGAGTCCGCCGGTAAAACAATGGCCATGAAGGCGCGCAATCGTAGGTTGTGGCAAGGCCTCTAAAGCGTCAATCGTTTCAGCCTCAAAGTGTGCACTCGGGGCTGGCGCATGTTCGGCGATTGCAGCCAAGTCGTGACCAGCGCAAAAAGCTCTGCCAGCGCCTTGAAGCACCACACAGGCCACCGTTTCATCTTTCGCAATCGCATCCAGATGCAAACGCAAGGCCACGAATACATCGGGTGTCAACGCATTGAGCTTGTCAGGCCGATTCAGTGACAAAGTTGTAATACCAGCCGCATCACTGCGCAATACCAAGTCCGTTGCCATACCATTGCCCTCTTTTGAAAAATATGCCTCAGACCGAACATACTTGCAGATCAAAAATAAACGGTCGCGCAAGAGACTAAATCCTACTTTTCGATCTGCTCACCCCTTAAGATAAATCCCATGTATTTTTTAAACGATTCAAGATGAGTCAGATCAAAGTCAAAAACACGCGCTACACCGTCGTGATTGTGGGCGCTGGATTTGCAGGAATCGGTGCGGCCATCACTTTACGAAAACTAGGAATCGACTTCGTCATTCTAGAAAAGGCCGAAGAGATTGGCGGTGTTTGGCGTGACAACAGCTACCCCGATTGCGGCTGTGATGTTCCTTCGGCTTTGTATTCCTATTCCTTTGCACCCAACCCGTTTTGGGATCGCTTGTTTGCCAAACAAGGTCAGATTAAGCAATATACCCATGACACGGCTGAAAAATTTGGGGTCCTGCCCCATGTTCATCTGGACACGGAGTTATTACACGCCCAGTGGGTAGCCGATGAGAGACACTGGCAACTAGAGACATCTCAAGGCCTATTCACCGCACAGTTTGTCATCATGGCTTGCGGCCCGATGCATGTTCCGATTACGCCGAAGATCAAAGGCTTAGAGACTTTTACAGGAAGACAATTTCATTCTTCACAATGGGACCACGCGTATGACTTTCAACAGCAACGTGTCGCAGTGATTGGCTCAGGCGCATCCGCCATTCAGTTTTTACCCATATTGCAAAAACAAGTAAAACAACTCACCTTATTTCAACGCACGGCGCCATGGGTGTTACCGAAAATGGATGCGCCTATTTCTAAAAACTGGCAAACCCGCTTCAAAAAATTTCCGTTTTTGCAAGCTCTTTTCCGAGGATTGCTCTACCTGCAGTTTGAAGTTCTCAACAGCAGTCTCAAATACCCTGTGCTTTTAAAACGCCTGCAAAGCGCAGGCTTGAAAAATATCCACCGTGGCATCAAAGACCCTCAACTGCGGGTCCAGGTGACGCCTGATTACTCCATCGGATGCAAACGTATCTTGCAGTCCAACACCTGGTACCGTGCTCTGGCGCAGCCTAACGTGCAGGTGGTGTCTGGCATTACGGAGATTCAAGGGAATCGCTTGGAGTCGAGTGACGGCAAACACTGCGAAGTCGATGCCATAGTTTTTGCCACCGGCTTTGAAGTGGCCGATCCGCCGATTGCACAGCGCATTGTGGGCGTCAGCGGAAAAACTTTAGCGTCTTTGTGGGGCGGCTCTGCCAGTGCCTATTACGGAACCATGGTGCAAGACTGCCCCAATTTATTCCTGACTTTTGGGCCCAATCTGTATACGTTTTCATCGGCCTTCGTCATCATTGAAGCCCAACTTCAATTCATTGCCTCCGCACTTAAGGCGGCGCAAAAGAATAAATTTCGTACGATTGCTGTGAACCCTTTGCGTTTTACAAAATACAACACGCATGTTCAAGTCGCACTCAAAGACACGGTATGGAACAGCGGATGCACCAGTTACTTTATTGACAAAAATGGTCGCAACAGCACCAATTGGCCGTGGACCACTTTTTATATGCGTTGGAAATTAGCCCGATTTCATCCCCGTGAATTTTTAATAGAGACTGCACTATGAGTATTCAAAATATGGCGCTCAATGCGCTCTTTCGCGCCGCTCAAACTTCAGCCATGCGATTGGATCCCCAGCAGCGATTTCTACGCAATAGAAAATTATTGGCGGTCGATCGCAGTCGCGTTAAAAAAACCATTCAAGTTCGATCCGACCTCCTTGCCGGCGTGAAGGTGGAATGGATTACGCATGAAAGAAATGCCAACCACGCCCATCTCCCCATCTGCGTTTATTTTCACGGTGGCGGTTTTGTTGCAGGCAGCCTCAACAGCCACCGGGACATGGCCGCTATGTTGTGCGACAAAGCAAACGTCACGGTGCTCATGGTGGACTACCGTTTGGCACCCGAGCACCGGTTTCCTGCTGGATTAGACGATGCCCTCACGGTCTACCGTGGGTTGTTAACCCAAGGGATTTCCGCGAGCCGACTGTGCTTAGCTGGCGACAGTGCGGGTGGAAATATCACGCTTGCAACAGCACAAGCCATTCGCGACGCCCAACTCCCAGCGCCTAAAGCCTTGGTGCTTTTTTCACCTTGGCTTGATTTGCAAAACAACAGTCCGAGTTGCAGCTCGAATGCCAATCATGATGCGATGCTCAACACCCAAATCCTCGATGAGTTTGCGCTTTTGTATGCCTCTGACTTGCCGCTGGACCATCCGAGAATGTCTCCGTTGCGGGGCGAGGTGACCGGTTTGCCGCCCTGCCTCATCATCGCGAGCAAGGTCGAGGTTTTGCGCGATGACGCACGACAACTCTATGAAAAAATTACCACCCAGGGCGGCCGTGCTGAACTGCTGGAATGGGATAAGCCCCCACATGCTTTCCCTGTCATGGCGCGCTTTCTTCCTGAAGGGCGCGAGGCCTTAAAAGCAACAGCTACTTTTATTCAAAAGCACCTGGCATGAGTAACGTTTTCATTCGTCGACCCATGGCTTTCCTTGCCCTGTGGTTTTTTTCTGTAGGGATGGCCGCCCAAGCCGCAGGCCCCAAAGCCCCGCCCAATATCGTTGTCTTGGTGGCCGATGACTGGGGCTTTACCGATGTGGGGGCCTATGGCAGTGAAATTTCAACGCCGCATCTCGATGCGCTAGCCAAGCAAGGCGCTAAGTTTTCAAATTTTCATACCGCATCCGTTTGCTCGCCCACACGCGCCATGCTGCTGACCGGCGTTGACAACCACCGCAACGGCGTAGGTAATATGCCCGAAACCACGCCAGCAGCCCACGAAGGCAAGCCCGGCTACGAAGGCGTACTCAACGACCGCGCGGTCACCTTGGCCACCTTACTTAAAGACCGGGGTTACCACACCTACATCACTGGCAAATGGCATTTAGGAAAAACTCCGTCTACCTTGCCAGGTAAGCGCGGCTTTGAGCGCTCCTTTATCCAAGCCGACAGCGGCTCCGACAATTGGGAAAACCGAACCTACATGATGCTTTACGACAAAGCCTATTGGTTTGAGCAAGACAAAGAAGTTCAATTACCCAAAGACTTTTACTCCTCGACTTTGTTTGTAGATAAAGCCATAGAGTACATCGACGCGGGTCGGGCGGACGGAAAGCCTTTTTTTACCTATATCGGTTTTCAAGCCAACCACATTCCCCTGCAAGCACCCAAGGCGCTCGTAGACAAATACAAAGGCCGTTATGACGCGGGTTGGGCGGTGTTGCGACAGGAACGCCATGCCCGTGCTGTCGCATTGGGCCTCATCCCCAAAGGCAGCCCGATGGTGACCTTGGCCAGTACCTTGGACTGGAATACGTTAAGCGCAAATGAAAAACGCGAACATGCGAAACACATGGAGGTTTATGCCGCGATGGCCGAAGCCATGGACCACGAAATCGGCCGCTTGGTGTCTCACCTCAAAGCCCGTGGTCAATTTGACAACACCGTTTTTGTATTTTTATCAGACAACGGCTCTGATCCCGCCGACCCTTTGAATATCGCTGCATCCCGCGCCTACGTTCGTATGAATTACGACACCCAAGCGCAAGCGCTTGGCGGTAAAGGTACTTTCGCAGCCAATGGGCCAAGCTGGGCCAGCGCCACGGTGTCGCCTCTGCAAGGGTACAAATATTTTGCAGGCGAAGGCGGTCTGCGCGTGCCCTTGGTCATCAGCGGTATCCCCGGAATGACCAAAGACCATCTGTCCTTGGCATTCACCCACGTTACCGACATCGTTCCAACCTTGCTTGAAGCCGTTGGCATCCCTAACCACCAAGGCAACTACCAAGGCACAGCAGTCGAACCCCTGATCGGGCGCAGCATGCTTCCGATGCTCTTGGGTCAAGTTAAAACCGTTCACTCTGCAGATCAACCCATTGGATATGAATTGGCAGGCTCCGCCGCCTTATTTAAAGGCGATTACAAATTGGTAAAAAACATCGCACCTTTGGGCGATGGGCAATGGCGCTTGTATAACCTGCTCGCTGATCCGGGCGAAGTACGCGATATCGCAGCCACCGAGCCCGAACGCTTCAAAACGATGCTTGCGGATTACGAAGCCTACGCCCTAGCCAACGGTGTCTTGCCTATCCCCAAAGATTTTGATCTTCAAAAAAATGGGCTTCGGTTTGGTATTCAACACTTTCTGATTCCCAAACTTCAAGCGATCGCCCCTTGGGTCGCATTGACGCTGATCGTGTTAATTGGTGGATGGGTACAAATAAGACGCCGCGCCACACCCAAACCTTCCACATAGCCAAGGGAGCGGGGATTCCAGTGAACATGTAACTCAACGTATCATCCCGGAGTTGCTTGATAACTCCGAGCCCTCCATGTTGCGCATCACTGAACTCAAACTCCCCCTCACCGCCTTGCCCCTTGACGTTCGCCGCGCGTCCGATGCGCC
>CAMDAN010000013.1 GCA_945888535.1 Bordetella parapertussis
TCGGTATAGCCCGTCTTCAGGCCGTCTACTGTGGGGTCGCGCTGTAACAGCAAATTGCGATTGGTATCGTTAGCGGCCGGCGTTCCTGGGTAGCGGTATTTTTTGATGGCGTAAAACCCGACGTACTCGGGAAAATCCGTCATTAAACGCATCGCCAATATGCTCAGATCGCGTGCTGTCGTGATGTGCCCAGGCTCGGTAAGTCCTTCGGGGTTTTTGTAAGCCGTTGATTTCATGCCCAGCACCTTGGCTTGGTCATTCATCATTTGGACAAAGTGGGCTACGGTACCGCCTACGCCCTCGGCCAAGGCCATCGTGGCATCGTTGCCAGACTGAACAATCATTCCCTTGATCAAGTCTTCTACGGGAACTTGCATTTTGGGGTCGATAAACATCCTCGAACCTGGCATCTTCCAAGCGTGCTCACTGACAGGAAAGGTCTGCTTAAGATCGATTTTTTTAACCCGCAGCGCATCAAAGACCAAATACGCAGACATCAACTTGGTCAAGGAGGCTGGCTCCATGGGGGTGTCCACGTCTTTTGCAGCTAACACTTGATTGGCTGTGACGTCAACGAGCAAGTAGGAGCGGGCTGCAATTTCTGGTGCTTGAGGGATTTGCGAAGCTGCTAAACCGCACCAAAAGGCCAACACAATAGACAAGTGTAGTTTCATAACAATTTTCAACTAACGCACAGGCCTCTTTTGAGGCGTTAAGGGATCAAGGCGATAGAAGGTGTCGCAACACCAAACTTCGCAAAAGCGGCAATTGTCCATGAAAGAAGTGGCCGCCTCCAGGAATCACGGTGACAGGCAGTGTTTGGGGTCTTGCCCACGCCATCACATTAGCCAAGGGGACGGTATCGTCCTCTTCACCATGCAACACCAAAGTTCGCTCATGCAAAGCGGCATCAATCGGGGCCACTTCAAATCGACTTGCAGCCGTTCCCACCATCACCAATTTATCAATAGGACGCATTGGAAATAGGGCTTGCGCGGCTTGACTGGTTACAAAGGAGCCAAAGGAAAATCCCGCCAAAGCCAAGCCCCCTTCGTGACTGTTCTGAGGCGCCATATGCGCAATGACATCCAACAAGTCTTGTAGCTCTCCACGCCCTTCGTCATAGACGCCTTGGCTTTGTCCGACACCACGAAAATTAAAACGAACCGCACGCCACTTTGCCAAAACAAAGGCACGCGCCAAGGTTTGCACGACTTTGTTATCCATCGTCCCGCCGAACATTGGATGTGGGTGGGCAATCACCGCTACACCCGTGCATTTTTCGCCCTCTGAAAGCTCTGGCTCGTCAACCAGCATTTCCAATATGCCAGCCTGACCCTGCATGGTTTGCTTGAGCGTCCGAGGATTCATGTATCCCCGTTAAGCATTTAAACGCAATCGCTCTACTGGATTGCCTGCTTTGAGGTGTGACTCCACAATTTCATCAATGTCTGTTTCATCGACAAAGTTGTACCAAGTACCCTCTGGGTAAACCACTGCAACAGGTCCTTCATCGCACCGGCCTAAGCAGCCCGCTTGGTTGACGCGGACCTGTCCTTGGCCGGAAAGATTGGCTTCACGGATTTTTTGTTTGCAATGGTCAAATGCCTTTCTTGCTTGGTGTTGCGCGCAGCAGTTTTCCCCATTTTTTCTTTCATTGAGACAGAAAAAAATGTGGCGCTCGAAATACAATTTTTCGGGCAAAGGCAATTCAAAGAAGTTGTCAGTCATAAGTTTGTCTTTAACGATCTGTGCGCCGCCCAAACTGGGTCAGCACGACCAAGGCGGCAGCATAGGGCCAAATCCATCCCAGCCATTGAGCCAGGCCATTAAAACGAATAAAGCGCCCCTGCTCCCAGGCCTGCAGAGTTTGAGAAAAGTACGGGCTCTCTGGCGCTTGGTTGAGTATGCTCAAGTCCACCCCCAAAGCTAGCAAAACCAAGGCTGCACTGGCTCTCACGGGCAGCCAAACCAGCGCCAGCGTCAAAAGCACCGCCGTCACGACAGCACTACGCACTGGCACATCCAACCAAGCCCATGCATGCGCAGGCCCCCAGCTCAGCGCCGAGGAAAACCCAGTGGTACCAACACCAAGCAGAACCAAGCCCAAGGCGGCAATGGCTCGGTGCAACGGGTTTCGAACCACGCAAAAGGCTAAAAAGCAAGGAATCAACAAGCCGAGAAGCACGCACAGATACACCCCACTTGGCGACAGCGCATCTCCCACTGCGTTGGGCGCAGGAAGCCAAGCCAGCCAAATCGTCGTGGCCTCGGGTCCACCGAGCTCTTCAACCATTTCCTCCATTGCCGCGATGGAACGCGCAAGCACTTGACCTACTCCAAATGGAATCGATGCAGGAAACAACAAAGCAAAGGGCCATGTGGCCAACAACACCAAATACCCCCTGCCGTAGTCACCCAGCCAGCGGCTGCGAACACGGTCCCAACGCGCCAACCCGCCCAATCGTTCTAAAGTAACCGCCGTCCCCGCACCAATCGCAGCACCCACCGTATTCAAAATCCAATCTTCTTTAGAAGCAACCCGCTGCGGCAAGTAACTTTGCAAACCTTCCAAGACCAACGAAAGGACAGCCCCCGCTAAAAGAGGGATCAAGATCGGATATTTACTGCGCGGGTTACGCAAAATCGCCAAAGCAAGCAACGCCCCCAAAGGCGCATAGCCAATCACGTTAATCGCAACGTCAAAGCCCGACCAATACCTCGGCAAAGGGGCGGTTAAAAAAGACCAAGTGGAAATGCCTTGGTCGCGCCAATGGGCAAAGGGGTAAATGCTTGCGTAAATTACCAAGCCGGCATACATCCAAAACAGAGGCCAAGCTGCAGATTTACGCATGGCGGCCCGTGCTTAAAAAGGCTTAACTACCACCAGTACAACGATAGCGGTCAGCATCAAAACCGGAACCTCGTTGAACCATCTAAACCAAACATGGCTGCGGTGCATGGATTGGGACTCAAATTTTCGCAAGATCACCGAGCAGCTGTGGTGATAGCCAATCACAAGAATCACCAACAGGAATTTGACATCCATCCAACCGATACCCGGCCCTCGCCCGATACCGTAAACCCACCACAACCACAAACCCAGGCCCAACGCAGGCAGCGAAAGCAAGGTCGTAAAACGCAAAAGCTTACGCGCCATCAGTAGCAAACGCGCGCGCTCCTCATGCGAGTGTGGCTCCACCATTGCCAAGTTCACAAAAATTCTTGGCAAGTAGAACAATCCCGCAAACCAGCTTGCGACGAAAATGATGTGAAAAGCTTTGATCCAGAGCATGGGCGCAGTGTAGCCGTGGCAAAAAGGCCAAAAAAAACCCCAGCATAGAGCTGGGGTGGTAAGCCTATTAGCTGTCACACGTCAAGGCCCCGCTCAGGGAGGAAAAGCGGGAGGCACCAGAGTGCCCAAAAAAATTATAGCAGCGGTTTTAACAAAACTGTCAAATACAGTTAATTTCTAGAAATCAGTAGAAAATTCAGTTTTTTCATACGCAGATAATCAGGCACAATTTTCCTATGATCTCCCCCGCACCCTTTCCCCTTGGCCGACCACGCCGTTTACGCCGTGATACCTTCACCCGCAACTTGGTGCGCGAAAACACGTTGACCGCGCATGACCTGATTTATCCGGTCTTTGTGGTGGAGGGAAAAAACCAAAGGGTACCTATCGCTTCAATGCCTGGGGTGATGCGTTTGAGTTTAGATCTGCTGCTTCCTGTGGCCGAAGCGTGCGCCAAATTAGAAATTCCTGTGATGGCGCTTTTTCCTGTGATTGACCAATCACTAAAAACCTACGGTGGTGAAGAAGCGCTCAACCCTGATGGGCTGATCCCCCGTGTTGTCCAAGCCTTAAAGAAAGAGTTTCCCGATTTAGGCATCATGACGGATGTCGCGCTTGATCCCTTTACCAACCACGGCCAAGACGGCCTGCCCGACACCAACCCCGACAACGCAGGCTACATCTTGAACGATGAGACCACCGCAGTGTTGGTGCAACAAGCACTCACCCAGGCCCGAGCAGGTGTTGATATCGTTGCCCCCAGCGACATGATGGACGGGCGCATCGGGGCCATTCGCCAAGCGCTGGAAGCGGAAAACTTAGTCCACACACGCATCATGGCCTACAGCGCTAAATACGCCAGCGCGTTTTACGGACCCTTTAGAGATGCCGTCGGCTCAGCCAGCAATTTAGGCAAGAGCAACAAAAAGGTCTATCAAATGGATCCTGCAAATTCAGACGAGGCTTTGCGCGAAGTGGCGATGGATTTGGCCGAAGGCGCAGACATGGTCATGGTCAAACCCGGCATGCCTTATTTAGACATCGTGCGCCGGGTCAAAGACGAGTTCAAAGTCCCCACCTTTGCCTATCAAGTCTCGGGCGAGTACGCTATGCTGAAAGCCGCCGCACAAAACGGCTGGCTGGATCACGACGCGGTCATGATGGAAAGCCTGATGGCATTCAAGCGGGCAGGGGCTGATGGAGTTCTAACTTACTTTGCACTTGACGCAGCCCGCGCACTTCAAAAATAAGTTGGCTATCGGCAACGGTAAGAGCAACGCACTGGAAATATATGGACCTTAAACCGCTGGTGACTTTGCTAGCGATCGTCAATCCGCTGGCCATCATTCCTTTTTTTATTCACTACACGCAGCACTTCACTGAAGAGCAGCGACGCAATACCGTTCGCATCTCATCGATCAGTACCTTTGTCGTGATTGCCGTCAGCGCATTGCTCGGTCTTCATATTTTGGAATTTTTCGGTATTTCGCTGGCAAGCTTTCAAGTTGGAGGCGGCATGCTGCTTCTAATTAGCGCCATGAATATGCTTAACGCCCAGCCCGCTGAGGCAAAAACCACTACGCATGAACTCGAAGATGGCGCAGAGAAAGCCGCCATGGGCGCCAGCATCGCCGTAGTGCCACTGACGATCCCTTTGCTTACGGGGCCAGCCACCATGTCCACCGTCGTGATTTACGCTGAGAAAGCAAAAACCGTACTTCAACTCGGGACCTTGGTAGGGTACGGCGTCATCGTGGCCCTTGCGACAGCGCTTTGTTTTTCGATGGCGCAGCCCATTGCCCGCGCTTTAGGTAAAACAGGAATCAACGTCATGACCCGCCTGATGGGATTGATCTTGGCAGCCCTTGCAGTGGAAGTCATGTCTGACGGACTAACCAAACTCTTTCCAGTCTTGGGTCACTAACGTCAGGCCATCAACTGCCCTTTTTCGGAGAACCATTTTTCATGTCTACCCACCCTGCTTTCACTTCAAGCGCTGAGCTCAACATTACCTTGCAAGGGGAAGTGCTTTGGCTCACCATCACCCGCGAAGAACGACGAAACGCAATGAGCCATGCAGTTTTGCACGGAATGACCCAGGCTATTGATGCAGCCCAATCCGAGCGCACTATTCGCGCCATTGTGATCACTGGCGCAGGTGAGAAGGCCTTTTGTGCTGGCGCAGATTTGCAAAGTGCCCAGGCCTTTACCACCGACTACTCTGAGCCCCATGGCCACCTCGCCCAACTGCTACGTGCTGCCAAGGCCAGCTGCGTTCCGCTGATTGCGCGGGTCAATGGCGCGTGCATGGCCGGCGGCATGGGTTTGCTTTCTATGTGTGACATGGCGGTTGCCAGCAGCCACGCCATCTTTGGATTACCTGAAGTCAAGGTTGGCGTTTTCCCCGCGCAAGTACTGAGTGTTTTGCAACATCTCATTCCAAGGCGCACCTTGGTAGAAATGTGCATCACTGGGGAGCCCATCAGCAGTACTCAGGCGCTTAGCTACGGCTTAGTGAACTATGTGGATGCAGATGTGGACGCCAAGCTGCAATGGCTGATCGATCGACTGCTTGACAAGTCTCCTGCAGCTGTTCGCCGAGGGCTTTACACCATGAAGCATGTGGAGACAATGGCGTTTGAAGAATCGATGGCCTTTACCGAGAGTCAGATCGCACTTTTCACTTTGACCGAAGATGCTAAAGAAGGGCAAAAGGCCTTTCAAGAAAAACGCAAGCCCGTATGGACAGGAAAATAACAACATGAGCGACACCACATTTGACTACGTCATCATCGGCGCTGGAACGGCCGGTTGTTTATTGGCCAATCGCTTGAGTGCTGACGCATCAAAACGGGTTCTCTTGATTGAAGCCGGACGCAGAGACGACTACCACTGGATCCATATCCCCGTGGGTTACCTCTATTGCATGGGCAACCCCCGCACAGATTGGATGTTTAACACCGAGCCCAATGCCGGTCTCAACGGGCGCAGTCTGAGCTATCCGCGTGGGAAAACTTTAGGCGGTTGCAGCAGCATCAACGGCATGATTTATATGCGCGGCCAAGCCAGAGACTACGACCAATGGGCGCAGTTATTGGGCGACGACAGTTGGACTTGGAAGCAAAGCCTGCCTTACTTCAAGCTTCACGAAGACCATTACCAAGGTGCCAATGCGATGCATGGTGCGCGTGGGACAGCGCCTGAACTGATGCAAGACAGCGCCACACCCTACCGCCAAGTTTTGCGCCACCGCAATGCCGGGGGCGAATGGCGCATTGAGAAGCAACGCGTGCGCTGGGATGTGCTCGATGCATTTGCCCAAGCCGCCGTCCAAGCAGGCATCCCCGCCACACCTGACTTCAATACCGGCGACAACCACGGTGTGTCTTACTTTGATGTGAACCAAAAAAACGGCTGGCGCTGGAATACCGCCAAAGCCTTTTTACGCCCTACCTGCTATGCCCGCCCTAACTTTGAATTGTGGACTGGCGCACAAGCCTCCAAATTACTGATAGAAGAAGCAACGGATGGCAAGGCGGCGCTTCGGTGTACCGGCGTTGACATTTGGAATGGCCAAGAGATGGTGACTGTCCACGCAAAGGGTGAAGTGATTTTGAGCGCAGGAAGCATCGCCTCGCCGCAATTGCTTCAGCTCTCTGGATTAGGACCGGCGCAACTGCTCCAAAGCAAAGGGGTTAGCGTTGTCAAAGATATGCAAGGCGTTGGCAATAACTTGCAAGACCACTTACAAATTCGATCAGTTTTCAAAGTCAAAAATACGCCCACCCTCAACACCATGACCCAGAGCCTGTGGGGCAAGGCGCGTATTGCATTGGAATACGCACTCAAGCGCACCGGCCCCATGAGCATGGCGCCCAGTCAACTGGGGGCGTTTACGAGAAGTGATCCGAGCCGAGCGCACCCGAATTTGGAATACCACGTCCAACCCTTGAGCCTTGATGCCTTCGGTTCTCCGTTACATCGTTTTAACGCGATCACCGCCAGTGTGTGCAACCTCAACCCCACCAGCCGGGGCACGGTTCACATCAAGACCAACCGTTTTGAAGATGCACCCGCGATTGCACCGAACTACTTGAGCACAGAAGAAGATCGAAAAGTAGCAGCGGATTCTTTGCGCGTCACCCGCCGCATCTTGGACCAAGACGCCTTGAAACCCTTTGCCCCCGAAGAATACAAACCCGGCGTGCAATACCAAAGCGATGAAGAACTGGCCAAATTGGCTGGTGACATTGCCAGCACTATTTTTCATCCGGTAGGAACAACCCAAATGGGCCGCACCGACAACCCCCAATCTGTCGTAGATGCGAGGCTGAAAGTACATGGCGTCACAGGTTTACGGGTGGTTGATGCTGGCGTAATGCCTTTGATTACCAGCGGCAATACCAACTCTCCAACGCTCATGATTGCAGAAAAAGCGGCCCAATGGATTGCCGAAGATGCGATCAGCTGACGTGAATTTAGTGAGCGAGGGGGAAGGGTAAATCCTTAGACTTTTTATCCCTCATGCGCGTTACAGTTCGTTCGGAACTAAAGTAGTGGCAACTGCAAATAAAAAGAAGAGCTCGCTCGAACCAAAATCGAAAGCCGAGGAGACCCATAAAAACCATTGAAATACAATGGAACACGCCTTGTTAAAAAAAGGTGAAAAAGCACTGGCTAGCCGGTGCTTTTTTTATGCCCCAAACTTGACCTGAGTCACGCCGCCAGCGCTTCAAAACTTTTTGAAAAGACACCCACCTCCATGGAACTCCTCTTTGTAACGCTTGCCTCCATGCTCGCTGGCTTTGTAGATTCCATCGTTGGCGGCGGCGGCCTCATATTGATGCCCGCGCTCTTCGCCGCGTTTCCGACTGCACCACCTGCAACTCTGTTGGGGACCAATAAAGGTGCCTCGGTTTGGGGCACGGCGATGGCAACACTACAGTACAGCCGCAAAGTTTCTATGCCTTGGCACGCCTTGCTACCAGCAACGGTTTGCGCCCTCGTCGCCTCCTTTGCTGGAGCTTGGTTGGTGACTATGGTCTCTCCCGAATACTTGCGTAAAGCATTGCCTTTCGTACTTACTTTGGTACTGTTTTACACCTTGGCAAAAAAGGAATTGGGGCGTGACCATGCACCGCGTTTTTCGGGTCGCCTCGAAATGGTGGTGGTCTGCTTGATTGGCATGGGTATTGGTTTTTACGACGGATTTTTCGGACCTGGAACGGGCAGCTTTTTGGTGTTTTTGCTGGTGCGTATCACTGGCTACGATTTTTTACATGCATCGGCCAGTGCCAAACTACTCAACACGGCGAGTAACTTCGCAGCCTTAGTTCTCTTTACGCTCAAAGGCCACGTCTGGTGGCACTTCGTTATTGCTATGGCGGTTGCCAATATCGTTGGTAGCTTGGCAGGAAGCCACTTAGCCATGAAGCATGGCGCCGGCTTTGTACGCAGCGTATTTTTATTTGTGGTCAGCGCCCTCATCCTCAAAACGGGTTGGGATGCTTTTCTTCGTTAAATCAAAGCCTTACTGCGGATTGTCTACGGCGGGCGTGAGTACGGATGTGGGACTAGGATTTAAAGGCCAAGGCACTTCAGCCGCTTTACGGGGTTTACCCATAGGTGCAGCAGCTTGACCAATCCGAACGGCGGCTAAATCAGCCTCATTGGGGTACTGTTTCATCAGCCAATAATCAAACACGCGGCGAACAATAGGCGCAGCAGAAGCGGATCCAAACCCTGCGTTTTCTACAATCGCAGCGACTGCAATTTGGGGGGCTTCTGCTGGGGCAAAAGCGATATAGAGCGCATGGTCGCGTTGGCGCTCTTCTACACGCGAAGCGCTGTACTTTTCATTTTTTCCCCAACTCACCGCTTGTGCCGTTCCCGTTTTGCCACCACTCAGATACCCTGCTCCAGCAAAAGCGCGTGCCGATGTACCCTCCTGCGTAACGCCAACCATGGCTGGCAAAATTACATCCAAGTGTTCGGGTTTGTACTTCAAATCTTCACCCGGGTTATCAGGCATGACCGTACGGTTTTTTGCGCCCGCTTCTTGGGTTGCGATTACCAATCGGGGCGTATGTTTCACTCCCCGGTTGGCCAAGGTCGCAGTGGCTTGGGCCAATTGCAACATCGTAAAACTGTTATAGCCTTGGCCGATACCAAGTGAAATTGTTTCTCCGGCGTACCATTTTTTTTGCTCTGGTTTTTTATAGTAATTGCGCTTCCATTCTTGGCTTGGTAAGACACCACGCAGTTCTCCGAAAACATCAATTCCCGTCATCTGCCCAAAACCCAATGGTTTCATAAAGTCATGCATTTGATCAACGCCCAACTCGTTAGCCAGCGAATAAAAGTAGGCGTTACTTGATTCCACAATCGCGCGGCGCATATCCATAATGCCGCCGCGCTCGTTCTCAGGGCTGCCAAAGCGGTGCCCACCAAACATATAAAAACCAGGATCATTGATTAAGGTCTTGGCAGAGCGAGTTCCTGTTTCAAGCGCGGCCATCGCCATAAACGGCTTATAGGTAGATCCCGGCGGATAGGTCCCGCGCAGGGCGCGGTTAAGGAGCGGGTGGTCAGGGGACTCATTGAGCATGGCCCAGTTGTCCTGATCAATCCCCTCGACAAATAAATTGGAATCAAAGGTAGGCTTACTTACAAAAGCCAAGACTTGACCTGTTTTAGGATCGAGGGCTACCAAAGCGCCGCGCCGGTCTCCAAACATGGTCTCAATCAACTGCTGTAATTTGATATCGATGGACAAAATCACCGTATCGCCGGGGGTTGAGTTGCTGCTCGAGAGGCGGCGCATCGCGCGTCCGCCAGCGGAGGTTTCAATATGCTCTACCCCCGTCGTTCCATGGAGTTGGTGCTCGAAACTTTGCTCAATACCGAGCTTTCCGATGTACTCCGTTCCTCGGTAATTGGCTTGGTCTTCAGACTCTGCAAGTTGCGCTTTTTCACTTTGGTTTATCCGCCCGATGTAGCCAATCACGTGGCTGGCAAGATCCCCATAAGGATAGTTACGAAACAAACGCGCTTTGATTTCTACACCAGGAAAACGAAAGCGCTGTGCGGCAAATCGGGCTACTTCCGCATCGCTGAGTCGGTTACGGATAGGCATGGACTCAAAACTTTTTGACTCCTCCAGCATTTTCTTAAAACGCCTACGGTCTCGAACCGAGATATCCACGAACTGGGCTAATTCATCAATTGTTTTTTCGAGGTCCTCTACTTTAGAAGGCGTGATTTCTAAAGTGTAGGCAGAGTAGTTACTTGCCAGAACAATACCGTTACGATCCAAAATAAGACCCCGATTGGGGACGATGGGGATGATGGCAGTTCGGTTGCTTTCGGCCTGTGCTCGCAAATCTTCATGACGCCACATTTGCAAATACATCAAGCGCAGAATTAGCAAGAAAAAGCAGACCAAAATAAGTACGGTCACTGCAAAGACCCGTACCCGAAAGTCTGCCAGTTCTGCTTGTACGTTGCGTAATTCCATCTTGGTAATCCGCTACAAGGGACGGTTTTCGTCTGGGTCGGGCGCTCGCCGCTGAGGCGCCAGTAAAACGACGCTAAGCACAGGCCAGAGCATGGCTTCAAACAAGGGGGCAAAAATCACCACCCATGAAGGCCAACTCCCTCCCAGTAGCAAAGTCAAGACGATTTCTACGACATGAACAACGGCAAACAAAGGTAAGACCTGGAGCGCTTGTGAGGACAAAGAAAACCAAAGCAAGCGCCGGTGAATCATGATGGCCAAAAAGCTCAAAACGGTATAGGCCATGGCGTGCTGACCCAATAAGCCGCCTTGGTAAACATCCATGAACAGACCAAAAATAAAGGCGGCTGTTACGCCAACGCGCAAAGTCTGGTTCACCGTCCAAAACACCAACACCACAGACAAGATATCGGGAACCCAGGCGCTGCGTCCCCACAACAACATATTGAACAACATGTTGGCAAATAGTGCCGCAAAAAGAGTGGCCCAAATAAAAAATGGGTTCGCTTGCAGCAGCAACTGCTGGCCCGGACGCATGATCATCGGCGGCCCCTTGGCTTTGATATAACTGCAAGCGGCTCACTCGCAGGTCGGGGTTCAATTGCTGGAGATAAGGGCGCAAGAACCAATACATGGCCTGCGCCTGCCACTAAGGCCAGCGGCATGCAGTAAATACGAGCAAACACGTCGGTAGTGCTGCGTTCTACCTTTTCAACCCGTGCAACCGGCAGGCCCGGCGGATATACGCCATCCACACCGCTGGTAGTCAGCAAGTCACCCACCGCGACGTCGGCATTTGCCGCCATAAATCGCAACTCAATCGCATCGGCATGGATCGAGTTTTCCCCGTAAGCCACCCCACGTGCGCCGGTGCGCGCATTCAGCACGGGCGTGGCATGGTCATGGTCCGTGATCAAGGTCACTTCGCTGGTTAAAGGGTACAAACGGGTAATCTGACCCAGCACACCCAAGTCATCAATCACAGGGGCGCCTAATGCGAGGCCCTGCAGAGAACCTTTATCTAAAATAATTTTTCGAGAATACGGATCGGCAGCGTCATAAATCGCTTGGGCAGCAATGCCAGCAACGCCAGGGCGTTCTTTGAGCTCTAACAAATCGCGCAGTCGGCGATTTTCTAAAGTCAGCTGATCCACCTGCAAAGCGCGTTGTGATTGCAAGGTGAGTTTCGTCCGCAAAATTTCACGGTCTTGCTCTGTTTCTCCCAAAGAAATCGCCCAAGAGTCGACCTCTTGCACCAATAAGACAGGGCGCATCGCCAACCACTGGAAGGGGTAAATCACGGTGGCTAACACCGTGCGCAAAGGCTGCATCATTTGAAAGCGCACGTCGGCAACCATCAAAAAAAGCGCCAATGCGCTAAAGAAAATAAGTTTTGACAAGGCCGACGGGCCTTGTCTGAATAAGGGAGGGGGTTCTCTACCTAGCGGAGCCAGGGCCATGGCTGCTGTTGGTTCTTATTCGTTAGTGAAGATGGAATCCAAGTGTTCCATTTGTTCCAACGCAATGCCGCAACCCCGAACCACGCAGGTCAGGGGGTCTTCGGCAATCAACACCGGCAAGCCGGTTTCTTCCGCCAACAAACGGTCCAAGTCACGCAGCAAAGCGCCGCCACCTGTCATCATCATGCCGCGGTCGGCAATATCAGCGCCGAGTTCTGGGGGCGTTTGCTCCAACGCGTTTTTCACCGCCGAGACAATGTTGTTCAGCGGATCTGTCAGGGCTTCTAAGATTTCATTGCTGGAAATCGTGAAGCTGCGTGGTACGCCTTCAGAGAGATTGCGGCCCCGCACTTCCATCTCTTTCACTTCCGAGCCCGGGAATGCAGAACCAATTTTTTTCTTAATCGCTTCGGCGGTGGGCTCACCAATGAGCATGCCGTAATTGCGGCGGATGTAGTTGATGATGGCCTCATCAAACTTGTCGCCGCCAACGCGCACACTGCCTTTGTACACCATACCACCCAAAGAAATCACGCCGACTTCCGTGGTGCCGCCTCCAATATCAACCACCATGGAGCCACAGGCATCGCTCACCGGCAGACCGGCACCGATCGCAGCCGCCATCGGTTCTTCAATCAAATACACCGCACTTGCACCCGCGCCCAAGGCGGACTCGCGAATCGCGCGGCGCTCCACTTGGGTTGAGCCGCAAGGCACACAAATGATGATGCGCGGGCTAGGGCGGAACAAACCGCGGGGGTGCACCATCTTGATAAATTGCTTGAGCATTTGCTCGGTGACGGTGAAGTCGGCAATCACGCCGTCTTTCATCGGGCGAATGGCCTCAATATTGCCCGGTACTTTTCCAAGCATGGCCTTGGCTTCCCGACCAACGGCTTGAATCGATTTTTTGCCGTGGGGGCCGCCTTCATGGCGAATCGCAACAACGGAAGGCTCGTCAAGGACAATGCCTTTGTCACGGACAAAAATCAGCGTGTTTGCTGTGCCCAGGTCAATCGCGAGGTCAGTGGAAAGGTAGCGGCGAAATGTGGTGAACATGTAAAAAAATCCTCTCAAGCCTCGAGGCCTTCGCCCCCTTAAGGGCATATCTTCTAAAGGCTGGATAATAACCCATCCCCAGTGAAACCCGCCCTGTGTAAATGGCCCCGCGCGGCCTAAACCCTTTGCTTTTAAAACTTTGATCACCATGTCACTGACAAATACAGATATTGAACGGATTGCCAACTTGGCGCGGCTTGAGCTTGCGCCCGAAGAGCAGGCCAGAATGCTTTCCAAAATCAATGATTTTTTTGGCATCGTTGAACAAATCCGCACGATTGACACCACCGGCGTTGTCCCCATGGCCCACCCCATTGACGCTATGCCTGGCGCACTGATGGAACTCCGCTTGCGACCCGACCTGGCCAGTGAATCCAATGGAACGGTGCAACGCGATCTCAACCAGCGCAGCGCCCCGGCCGTTGAGCGCGGTTTGTTTTTGGTTCCGAAAGTGATTGAGTAAGCCATGGGTGATCTGCACAACCTAAGCGTCAAAGCGCTTTCCGCACTTTTACAGTCCAAAGAAGTCAGTGCTGTTGAAGTCGCAACGCGCTTTTTGGCTCGGATGGGGGGCAATCCGCACCATGCGTTTTTAGACATTGACAGCGAAGCCACGCTCACCCAAGCCCGCGCATCCGACGCCAAGCTGGCCAACGGCACCGCGGGGCCGCTAGAAGGCGTCCCAATAGCCCACAAAGACGTGTTTGTCACCCGCGATTTCGCCACCACCGCGGGTTCGAAAATATTGAGCGGCTATCGTTCGCCGTTTGACGCCACCGTGGTCGACCGCCTTCGCAACGCAGGCATGGTCACTTTGGGCAAACTCAATTGCGACGAGTTCGCTATGGGCTCCTCCAACGAAAACTCCGCTTACGGCGCTGTCTCCAATCCTTGGGATACCACGCGCATTCCTGGAGGATCCTCTGGCGGTAGTGCTGCGGCTGTGGCTGCCCGCTTAAGCCCCGCTGCCACAGGCACGGATACGGGCGGCTCCATCCGCCAACCCGCCAGCTTTTGCGGCATCACCGGCATCAAGCCCACGTATGGACGCGCATCGCGCTACGGAATGATTGCTTACGCGTCTAGCTTGGACCAAGCTGGCCCCATGGCCCGCAGCGCTGAAGACTGCGCGCTGTTGCTCAGCGCCATGTGCGGCCCCGATTTGGATCGTGACTCCACGTCGCTGGATGTGCCTACAGAGAACTTCTCGATTGACTTATTGCGTCCACTGGCAAAAGCTGGCAAAAACGGGAGCCCACTTGTGATCGGTGTTCCTCGGGGCTGGCTTAGCGAACTGCACGGAGATGACGTAGCTTCCAAAGTGATCCAAACAAAGCTAGCAGGTGTTGCCCAAGATGTGCAACTTCTCATCAACTCCGCCCTCAAAAACCTCGTTGAACTAGGCGCAGAATTGAAATGGATTGATTTGCCACGCACGGAGCTGGCTATTCCTGTGTACTACATCATCGCGCCTGCTGAGGCCAGCTCGAACTTAAGCCGCTTTGATGGCGTGAAGTTTGGCCACCGCACTAAGGGTTACACCGACTTGGTCAGCATGTACAAAAAGTCTCGCGCCGAAGGTTTTGGCGAAGAGGTCAAACGCCGCATCATGACTGGCGCCTACGTACTCTCCCACGGCTACTACGATGCGTACTACCTGCAAGCCCAAAAAATTCGCCGCATGATTGCCGACGACTTCCAACGCGCCTTTGAAGAGTGCGATGTCATCGCTGGCCCCGTGGCCCCGACCGTCGCTTGGAAGTTGGGCAACAACGCGAGCGATCCCCTGGCCGACTATTTAGCCGACATTTTCACGCTGCCCGCATCTCTCGCTGGCTTGCCGTGCATGAGCGTGCCAGTAGGTATGGGTGAATCGAATATGCCAGTGGGAATGCAGCTAATAGGCAACTATTTGCAAGAAGCCAAGTTACTGAACGTGGCGCATCAATTCCAACTGAATACTGACTTCCACAACGCCAAGCCGGAGGGCGTTTAAATGACTGCACCTAAATTAGTCCAAGGCTACGAAGTCGTTATCGGCTTTGAAACACACGCTCAACTGTCAACGAAGAGCAAAATTTTCAGCCGCTCCTCGGTGGCGTTTGGTGCCGAGCCCAACACCCAAGCCTGCGCACTGGACATGGCCCTGCCCGGTACGCTGCCCGTGATGAACATGGGTGCCGTTGAACGGGCCATTGAATTTGGTCTTGCTATCAACGCACACATCGCAGAGCGCAGCATCTTTGCGCGTAAAAACTACTTCTATCCCGATCTGCCCAAGGGCTACCAGATCAGCCAGTTCGAGATTCCCGTGGTGCAAGGCGGCGAAGTCTCATTCTTTTTAGAAGAAGGCAAAGAGACGGTGCGCAAAACCGTGCGCCTAGAACGTGCCCACCTCGAAGAAGATGCGGGCAAATCACTGCATGAGGATTTCATTGGCCAATCAGGCATTGACCTGAACCGCGCTGGAACGCCTCTTTTGGAGATCGTGACCCAACCCGACATGCGCAGCAGCGACGAAGCCGTGGCCTACGCCAAAGAGTTGCACCAAATTGTCACATGGATTGGTATTTGCGACGGCAACATGCAAGAAGGCTCATTCCGTTGCGACGCCAATGTATCGGTGCGCAAGCCTGGCGCGGAGCTTGGAACACGCCGCGAGATCAAGAACCTAAACAGCTTCGAGTTCATGCAACAAGCCATCGACTATGAAGTGCGTTGGCAAATCGAGCAAATCGAAGACGGCCACGCTATTCAACAAGCCACTGTTTTGTTTAACCCCGATACGGGCGAGACCCGCGCTATGCGCACCAAAGAAGATGCCGCCGACTACCGTTACTTCCCTGACCCCGACCTGCCGCCTTTGGTGATTGGTCGTGATTGGGTGGAGCGCGTGCGCAGTCAGATGCCCGAGAAACGCCGTGAAATGGCCAAGCGCTTCGTCAAAGACTACGCCCTGCCCGAATACGATGCGACGCAACTCACCCAAAGCAAGACGATTGCTGCTTACTTTGAAGCCACGGCCAAGGCCTGCGGCCAAGCCAAACTGGCCAGCAACTGGATCATGGGCGAGGTCTCACGCCGCCTGAACGCCAGTGAAATGGCGATCGAGCATGCACCCGTTAGCGCCGCCCAACTGGCCGCTCTGATCGGCCGCATCAACGACAACACCATCAGCAACAACGCAGCGCGTCTGGTATTTGAAGCTTTATGGGCACAAGGTGAAACTCAGCCTAAATCACTTTTCGATGGCAATGGTGTTCTTCAAGCAGATGGAGTATTGACCCATTCAACGATATTAGGAGTCGATGACATCATCGAAGCCAAAGGCCTCAAACAAATCAATGACACCGGTGCGTTGGAAGCCATCATCGATGAGGTACTAGCCGCCAACCCCAAGAACGTCGAAGAGTTCAAGGGGGGCAACACCAAAGCCTTGAACGGTTTGGTGGGCCCCATCATGAAGGCCAGCAAAGGCAAGGCCAACCCGGCGCAGGTCAACGAACTGTTGATGAAAAAACTGGGGTAATTTATTTCTGAACTGGCGCCCACGCCCCCACCTGCTCCCCACAGCCACCTAGAAGACGCCCAAGGCTTGCTAACTGGCTGCCTTTTTGTGGCGTTGGCGGTGTGTATGTTTCGTGAAGTCGGCTTGTTTACAGGTGGGACCACCGGCTTAGCATTTTTGGTTCACTACCTTGCAGGCTATCCCTTGGGCGCGGTGTTGTTTGTCATTAACTTGCCGTTTTATGTTTTTGGATGGCGCAAGTTGGGCCGGGTCTTTACGCTGAAGACTTTTACGGCAGTGGCTTTGCTCTCCATCTATGTTGAGGTGCTGCCGCAATGGCTTGGGTTTTCCCATCTGAATCCAGTCTTTGCTGCAGTCATGGCTGGCTTGTTGGCAGGAACAGGAATACTGATTTTGATCCGCCACGGCGCAAGCTTAGGCGGCGTCACCATTACGGCGGTGTACTTGCAAAAATCCCGCGGTTGGCGGGCGGGCAATGTGCAAATGGCCGTTGACTTTTTGATTTTGTTGGCCGCGTTCGTGGTTGCTGACCCAAGCAAGGCCTTGCTCTCGCTCTTAGGCGCTGCCGCTCTAAATCTCGTGATTGGCGTCAACCACCGAACCGACCGTTACTACGGGGTTTAGGCCGTTAGTGACCTGCGACCCAATTTTCCAACTTCAAGCCTGGGTATTTTTGAAAGTCACTCAAGTTGTTCGTTACCAGCGTGACGTCTAAGGCCAACGCATGGACTGCAATCAATTTATCAAGCGCGGCATTACAAAGCCTTACGCTCAGACTGCACTTGCTCTTCACGCCCGTGCGCCATGAAATCCGAAGAAAAGCGCTTGAGGGTGCCCATCACATCGCCTATTCGCTTTTGCGCTGGGCGAATACGCAACTCTTCCCCCACCCGCTCAATCACCAAATCCATGTCGTTTGGGCTGTATGCCAGATCGGCAGGGATTCGAACCGCTTGGGAATTCCCCTTTTTAAAAAGTTTAGTTGTTTGCATGCCCTTAGCCCCATGTGTGTGCATGTACACGTTAGCAGTTTAAACCCCGTACCGCTCCCGGTACGCTTTCACTTGTGGCAAATGCGCTGCCAAGTTGGGTGAGTCGCTGTGAGACTCTAAGTACTTCAATAAATCCCCTAACTCCGCAATCGCGCAGACCTGCAAGCCTTCGTGCTCGCGCACGTACTGCACCGCGCTGTAGGGTACGTCTTTGGTGGTGCCGTCGGCTTGTTTTTCAGTGGCCATTTCTTGGCGGTCCAGCGCAATCGCCACTGCATGCGGCGTAGCGCCTGCGGCCTTGATCAGGGCAATGGATTCACGCGCTGCGGTGCCTGCGCTCATCACGTCGTCGACGATCAGCACCCGGCCTTTAAGTGGCGCACCGACCAAGCTGCCGCCTTCGCCGTGGTCTTTGGCCTCTTTGCGGTTGTAAGCGAATGGTACATTCTTACCCAACCGAGCCAACTCAATTGACACCGCCGCTCCCAAAGGAATTCCTTTGTAGGCAGGGCCAAAGATCATGTCAAACACGATACCACTGCCCAAGATGCGCTGGGCATAAAATTGCGCCAAGCGGCCTAATTTTGCGCCGTCGTCAAAAAAACCTGCATTGAAAAAATACGGACTTTGGCGGCCCGCTTTGGTGGTGAATTCGCCAAAACGCAAAACGCCACAATCGACCGCAAACGCGACAAATTCTTGGGCCAGATTCGGGCTGGCCTTTTCAACATTCACCATTAGGACATTCCTTGTTTAAATTAACCAGCCTCAACCTCAACGGCATCCGCTCGGCCACCAGCAAAGGACTTGAGCCTTGGTTGCAAGCGCTTGCGCCTGATTGTATTTGCGTGCAAGAAGTGAAAGCCCAGGCCGACGATATTGCGGGAAAGTTTGAGTCCTTGGCCGATATGAAGGGCTACTTTCACTTTGCCCAAAAGAAAGGCTACTCCGGCGTGGGCGTCTACACCCGCCACGCCCCCAGCGACGTCATCGTGGGTTACGGCTCTTCTGAATTTGATACCGAAGGGCGCTACGTCGAACTGCGCTTTGACACTCCACAACAAAACCGTTCCATCATTAGCGCCTACTTCCCCAGTGGCTCATCCGGCGAGGAACGCCAACAAGCCAAGTTTCGCTTTTTGGCGGAGTTTTACGAACATCTTGCAGCGTTAAAAAGCCAACGCGAATTCGTACTGTGCGGCGACATCAACATCGCCCACCAAGAGATTGATCTCAAGAACTTCAAAGGCAACAAAAAGAACTCCGGCTTTTTGCCCGAAGAACGCGCATGGCTGAGCAAGCTACTGAGTGAGGCGGGCATGGTCGATGTCTATCGCCAACTCGAGCCTACCGCTACCGATGCGGCTTACACCTGGTGGAGCAATCGCGGTCAAGCCTACGCGAAAAACGTAGGCTGGCGTTTGGACTACCACTTGGCAACCCCCGCATTGGCCGCGGGTGCGAAAACACATGCCGTTTATAAAGAGGTGAAGTTCTCAGACCATGCGCCGCTGACGATTGCGTATGACTGGGCGGCGTAACTGCGTTACTCCGCTTGCTTTTCCCGAAACACCCAACGGCGCAGTTTGCCTAAGAACTGTTCGATGTCATCCATCACCGTAAACACCGACGGGATCACCAACAGGCTTAACACGGTGGAGGTGATTAAGCCTCCGATCACAGCAACTGCCATGGGGCTGCGAAAACTGCTATCGGCAGCGCCCCAACCAGCGGCAAGGGGCACCATGCCCGCGCCCATTGCCAGTGTGGTCATCACAATGGGGCGGGCCCGTTTGTGACAGGCGTCCATCAACGCATCAAAGCGGCTCATCGGCGTCACCACGGAGCGCCCGTCAGAACCGTCATTTCCACGCCGCGCAAGAATGGCGTACTCAACCAACAAAATGGAATTTTTAGTGGCAATACCCATGAGCATGATGAGGCCAATAAGCGAAGGCATCGAAAAGCTTTTATCGGCAACTAAGAGCCCGACAAATGCGCCGCCAAGTGAGAGTGGCAAGGCGGCAAGAATGGTGAAGGGGTGTAAAAAGTCTTTAAACAGCAAGACCAACACAATGTAAATACACAACACGCCCGTGAGCATGGCCAAGCCAAAACTTTCGAACAGTTCAGCCATCACTTCGGCATCACCCAAGGTGAGTTGCTTTACTCCAGCAGGAAGGTTTTTGATGGCGGGGAGTTTGTCTACGGCGGCAGTGACGTCACCCAACGCCGCACCCGAGAGCTCGACTTCAAAGGTGATGTTTCTGCTTCGGTTTAAGCGGTCAATGACAGCGGGGCCGCCCGTGACTTCAAGGGTTGCGACTTGGCTGAGCATGACCGGACCCTTGGCGCCAGGAATGGCAAGGCGGCCTAAGACTTCGAGGTCTTGGCGAGCAGTTTGCTCGAGTTTGACGATGATGGGGATTTGGCGTTGGCTTAAATTGAGTTTGGCCACAGCGGTGTCGTAGTCACCCACGGTTGCGATTCGTAAGGTATCGCCAATTGCACTACTGGTTACTCCAAGATCAGCAGCCCGAACAAAGTCAGGGCGAACGGCGATTTCTGAACGAATCAAACTTGCGCTACTCGTGATGCTGCCCAAACCAGGGATGGTGCGTAAATCTCTCTCAACCGCAGCCGCTGCAAGCGTTAAGGCTTGCGGGTCTTCCCCCGCGAGCACAAGCACGTACTTTTCACCAGAGCCGCCCAAGCCCACTTTGCTGCGTACTCCAGGCAAAGCCGACATCGCAGCGCGAATGTTGTTTTCGATGCCTTGTTTGCGCGGGCGTTTGCCGCGCTCGCTCAAAAGAACGGTGAGTGTGGCTTTGCGAACTTCGGACGCGCCTGCGGGCGCAAAAGGATCTGAGCCTGCGGCGCCACCCCCGATAGTGGTGTAGATGCTCTGGATGTGCTCCACCTTGGTAAGAAGTTTGCGAGCGGCTTCTGCGGTGTCACGGGTTTGGGCCAAGGTCGCGCCCGGAGGAAGCTCGAGGTACACCTGGGTTTGAGAGTTATCGTCAGGCGGAATAAAGCCCGTAGGCAACAAGGGAATCAGCATGATGGAGCCGACAAAAAACGCAGCTGCTCCCGTCATGGTGATCCAACGGTGGTTCAAGGCCCAGCGACTCACCTTTAAATAAGCCCCCATCCAAAAGGGTTCTTTGTGGCCGCCCTTGCTGGGTTTCATCAAGTAGGCCGCCATCATGGGTGTCAGCACTCGCGCCACTACCAACGATGCAAAAACAGCCAAGGCTGCAGTCCAACCAAACTGTTTAAAAAACTTGCCGGGAATTCCACTCATAAAAGCAGTGGGCAAGAAAACAGCAATCAAGGTGAAAGTAGTGGCAATCACTGCCAAGCCAATTTCGTCAGCCGCTTCCATCGCCGCTTGCATCGGGGTTTTGCCCATGTCTAAGTGGCGCTCAATGTTTTCAACTTCCACAATCGCATCGTCCACCAAGACGCCAATCACCAACGATAAGGCTAAAAGCGTAACGGTGTTGATGGAAAAACCGAGGTAAGCGATGCCAATGAAAGCAGGGATCACCGATAGCGGCAAGGCCACTGCAGAAACAAACGTGGCCCGCGCATTGCGCAAAAAGAGCCACACCACAATCACCGCTAGTACCGCACCTTCTAACAACATGATCATCGAGCCTTCGAATTCTTCGGCAACGGGTTGCACAAAGTCAAAGGCTTGGGTGAGTTCCAAATCGGGGTGTTGTTGCTTGAGTTCTTTAAGCGCAGCTTGAACCGCAGCGCCCACTTCGACTTCACTAGCGCCTTTGCTACGAGTCACCTCAAAACCGACCACGGGCACGCCGTTTAAAAGCGCCAACGCGCGGGGCTCGGCCACGGTGTCTTTGACTGTTGCCACTTCATCAAGGCGAATGTGTTGGCCGTTGTTCAAGGCCAGTTCCAGGCGTGCGAGTTCTTCTGCAGTTTTAACGGTCGCCAGGGTGCGCATCGGTTGTTCGCTGCCCGCTAAATCAGCCCGCCCACCGGCGCTTTCGGTTTGTACTTGTTTGAGTTGGCGAGAAATTTCAGCGGCAGTTGCGCCCAAGCTTTGAAGCTTCATCGGGTCCAGTGCAACTTCCACTTGCCGGTTGACCCCGCCGACGCGGGCCACCGAGCCCACGCCTTTGACACCCAACAATCGCCGCGCAACGGTGTTGTCGACAAACCAACTCAAGGCTTCGTCGTCCATGCTCGGCGCTCGCACGGTAAAGGCCAAGATAGGCGCACCGGAGAGATTGATTTTGCTGACCACCGGGTCGCGCACATCGCTTGGCAACTCGGAGCGCACGCTTTGCATGGCCGAGCGCACATCATCAACCGCCTCTTGGGTTGGCTTTTCTAAACGAAACTCGGCAGTCACCAAGACGCCGCCGTCTTGGACCTTGGTGTAAATGTTTTTCAAACCCTGCAATGGCGCAATCGCGTTTTCTAATTTGCGAGCGACTTCGGTCTCGAGTTGCGCAGGGGCAGCACCGGGCAGCGAAGCAGACACGGCGACCGTAGGAAGTTCGAGGTCAGGGAACTGCTGCACCTTCATCGACTTGAAGGCCAAGATTCCAGCAAACGTCAGCATCACAAAGAGCATGACGGCGGGAATCGGATTTTTAATCGACCATGCGGAGACATTCATAGCATTAGCCTCTTATTTGGCAGCAGCAGCGGGCGCGGGAACGACTTTGACCAAGTCGCCTTGGCTCAAGAAACTCCCACCGCTGGCAACCAACTTGTCGTTGGGGCCCACCCCAGTTTGAATTTCAAGGTGGTCTCCCACCATGCGGCCGGTTTGTACTTTGAGTTGGCTGACCAAGTTGTCAGCGCCTACGCGGTAAACATAGCTAAAGCCATCACGCACCACCACGGCTGATTGCGGAACCGTCAGTGCGGTAGAACTTCCCAATTCAAACTCGCCTTTGGCATACATGCCGGGCTTGAACGCGCCAACCGATGCGGTGCCAGATTCGACGGGACCAATCAGATCCACATAAACCAAGCCGTTGCGGGTTTGCGCATCCACAGTGGGCGCCAACATGCGCACCTTGCCTTTGAATTTAACGCCACCGGGCGCTGTGACGGTCACCGCCGAGCCCACAGGGATCCGCGCCATTTCGGAGGATGTCACTTCAGCCCGCCACTCCAAACGACCTTGGCGAATGAGTTTGAACAACTCTGTCCCAGCCCCCACCACGGAGCCTACGGTGGCGCTGCGGGCGGAGATGATGCCAAAGTCAGGCGCTATCACTTGCGTGTGTTTCAAACGCAAAAGCTGAGAATCTAACTGGGCGCTGGCCGAGTCCACGCGGGCTTTGGCGGTTTGCTCTTGGGTTAAATACTGGTTGAACATTTGGGCGCTGATAGCGCCGCTGGCTTGCACTGAACGGGCTCGGTCGGCATTGAGAGTCGCATCCGCCGCATTGGCTTTGGCTTCGGCAAGCATGGCCCGCGCTAAAGCGACATCGGATTGAACGCTTTCGGTTGCGAAGCTTGCCAAAACCTGGCCGCGCTTGACTTGGTATCCCACTGCGGCATTGATTTCAGCAATGCGCAAACCGCTGACCTCAGCGCCTATCGACGCTTCTTGCCAAGCGGCAACACCTCCGTTAGCGGCGAGCTTGATAGGAAGTGTGGTGCTTTTGGCTTGTACCACCGAGACGGTTAAAGCCGCTTTCGCTGCTACCTTTTCTACGGGTTTTTCTGGTGGCTTTTCAGCAGGTTTCTCTGCGGGCTTTGATGCAGCAGCTGTGGGTTTGTTGGGCTCTGCAGCATTAACTCCATACAAGCCCATTCCAAGGCCGATGCAAGTCACAAGGAGGGTCGTGATGAGGCCCACTGCGCGGGGTTGGCTTTGAATACGGTTCATGTCAAAACTCTTTGCTAATTAACGTTGGACTGCTGGGGCTCAAAACCACCCCCTACTGCACGGTATAAAGCGACCCACGCGAGGTTGCGCTGCATTTGTAATGCAAGTAATGCCGAGTGGGCTGCGTAGGCATTTCTACGGGCGTCTTCGAGCTCGACCAGACTGGCCATGCCTTGGTTAAAACGCGCCTGGGTTGCTGCCAGTGATTGACCGTAGCCTTGGCTGGCGACTTGGGAATCGGTTTCGCGGGCTTGGCTGCTGCTTAAGTTGACCAAAGCCTCTTCAACCTCGCGCACCGCGTTACGTACCTTGAATTGGTAGCCCACGATAGCGCTTTGGTAAGCGCTCTCAGAAGCAGTTACCGCTGCCACTCGCCGGCCGCCGTCAAACAGGGGCAGGCTTAAAGTCAGCGGGCCGAACGACCAAGTTGATTCATCTTGCTCGATGCCACCGGTTCCGACGCGCAAAGCGCCAATCGATCCGTTCAAGCTCAAGCGCGGAAGGCGCTGTGCTTTGGCGCTACCCACTTGAGCTGCAGCGACCACCAAATCGCGCTCTGCGGAATACACATCCGGGCGTTGGGTAATCGTTTGCGCAGGCACGCTAGGCACTGCAAAAGGAAGCGTTTTTTTAGGATGCTCGAAACTTTTTTGCAACCGGGCTTTCAACTCGGCTTCTGGCATGGCTGTTAAAACGACCAGGCTTTTCGTCAAAATTTCACATTGGCCGGTTTGCTGGGTCCAACGGCTGTTGCTGTCAGCTGCACTAGCGCGGGCGAGTGCGGCAAACGACTCGGCAACAAAACCCGCCTTAGCATTGATCGCTACTAGGCGGGCCGTTTCTAGGTGCGACTGTGCATCGCCTTGGGCCAAGGCTTGCATTTGCCTGCAACCAAATAGCGAAAAATATACGTTCGCCACTTCAGCGGCCACAGACACTCGGGCTTCATGCCACTGGGCCTGTGACCCTTCGACTTGGGCTACCGAGGCTTTGCTGACTGCGCTGTTGGCGCCCACCACATCGAGCTCCCACGACGAAAGAACGCCAAGCTGTGTGCTCGTTGCAACCGGAATCCCGACTTGCGACACGCCGCGGGTCGAGCCGATTTGGGCGCTCAGGTTTGGGAGCAGCGCAGAGTTAGCCAACGCTTGGTTGGCGCGGGCTTCTTCAATGCGCGTGGCGGCTTTGGCAACCGTTGGGCTTTGGCGCTGCGCTGCTTCGATCAAGGACACGAGCAAGGGGTCGCCTTGCTGCTGCCACCACTGCGACAAGCCACCCACGCTACCTTGGTGCGGCAAGGGGGCCAACCATTGCGGAGCAATGCTTGCAGGCGGGGGTGGCGACGGCAGAAGGCTTGAGCAGGCCGACAAGGCTAGCACCATTGCGAGTGCGAGCGAGCTAGTGGTTCTGCTGACTGTTTTTAACGATTGGTACATAGACAAAGGGGCAATGACTCGGTTCTTCGCAAAGGAGTTTGCCTCAATTTAATGACGATTGGAAAGAAGCCGAAAAATACCCTCAGCTTAGCTGGAGCTACATCGCCCGGGAATACGTCAGCATCCGGCCTTTGTAAGCATCTATATCGCCGTCGCTCGGGCGGTCAATTTTTTCTTCTATTAAGGTAAATCCAAGCGCGGTCATGTTGCGGTGAAAGTGGGCCCGGTTGCCTCGGTTGGGGTCTACCACCCACACTTCTGAACTTGCAGCGGCGTGGCTTTCAATGAAGTCTGCGAGTGCGCCTCCCTCATCGCGTTCGTACAAAATATCACTGCCAATAATCAGTTCAAACCGGCCGCTGACGTCTGCGTCCAGACTCGGTGCTGGCGCAGCCACCGATGCGTCATCTTCAAATGGCAGACGGCCCCAGTGCCCATGGCGGTACTTCAAGGGAGGCAGGCCATTGAGTCGCACGTTTTCTGCCAAAAACTCACCCGCCAAGGGGTGGCAGTCGCTAGCGGTCATATCTGCACCTCGGCGGTGCCCTACCAAACTAGACAGCGCCAAGCCACAGCCGATTTCCAAGATGTGCTCAGTTGCGACAACAGGTCTTTGGGCCATGCGCTCAGCCAGTCGTGATCCCGAAGGCCAAAGCAATCCAAACAAAGGCCAAGTGGCCGATGAAATTCCCAAGCGCAATGCAAGCTCCAAGGGGTCATAAAACTGCTGCTTGTCCTGCAGCGATCGGATCACCATATTGGAGACGCCCTGCACCGCAATACTTTCTTGCTTGGTCAGGTAGCCCAAGGGTGCGGGGTTCATGGAGGCCTTTGGAGTGAAGCCCCATTAAGCGCCTTTTTAGCGCGTATTTCAGCCGTTATTTTGTTTTGCGAATAAATTTAACAATGTGCTCGGCGACTTCGCTGCCTTTGTCTTCTTGCAAAAAATGCGACGCGCCACGAATTTTGGTATGGGGTTGGCCTTGGGCGCCGGGGACCAGTTTTTGCCACATGACCTCCCCGCCTTTGGTGATGGGGTCACGGGTACTAAACAAAGTGAGAAAGGGTTTGTTCCACTGTTTAAAAACTTCCCAGGCAGCTTCGTTGTTTGTCCGCTCTGGATCGGTGGGCGTAGTCGGTACAAACCCAGGAAAAACGCGAGCGCCAACGCGGTACTTGGAGGTGGGGAAGGGTGCGTCGTACGCAGCTACTTCATGAAGGGTCAAACCATTGGTGCAACCCGCTTTGACGATTTTTCCAATCGGGAACCACGGACTAAATCGGGCAAAAGCACGCCACACTTTGAATGCAAACGGAACCGGGGTGGTACCGGTGGGCAAGGCCCCATTGGCCAACACAACCCGGTCAAAGCGTTCTGGCATTTCAGCCACCACACGCAAGCCCACCAAGGAGCCCCAGTCTTGGCCAAAAAAGGTCATGTGCTCAAACTGGTTGGCTTCCACCCATGCTTTCATCCACTGCACATGGTTGAAGTACGAGTAATCTTTGGCATGGGCGGGTTTGTCGGAGCGCCCAAAACCCACCAAATCGGGGGCAATCACACGCAAGCCCGCGCTCACGAGCACGGGAATCATCTTGCGGTACAAGTAAGACCAGGCGGGCTCACCGTGCATCAACAACACGATGGGTCCATCGCGCGGACCTTCATCCACATGGGCAATACGCAAACCACCAAGCTCGGTGTAGTGCGCTGCGAATGGATAGTCGGGAAGGTTAAAGAAACATTCTTCAGGGGTGCGAAGAACGTCAGAAATAAGCGGAAGTGCCACCATGCAAACAAACTCCAAAAAACTTGAACATGAATCTCTTCAGTGTAACTGCCTCACATACAGTGGTGTATGTTGCATTAGGCTAAAAATTCTCGGAGTACGCGGTTGACTTCAGTGGCGTGGGTACGAGCCAGCCAATGGCTTGCGCCGCTTATGCGGTGAATGCGCAAATCAGAAACCCATTGGTTCAAGCCGTCTAATAAAACGGGGCGCAGCGCGGTGTCTGCCTCGCCCCAAATCACTTGGGTCGGGACCTTGACCTTGAAGTTTTCCGCTTGGGTTTGTAATTGCGCAGCCAAAGCGGCCATACGCCCGTTCTGTTCTGGCACGTCTGGGTCATCCGGATGCAAGGGGGACGAGCGGTAGTAGTTGCATCCGCCGGTAAGCCCTTTGCTCCAACACGCTCTGTAGGCGGCCAAGTCTTCTGGGGTTTGGATGTCAGCCATGGCGCACAGAAGTTGAAACTGCTTTTTAGCAAGCGCGTCTTCGCTGCCGGGTTTGCGCAACCAGTTCATGTACAAGCTCGCCGCAATTTGTTCAGGATCATGCGCCAAGGCATTGGCGAAAGCCAGCGTGTGGGGGGAGTTGAGGATGGCAAATTTTTTCAATAGTTGCGGATGTTGTGCCGCCAAACTCCATGCCACCGCCCCGCCCCAGTCGTGGGCGATCAGGGCTTGGATCGGCGCACCCAAAGCTTGGATCACAGCGCACACATCCGCCAAAATTTTGCTTGGTTTGTACGCGTCTAGTTGCGCAGGCTGCGAAGACAAATTGAAACCGCGCAAATCTATCGCAACACAGCGGTAGTCGCGCCCTAAATCCGACAACTGCTCACGCCAGGCGTACCAAAACTCAGGGAACCCGTGAACAAATAAAAGCACAGGCGCATCCACGGGGCCTGTCACTTTGGCGTGTATTTTGATATCCGGCGCGGTATCAAAATACATCGACTCAAATAGAGCGTCTGTCATCCATTTATTTTTTAGTGCGCTCATACAGCGGCATCACTTGTGGAAGACTGGCTTCCATATCAGAAATACGCGAGCTGCTTGAGGGATGGGTAGAGAGCCATTGCGGCGGTGCGCCTTTATTTGCGGCTGCCATTTTTTGCCACAGGGTGACCCCTGCGCGGGGATCGAAACCGGCACGAGCGGCCAATTCCATGCCGACCAAATCGGCTTCTGATTCGTCTTCACGCCCAAACTTCAATGTCAGTAAATTCGCCCCGCCTTGTGCGACCGCGTCCGCCAGATTCGGGTCGATCCCCAGCCAGCTCGAGGCCAATAAGCCGCCCAAACGCGCCAAGCCTTGGGTGGCTGTGCTTTTGCCCATGCGCTCACGGGCGTGCTCGCGCAGGGCGTGGGCCATTTCGTGGCCCATGACAACGGCAATCTCATCGTCGCTCAGATTGAGTGTTTTGATGATTCCGGTGTAGAAAACAATTTTGCCCCCGGGCATGCAATAGGCGTTGATTTGGTTCGAGCCAATGAGATTAATTTCCCACTTCCATTGGTTCACGCGCGGGTTCCATTCGTTGGCGAAAGGAATAATTTTTTGGGCAATCTCACGCAGTCTTTTCAGCTGGGCGTTATCAGCAGGCGCTAAGGCTTGTTGTTTTGCCGCCTCGGCCAGGGTTTCGCGGTATTGCAAAGCCGCTTGGCGCTCTACCTGGTCGGCGGGTACCAGTTTGCTAAAGCCTGAAGCCTCGCCCACCTGCACCCCTTCACGGGCCGCTGCGTTTGGGGACCAAACCGCAAATACGGCCACGGCAAGGGTCACGGCACTGGCAAACCCCGTCATGTTTTTTAAAGCATTTAAATGAAACATCCGTTTCTTCCTATCCATTATTATTGCCCGCATGCAAGCCTCGCCCCACAGCCCTGACGCCTCATCCACTTCTGCGCCCAAGCTGACTTGGGCCCAAACCCTCAAAGTCTACTTGGAGCCGGCCTCTTTGCGCATGCTCTCCTTGGGTTTCTCGGCAGGTCTTCCCTTGCTTTTGGTTTTTGGGACTTTGAGTTTTTGGCTGCGAGAAGCCGGCATTGACCGTACCACGATTGGATTTTTAAGCTGGGTGGGTTTGGCTTATGGCTTTAAGTGGGTGTGGTCTCCTTTGGTCGACCGCATGCCTATTCCTTGGCTGACCCGTACTTTAGGGCGCAGGAGGAGCTGGCTCCTGGCATCGCAGGCCGTCATCATGCTGGCCTTGGTCAGTATGGCAATGACCGATCCGCAACAGTCTCTCGCCCCGGTGGTCTGGTGTGCGATCGCGGTGGCTTTTGGCTCTGCAACCCAAGACATTGCGCTTGATGCGTTTCGCATTGAGTCGGCCGACACCGAGCACCAAGCCGCTTTGGCAGCCACTTACCAGACCGGTTACCGATTAGCGATGATTTGGTCAGGCGCCGGTGCGCTTTGGATTGCTGCGCGGGCTGAAATTCCGAGCGCGGTTGCGGGTGTTGCCGCTCCTTACCAACATGGACCGTGGCAAATCGCCTATCTCGTGATGGCGGTTTCGATGTTGCCCGGCGTTTTGACGGTGCTGTTTTCTCAAGAGCCTTTTCAACGCGCCATTGCGCCATCGAAAAACATCGGTGAATGGTTGCGCGGTGCTTTGGTTGAGCCGTTCGCTGACTTCATTGGGCGCTACCGCTGGCAAGCTGCTCTGATTCTTGGCTTGATCGCCACTTACCGTATCAGTGATGTGGTGATGGGGATCATGGCCAACCCGTTTTATGTCGATATGGGGTTTAGCAAAGATGAGGTTGCCGCAGTCACCAAGGTATACGGCGTAGCGATGACTTTGGTGGGCGCCTTTGTCGGTGGCATCTTGTCTTTGCGCATAGGCGTGATGCGGGTGTTGATGCTCGGCGCGATTTTGAGCGCTGCCAGCAATTTGTTGTTTGCATGGCTGAGTACCCGTGGGCATGACGTGACGGCGTTGGTGTGGGTTGTCTCCGCTGACAACTTGGCAGGCGGTATTGCTTCCTCTGCTTTTATTGCCTACCTGTCTTCTCTCACCAACGTACAGTACTCCGCGACGCAATACGCACTCTTTAGCTCCATGATGCTGCTACTACCTAAATTTGTCGCAGGGTTTTCAGGGAAGTACGTAGACGCTTTTGGCTATGCCGACTTCTTTACCAGCACCGCTTTGCTTGGAGTTCCGGTGCTGATCTTGGTGGCATTGGCATCGCGAACCAAAACCAGGTAGAAGGTTTACCAAACTTTACCGTCGCTTTAGCTCTACGCCATCTCCAGTCACCCCAAGAAGACTAGACTGAGCGCCATGAGCCAACACCTTTTGATGATTGAAGACGATTCCAGACTCGCCGCCATGGTGGGCGAGTATTTGGAGCAAAACGGTTTTCGCGTTTCGCGGGCTGCCGACGGCCACAGTGGGTTGGCGCATTTGCGCTCTGAAGGCACCGGCTCCGGCATTGATTTGGTAATTTTGGACTTGATGCTGCCCGATATCGATGGGCTTGAAGTCTGCCGCTCCATTCGCGCCTTAGCCGGCAGCGCAGGCCAAACACCCGTCTTGATGCTGACAGCCAAAGGCGACCCGATGGACCGGATCATTGGCTTAGAAATTGGCGCTGATGATTACCTTCCTAAGCCATTCGAGCCCCGAGAATTACTAGCGCGTATTCGAGCGATTTTGCGACGCAAATCAGAACCCGCTCCTATCTCCGGCAACCAAAAAGAGTTGCACTTTGGTACGCTTGCTATTGACCGAGATACCCGCACCGTGTCTGTTGTTGGCACGGTTTGCGACCTGACTTCCTACCAGTTTGACTTGTTGGTGGCCTTGGCAGAGAGGGCCGGGCGCGTCCTTACGCGCGACCAAATCATGGAGGCCGTTCGTGGCCGCGAACTTGAAGCGTTTGACCGGTCGATTGATGTACACATGGGGCGCATTCGCGCTGCCATTGAAGTCGATGCCAAATCACCCAAGCGCATATTGACAGTGCGCGGCGTGGGTTACGTTTTTGCGCGTCAACAAGATTAATTTCGCGTCGATGTTTCAAAAGCTCTACGTTCGTATCTGGCTCGCTGTGGTCTTGGCTGTTGCGGTGCTTACTTTTTTGGTTGGCATGGCTTGGCGCATGGCCGCTGACCCTCCGCTACGCGAAGTGGTTGTTCGCAATGCCCAAGGTGAAATCATTGGAACCGGAAAAGCAGATCATCCCCATCACGGCCCGAGGAATCATCACAACGAGGAAGAGCGCGAACACGCCGAGCCGCGCCACCATGAAACACGCGACTCAGATGCAGAGCCCGTGGGACAGTTTGGGCGTGGTCCTGAATTCACCGTTCAGCTTCAAGACGGCCAAACGGTTCACTTGCACCTGCCCCGCCCACCGCGAACGGGATTGACTGCACCCTTTGGATTTTTTTGGACGCTAGGCTTAGTCGCCGTGGCTGTCGCTTTAGCCACCTACCCCATCGTGCGCCGCCTCACCCGCAGATTGGAAACCTTGCAAAGCAGCATGCAACGCTGGGGCAATGGCGAATTGAGTGTCAGAGCGCCCATCACAGGTGGCGATGAGGTGGGTTTGCTGGCAGAGCGATTCAACGCTGCGGCTGAGCATATTGAAAATTTAGTGAAAGCCCGCGACGCTTTACTGGCCTCACAAAAATCGCTTTTAGCCAATGCCTCACATGAGCTGCGATCACCTCTCACACGCATTCGCATGGGACTCGAACTCATGGGTGATGGGTCCAATGCGAGCACCTTACAACGGCGACTTGAAATTGAGCGCAACCTGGCTGAGTTAGACCAACTGATCGATGAGATTTTGCTAGCAAGTCGTCTTGATGCCAAGGAATCTGATTTAGGGTCAGTTGAGTCGGTTGACTTGGTCGGCTTAGCTGCTGAGGAATGCGCCCGAACCTCCGCACACCTCGAAACCCAAGACGCAAGCGTCATGGTTCCAGGCATCAGCAAGTTGCTGCGTCGCGCGGTCCGCAACCTGCTTGAAAACGCGCGGCGCTACGGCGCAGGCGATGTCAGCGTGTTGCTGCATCAAGAGAATGGCTTTGCCGTGATTCAAGTGAACGACCAAGGCCCCGGAGTACCTGAGGCCTTACAAACCCGAATTTTTGAGCCGTTTTACCGCTTACCTGGCGCATCAGAACACGATGGCGGCGTCGGTCTAGGCTTGGCATTGGTGCAGTCGATTGCTCTTCGTCATGGCGGCAACGTGTCTTGCCATAACCGCGCCGCAGGAGGGGCGAGCTTTGTAATGCGACTTCCTTTGATTTTAGCATCAACGATCAGCCTTTCATGGTGGTCGGTTTTCTGCATTTGCAACTCAGTCGTACTCTGCGATTAAGAACGATCAGCGAGTTTTCATGGGTTCATAAAATAGTCACATACTTCAATTATCATTGAAGTATGGAAGATAAATTCGTCATCGCTGCCCTTGCCGCATTGGCCCAGCCCCATCGACTGCAGATTTTTCGCGCCTTGGTTGTCAAAGGCCGTGATGGCCTAACGCCTGCTTTGATGGCGCAAGCGCTAGGAATCGCGGCTAATGCGCTGTCATTTCACTTGAAAGAGTTGATGCACGCTGATCTGATTTCTCAGGAGCGCAGTGGTCGCAACCTGATTTACCGAGCGCAGTACGACCGCATGAATGCGGTACTGGCTTATCTGTCTCAAAACTGTTGCCAAGGGGACGCCTGCGAGGTGAATCCTGAGGAAATTTGTAAAACCTGTTAAACCTAAGGACTCCAAAGTGACTGAAGCAACACCCTTGAACGTACTTTTCTTGTGCACCCACAACTCGGCTCGAAGCATTTTGGCGGAGGCCTTGCTTAACCATTTAGGCAAAGGCAAATTCAAAGCCTTTTCAGCGGGTAGTAGCCCCAGGGACAATCAAAAACCCAATCCAATGGCCATTGCCACACTGGATAAAGCAGGAATTCCAACGGGTGAGTTAACCAGCAAAAGCTGGGACGTTTTTGCGACACCGGATGCGCCGCATATGGATTTGGTGATCACTGTTTGCGACAACGCGGCAGGAGAAGTTTGTCCATATTGGCCAGGTCAACCAGCCACCGCGCATTGGGGCTATGCAGATCCATCTGAGACAGTTGGAACGGATGAGCAAAAACTGGAAGCTTTCAAGCAAACGCTGCATCAAATTAAAAGGCGTCTTGAACTCTTCACCAGCCTACCTTTAACAAGCCTCAGCAAGATGGCGTTGGAAAATTCAGCTCGCGAGCTAGCCAAGAAATGAGCCATTGGAGACGGTATTTTGCTGAGCTAGTTGGTACCGCCGCTTTGTTGTGTGCCGTGATTGGCTCAGGCATCATGGCGGAACAATTGGCGGTTGGAAACACAGCCGTTGCTCTTCTAGCCAATACCCTCGCCACCGTCTTTGCCCTTTATGTATTGATTGAAACACTCGGGCCTGTTAGTGGGGCGCACTTCAATCCCGTTGTTTCAATGGTTATGGCGTTTCGCAAAGACTTGGCGCGTCATCATTTGGTTGGCTATCTGATTGCGCAACTCATCGGTGCCGCCTTGGGCGCTTGGGCAGCCCATGCAATGTTTGAGCTTGAAATATTGCAATGGTCCGCAAAAGTGAGAACCGGCCCTGCGCAATGGTTCGCTGAAGCAGTCGCTACTGCTGGGTTGCTATTCGTGATCTTGCGCTCCCCGCAAGGCAAGGCATCTTCTATCGTGGCTTGCTATATCGGTGCGGCATATTGGTTCACTGCCAGTACCTCTTTTGCGAACCCCGCTGCAGCCTTCGGCCGCATGTTCAGCAACACCTTTGCAGGCATCTCACCTTCCGATGTACCTGCCTTTATGGTTGCGCAGGTCATTGGTGGCGCTCTGGGATTGGCATTGCATCAGGCCTTAGCGTACCCCGATAAGCACAAGCGTTAGTCTGTCTATGGTGAGCAAGTCATGGCCATTAGTCGCAAGTTTGGGAGTGACACAAACAATCGCGTGGGCCTCTACCTATTACTTGCCTGCCATTCTTGCTACTCCAATTTCTCTGACTTTAGGAGTTGACGCCTCAGATTTTTATCTAGCATTTTCAATGGCTCTTGTAGTCTCCGCTGTGTTCGGTCCTATGTTTGGAAAGGTGATCGACTCTTTGAGCGGACACAGAGTATTGCCTGCATCAAATATATTGTTTGCAGGTGGTCTAGCCCTTCTAGGATTTGCCAATAGTGAGTTTGCACTTTATCTCTCTTGGTTCGTGATTGGCGTGGGCATGGCAGGCGGTCTCTATGAGTCAGCCTTTTCAACTTTGGTTCGAATTTATGGACACGATGCAAGATCCGCCATTACTGGCATCACGCTCATTGCGGGCTTTGCAAGTACGGTTGGCTGGCCATTGAGCGGTTGGATTCTGAGTTATTGGGGGTGGCGAGAGGCTTGTTGGACATGGGCTTTTTTGCACTTATTGCTAGCCTTGCCGCTTAATTTGGCAATTGATTGGCTATCGTCCGTCAAGCGTTCGGCTAATTCGTATGAAAGTGAGGGTGTTAAGACGCCAACAGACACGCCGTCTGAGCTATCAAAAGAAGAGACAGCGCCAACATGGAAACAGGCCCTTCTTCTGTCTTTTGTGTTTTCGGCAACTTGGTTTACAAGCACTGCAATGGCATCACACTGGCCAAGAATGCTAGAAGCGACTGGCGTCAGCTTGGTCGCTGCGATTGCCATTGGCGCCATCATTGGACCGGCTCAAGTGCTGGCAAGAATTTTCGAGTTTGGGCTGTTGCGCAAAATGCACCCCTTGTTTTCAGCCCGTCTTGCGGCAATGGCGCATCCATTAGGCGCTCTCATGTTGGCGCTTTTTGGGCCAGTTGTAGCACCGGTTTTTGCATTTCTGCACGGGGCTGGCAACGGTGTACTGACAATCGCCAAAGGAACCTTGCCGCTTGCCCTATTTGGCCCTAGCGGATACGGCTACAGGCAAGGTTGGATCATGTTTCCTGCACGATTAAGTTCAGCATTTGCGCCATGGATTTTTGGAGTGGCGTTAACCCATTGGGGGGCGGGCGCACTAGGACTAACCTTCGCACTTGGAGTTCTATCCGTTTGCGCCCTGTACGTAATTAACGTCAATAAACAACCGCACAAGCAATTCAAATGATCACTATTTTTCCCAACCCGAACTGCGAAACATCCCGCAATAGATTAGCCCTGATTCGAAATTCAGGCGTTGAACCCGAGGTTGTTGTCGATATCCTTGTGGATCAGCATGGGACTTTTACAAAAGAGGGTGGCGAAGTGGTCATCAACGAAAAGGGTTTGCGTGTCTAAGTTCACTGATAAATTGCTCAACCTGGATGAGCGTTGTTTCCAATCTCCGCAACAGGCCTTATTAGCGCCTAAGCAGGCGTCAACCCATCCGCCAAGAATTTTGATGTTGTATGGCTCGTTACGGGAGCGCTCATACAGCAAGCTTTTGACATTAGAAGCAGCTAGGTTGCTAAAAGCGATGGGTGCAGAGGTAAGGGTGTTTGATCCCTTGGGTCTACCGCAACCCGATGCCGCACCTGACTCACATCCAAAGGTCAAAGAATTACGAGACTTGGCTGCATGGTCTGAGGGCATGGTTTGGTGTTCGCCTGAACGTCACGGCGCCATGACGGGCATCATGAAAAGTCAGATTGACTGGATCCCTCTGTCTCTTGGGGCTGTTCGTCCCACGCAGGGGAAAACCTTGGCAGTGATGGAGGTCAGCGGAGGATCGCAATCTTTCAATGCCGTGAACCAAATGCGAATACTTGGCCGCTGGATGCGGATGTTGACGATTCCAAATCAGAGCTCTGTGGCGAAAGCTTTTTTAGAGTTTGAGGAGGATGGCCGTATGAAGCCCTCGGCTTATTACGACAGAGTGGTTGATGTGATGGAGGAGCTGGTGAAGTTCACGCTTCTAACCCGCGATAGTGCCCCCTACTTGGTCGATCGCTACAGCGAGCGTAAAGAATCAGCTGAAGCGCTTTCTAAGCGCGTGAATCAAAAATCTACTTAGACATGAGCTACCCACTCAATTTTTGGGGCCAAGTCCCCTGTTTTTGGGCTGCCACTTCATGAACTTTTATGCTCTGCGCCACGCCAGCGCTTTTAAAAGCAAAATAAATCCTGAAATTCACCCATTTGGGGGATACCGCGGATCGTTGAAGCCGCCTAAAGTTCACCCCACTGCTGTCACAGTCTCCAAAATCAATTTTGTAGTTCCAACGAAGTCTCCTCGGAGATGTTTACAAGTCACCTTCGGGTGACTTTTTTTTCATCACGGACAGCCCCAGCGCCAGCCAACCCAGAACGAAGGCCATTCCTCCAAACGGCGTAAGCGGTTTGAACAGGCCCATGCCAAAGAGTTGGTTCAACAGGATGTTGACACTGAACATCAATATCCCGGCCAAGAAAAACAATGCGCTTAAAAACAAGGGCCACCTGAACCTCTCATCCTGACCCATCCACGCCACCACCAATAGGGCTAGCGCATGGAACTGCAGCATCTGCATCGCCGAATGAAGTGAGCGCAAAGTAGCCTCACCGAGCCCAGGCAAATGCGCTACGTACGCTGCGCTTAGAACAGACAGGGCGCCGCCCAAGCAGGCAAGCATCAACAAAATTCGGTAGGTATTTTTCATTGAGAGGTCCGATTGGGACTTTTAAGACAATGCTGACTTTACCGCGCTCAGGCGCTGGGGAGTTACCATCCTCTCCCATGGAAGCATTCTTAGTCTCAACTGGTATCGTCGCGCTTGCTGAGATGGGCGACAAAACGCAACTCTTGGCGCTGGTTTTGGCGGTGCGGTTTCGCAAGCCTTGGCCCATTGTCTGGGGAATTTTGGTAGCCACCTTGGTCAACCATGGGTTAGCGGGTGCCGTCGGGGCTTGGGTGACCACGTTTTTAGGCCCTGAAATTTTGCGCTGGGTTTTGGCGGGCTCTTTTATTGCAATGGCCGTTTGGATGTTGATCCCCGATACCCTTGACGATGCGCAATCCGACACGCAGCCGCGTTGGGGCGTTTTTGGAACGACTGTGGTTGCCTTCTTTTTAGCCGAGATGGGAGACAAAACGCAAATTGCCACCGTGATGTTGGTTGCGCAATACCATGCGTATTTGTGGGTGGTTGCTGGTACAACCCTAGGGATGATGTTGGCGAACGCGCCCGTGGTTTGGTTGGGTGAGCGGATGACGCGTTTGGTACCCATGCGTTTGGTGCATACCGTCTCCGCACTGATTTTTGCGGCCTTAGGGGTCGCGGTTTTAATTTAGTTTATATGTTGCTCGCTACTCCTCAATCCATGCATTTTGAAGCGCCGCTTGCGTTAAAGAGCGGCGCGTCGATTCGTGCCTACAACCTCACCTTTGAAACCTACGGCACGCTGAACGCCGATAAATCAAATGCGGTTTTGGTATGCCACGCACTCAACGCCTCACACCATATAGCTGGAACCTACGCCGGCCAAGCCAAGTCAGAAGGCTGGTGGGACAGCATGATTGGCCCGGGCAAGCCTTTAGACACCCAGAAATTTTTTGTCATCGGGGTCAACAACCTGGGCTCATGCTTTGGTACCACCGGCCCGATGCATACCAACCCAGATAGCCCGAACGGCCAGGTCTATGGCGCAGATTTTCCAGTGGTGACCGTTGAAGATTGGGTCAACTCCCAGGCCTTGCTACTTGATCGTTTATGGATTGAAATACTTGCCGCAGTCATGGGCGGCAGCTTAGGCGGCATGCAGGCCTTGGGTTGGGCTTTGCAATACCCCGAGCGCGTCAAACACGCAGTGGTCATTGCCAGCGCCCCCAACCTCACCGCCGAGAACATCGCATTTAACGAAGTCGCCCGTCGCGCTATCGTGACCGATCCCGATTTTCATGGCGGCAATTTTTACCAAAAAGGCGTGTTGCCTAAGCGCGGCTTGCGCATTGCTCGCATGATTGGTCATATCACCTATTTAAGTGACGATGTGAT